>SICM01000067.1 GCA_009694805.1 Candidatus Latescibacterota bacterium
GGGACATTCGAAAAGAGCGGGCGTTGGACTCCACTATGATGGGCCTGCTGGGGGGGCGGACCGTCACACTCTTCTTAGCCGTGCAACGATGGGGACCTTGGCAAAGACAAATCCTCATCACAGCAATTTTCTAACCGGACAATACTGCCCCAAACCAGAAAGCCGCCCTTCCTTTTCCGGAAAGAGCGGCCCATTCATTATATATGCGGCTTCTCACCGCTTCCGAAGTTCACCCCTTCAGTCTGTCATGGCCGCACCTCTTTTATCCTTCATCCTTGATCTTTCGCGCCATCTCCATACAGGTCATCCACTCGACCTCTCCCCGCAGGTTTTCGTGTATGCGCCTGCCGATCTCGTCCAGGACGCTCAAACCGGTCTCCAGGCCGTTCGAGAAGAACGACTGCCAGTGGCTCAGGAATATGGGCCATCCCCCGGCGTCCAGGATGCGGCGCACGGCTCCCCCTTCCCCGTCAGCGGTGATCGCCCGGTCGGCGATGGACGCGACGAACGCCCGGTCCGTGCGGGGCGAGTCGATCGTCTCCCACCAGATGTCCGGCACGGTGGTCGGTATGGAGACCAGGATCGCCTCGCCGTTCCGCATTGCGGCCCACGGCCGCTTCTCCGGCTGATCGGGGAGCATGTGGAGGAAGTACCACGAGAAGTCCCGCCCGAACACGGCCTTCTGCGCCGAAACGATGGAGGCGATGTACTCCTCCTCCACCTCGATCCCGAACACCCAGGGAGAAGTGACCCCCGTGGCGTCGAAACCGGCGTCCTTCAAATACCGAAGCTCCCGGATCAGGTAGGGCGTCAGCGTCTGTCGCGTCTGCGTCTGCGACCACTTCGACTCTCCCTGTGGAAAATATTCCCCCGTCTCCAGGTCCACCGCCAGATTGTGCGTGATGCCCTCCGGACAGAAGTCGAAACGCCCGCTCAGCCGCGACCTGACGGTCTCACACCACGCCCGCGTGGTCTCCGGAGGAAACCCCTCGATCCCCCGCACAATGTCCCCCTTTCCCGCCGGCGCCGGGACAATCGAAAACTTCCCCGCAACACCCCATCGCTCCACGATCTCGCAGAACCGGTCCAGAAAGGCGTTTGGAATCACGTCCAGAAGCCGTGTCCCGTACGCCGTCTCCGGCACACGTCCGTGGACGTCTTCCCAGTGGTTCCGTAACACGTGGATCAACGGGCAACTGTCGTCCACGAGCAGGCTGATCGGCACAGGCATGGCCCCCTCCCTTATGTTTTTACCCCCTCAATCTGGAGCAGCGGCCCGGCCCCAAAGGCCAGCGTCTCCGTCGGACATACCGTGATGCAGATGCCGCACCCGATGCAGGAACTGTTCACGTTGTCGAACGTCTCCCCCTTCAGCGCGAACCTCCGCACATCGATCCCCACCTCGCAGTAGCGGGTGCAGAGATTGCAGGCGATGCACCGCTCCTTTCGCGACTCGATCCGGAAACGTCCCACCTTCCGCTCTGTGAACCACTTCGAGACCAGGTGCATGAATCCCGCCGTCGGGCACCAGTAGCGGCACCAGACCTTCCCCCCCAGAAACGGGTAGAGGGACACCGGGAGGATAGCGACCATGAACGTGTCCATGGCCCAGGTGTACACGCCCATCAGAATACCCCCGTAATTCACGGCCTCCACCTTCACCCCCCCGCCCAGATGCACCCGGATGTCGTAGCCCAGCCCGACCAGGAGCGTCATCGCCGCCGTGGCCCCGGTGATCCAGAACAGGTAGCGCTCCCGCCGGATGTTCTCCGGCCCCTTGGACGAATGGTGCCGCCAGCGGTCCCCCAGCGTCTCGGCCAGCCCCCCGCACCCGCAGACCCACGAACAGTACTGCTTGCCCGTGAACAGCGCCGCCACCGGGATCAGCACAAGACTCAAAAAGAGCGTCCAGTAGAAATAAAAATGGTAAGGATCGAGCGTCGTGCCGTCGGGGGCCCGGCTCCAGTCGTGGACGAAGTCCGGGACCGTGGCCGGGCTGAGCGTCAGCGGCCAGGCGTAGACCAGCCCGTAGGCCTTCCAGTTGTGCAGCAGGAACTCCGGCAGGAGGCAGAAGAAGACCGCCTGGAAGAACATCAGCATCAGATATTTCCGGGGCTGAATTCGGTCGAACGGGTTGATCCGCCGCCACCTGAGCAGCGCCTGTGTCCCGAAGCCGAGGACCACGGCGGTATACAGAAGAGGGTACAACCCGGCCAGGTCCCGTCCCCCGATCACCGGCACAGTCACGGGCATCCTCACCCAGTCCGGCGTCAGCTTCTTGATCAGATAGAACGCCCCCACCGCCACGAAGACCAGCCCCAGCTTCAGGGTGCGCTTCCAGTCCCACGTGTTTTCGAGCCGGATGCCGCACCCCCGCATGAACGCGTGGGGCATCTCCGTCCGGTCGACCCGCGCTTTGATCCCCTCCTCGGCGATGTCCAGCTTCTTCATCGCCATCAGCTTTCCAGCGGCCACGATCACCCGCCCCGCCGTGCAGGTCCCCCGGTCGGTCTCCACCTCGAACCCATCCCCCGCCTTGCGGACATCCCGGACCTCCTCCCGCTCGCGGATGTTCAGCCCACGCGCCCGCAGGATGCCCTCCCACTCCGAAAGCAGAGCCCCGGCGGTCGTCTCCCGAAAGGGCAGATCGCCCCGCACCTCCCGGTCGCCCGTCACCGCGTAGTAGAGAATCAGGCCGTCCTCAAACGCCCGGATCGTGCTCAGGACCCGCTTCTGCTCCAGCACCAGATACCGGAGTCCCAGCATCTGAAACTCCAGCGCGGCGTTCAGCCCCGCAGGCCCTCCCCCGACGATCACGACGTCGAAGTCACACCCCTCCCCCGCCGGGGACAGGCCGGCGATGTGCCGCGCCACGTCGTACCCCGTGTTGAGCGCCGCCTTGATGTCCGGACTGCCCGTCAGATTCCCGGCGACGAACAGCCCCTCGATGTTGCTCTCGAAATCCCGACTGAGGACCGGGTACCGGTCCCCCATGTCGAAGACCGAGTCCTCGCCGAAAAGCCAATCGAACATGAATTCACCACAGATTACACATGAAACAGGATATGGATCACCTTCCCGTCCTGCACCTCGTGCTCCCGCCCCTCCGTGCGCACCAGCCCCCGGTGGTGAAGCTCGGCCATCGTCCTGTGTTCCACGAGATCCTCGAAACCCACGACCTCCGCCCGGATGAACCCCCGCTCCATGTCCGAGTGAATCTTCCCGGCGGCCTCCGCCACCTTCGTCCCTTTCACCACCTGCCACGCCCGCAGCTTCTGATTCGCGATCGTGTAGAACGTGATCAGATTCAGGAGCCGGAACCCGGCCACGATCAGCCGGCTCAGCCCCGTCTCCTTCAGGTCGAGGTCGGCCAGGAACGCCCTCCGGTCCTCCGGGGGAAGCTGCCCGATCTCCTCCTCGATCCGGGCGGAGATGGTCAGCACCCGGTCCGGCCCGTACCGTTCCCAGAGCGCCGCCACCCTGGCATTCTCCGAGGCCCCTGCCTCCGCCTCGTTGACGTTGGCCACATAGAGGACGGGCTTGGCCGTCAGGAGTTGGTTGCCCCGGATGGCCTCCCGTTCCTCCGGCGTCATAGAACGGACCGGCCTCCCCGCCTTCAGCCCCTCCTGGGCCTTCAGCATCGTCTCGTGCTCCAGCACAATCTCGCGGGACACCCGTTTGGCGTCGGACCGGATCAGATGCCCCAGCCGGGCGATGCCGCGCTCGCACGTCTCCAGGTCTGCCAGCATCAACTCCGTCTCCACGACCTCCGAATCGCGCAGCGGCACCACCCCTTCCTCCACGTGGGCCACGGTCTCCTCGTCGAAGCAGCGGAGCACGTGGACCACAGCGTCCACCTCCCGGATGTGCGCCAGGAAACGGTTGCCCAGCCCCTCCCCCTGGCTCGCCCCCCGCACCAGCCCTGCGATGTCGATGAACTGGATGGCCGTGGGCGTGCAGGAGACCGGCTTGAGCAGGTCGTTCAGGCGAAGCAGCCGCTCATCGGGGATCTCCACCATCCCCACGTTCCGGTCCACCGTGCAGAAGGGATAGGGAGAAGCCTCCGCCCCCGCCTGCGTCAGCGCGTTGAACAGGGTCGATTTCCCGACGTTGGGCAGGCCGACGATGCCGATGCTGAGAGACATACCCATCCCCCTTCACAAAGATTTTCGCTGCCAGAAACGCAAACCATGCAGGGGAAAGATAATCCTCCTCCCAAGCAATGTCAACAGAGTCAGAGAATTCTCATTTTCATTTGCGGTTAATTAAATTTATAACTACCTTCAGGCTCCGGGAGAACGGTTCATGAAGCAGCGAAAAATCTCATCGCTAAAGAGTCAGGAGGATGAACCTGTGCGAAAATGCCTGATCCTCTCCGCGTTCTCTGTGGTGAACATTTTCTTTTCATCCCTGGACGCGAAGGAACGCGCTCCCCATCCCCGGCAGGCGGAGACCGACTCCCTGTACCAGTCCGCCCTCCGCGCCGATGCCCGGGTCTCGGCGTGGACCCTGGTAAGGATTGTGGAGTAGACGGGTGATGATGACGTTTGAAAAGCGGAATCGGTAAAGCCTCCGGACCTGTAGGGAGGAAATGAATTTCCTCCCTACGAAGAGAAAGCCCGGCTGCGCCGGGCTAAAAGACCTCCTCAGTCCGCTTCAGCGGACTTCTTAGAGGTAGCGCGGGAATTCATTCCCGCGCCAGGGGGTGTCTCCCTTCTCGCGGACCCTTCAGAGATGATTCCCACGCGAAAACTCCTGATCTTCTTTGTATTTTCTGCCCTCTGGACGGTGAGTGCTTCTCCCGCCTATGCCAGGGAACGTCCGCCTCATCCGCGACAGGCGGAGATCGATTCGCTCATGCAGGCCGCCGGGGAGCGCCTCAGCGCGCAGGATGCGAAAGAGGCCTTCGTCCTGTTCACGCAGGTCACGCAGATCGACTCCACCTTTGCCCCGGCTTACCGGATGCTGGGGACCCTCTGGCTGAGGGCATATCGGCTCGAAGAAGCAGAACAAGCCTACCAGCGGGCGCGGAAGATCGACGACTCGGCGGACGCCTGGTTCGGTCTCGGCCTGGTCGCAGTCACTTCAGGAACGAAGCCTCTGAAATGGAAGGCCCTCACCTGCTTCCGTGAGGCCATCCAGCGCGACTGGAATCACGCCGAAGCCCGGTACCAGCTCGCGCAGACCCTCTACGCCCTGGGGGAACCGGGCGCGGAGTTTGAATTGCAGCAGCTCATCCGGGTCAACAAAACCTACAAGGCAGCGTACCTGACCCTCTCCCGGTGGGAGGAACCCAAACCCGACGGCCTGAAGGAGGCCCTCAAATGGTGCGACCGCGGCATCAAGGCCCTGCCCGACGACCCGGACCTGCTGATGCGCCGGGCGGAGCTCCGGGTGAGCGCTGGCGACCACGACCGGGCGGTCGTGGAATTGGCGGCCCTGCTCAGAAGGCGACCCGTCGAGGTTCATTTCCTCCCTTTTCTCGCGCAGGCCCATCTGGCAAGGGGACGTTTGAAAGAGGCGCACGAGACCTTTGGCGCCTATCTGGACCGGCTCAGCCCGCAGGATCGGGCCTGTTACGAGGACATCTCGCTGGTGGGAAATTCGGAGGTGGTGGAGGGGTTTCAGGCCCTTGAACCGGACCAGACCCCGGAGTTTCTGCGGCAGTTCTGGGCGCGCCGGGACCTGGACCTGGTCGAGGGCGTCAACCGCCGGCGTCTGGAGCACTACCGCCGGGTCTGGATGGCCCGCACACACTTCTCGCGCGGCCAGAAGCCCTGGGACCGGCGGGGGGAGACCTACATCCGCTACGGCGCGCCGGACTTCCGGCAGCGGTCCGGGGGGACGGACTTCAAAGGGGGACTGGACTGGAAGGTGCAGGCTGTCCGAAAAAGGATGGCGACGTTCGTCTACGGCGCAGCTGCGGCCCTTGAGGATACGCGCACGATGAAAGAGATCTTCAGGGTCCTGAGCAATACCGACCCGTCACAGGGGATGGATTCAACGAGGGTCCGATATCCTATAGACGCCTCGACGGACCTCGCTCGGAATGGGTGGTTCGGGCCGCATCTGGACCAGTCTGGGGAGATCAAGATGGGGCTGATGGAAGGCCCGGTCTACCCAGTGCGGGCCAACAGCATGGGCTACACGATCCCCGCGGCCGGGATGAGCGCCGCCGTGCCGTGGGAGAGCTGGGTCTACGCCCGGATCTCCGGAGGCATCGAGTTCACCTTTACAGACGAGTCTCTAATTGACGCCTTTGACTTCGCCCCGACCCCGAAGGTCTTCCAGCCATCCGGCAAGCAGGGGGCTGCGGGACTGGGGCTTCTGGCGCGCCTGCGGGAGTACACGCCGGAGAAGGTCTTCACCGAAGTGAAGGCGGTTATCCCTGCGCTCTATATCCCTCCCGTTCCCCTGAAACCCCTGCCCGCTTACGTGTCCCTGGCGGACTTCCGGGGGAGCCGGGATACCTCGCAGGTGGAGGTCTACCTGGGGATTCCCGTCAAGGGGATCAAGCTAACAGGGCAAAGCTGGCAGGGACAGCGCACGGTGGTCGTCTACGACCGGGCCTGGCAGGAGGTCCACCGCTCAACCGAACACTCCCCGCTCCAGGTCCTCCCGGAGTCCAGGCAGGAGATCCTGGACGAGATCCAGGTCCGCCTGCCTCCAGGCGACTACTTCCTGGCGGTCAAGATCACCGAGGGCGACACCGGCCGGACCAGTCTGTATCAGGAAAACCTACGCGTGGCCGACTATGAGGGAGACGACCTGCAGGTCAGCGACATCGAACTGGCCAGGCAGATCGCCCCGGCCACGCAACTGGACAGGTTCGTCAAAGGAAAGCTCCGCGCGCTCCCCGCGCCGTCCCGGGCCTTTGGGTCGGACCAGAGTGTCTTCGTCTACTTCGAGGTCTACAACCTCAAACTCGATGCGCAGGGCAAGACCCGCTACCGGGTCGATTACACGGTGCGCGGGCAGAAAGGGGTGGGTGACCTCGTCCTGTCGGGCCTCGGACGGCTCATCGGACGGAGCCAGAAAGAGAACGAGATCACGGTCTCTTACGAGTCCGCCGGAGAGGCGACGCAGGAAGTGGTCCATACGGCGCTGGATCTGAAGACGGAAAAAAAAGGGGACTATACGCTCCAGGTGACGATCACGGATCTGACCAGCGGTGCGAAAGCCGCGCGCGAGACCACCTTCTGGATACAAAAACAGAAAACCCCCTCCTTCTCCCGGCATCGGGAGAGGGAGGGGTATGGGGGAGGGTGAGGGCCGATCCTGACCTGCGTTTATCCTTTGACCACCCCGACCGGCTTCAGCCGGGCCACCTTCAGCGTGACCCCGGCCCGGTGCATCACGTCGGCCACCATCTCCACATCCTTGTAGGCCTCCGACATCTCCTCCGCCAGCGTCTCCCGGCCCGTGGACCGGACATAGATCCCCCGGTCCTCCAGCTCCCGGTGGATGGACCGGCCCCGCGCCTGTTTCTTGGCCGCCGTCCGGCTCAGCATCCGCCCCGCCCCGTGCGCCGAACTCCCGAACGTCTCCTCCATCGCCCGTTGCGTTCCGCAGCAGACGAACGACGCCCTCCCCATGTCCCCGGGAATCATCACCGGCTGTCCGACGTGTTTATAGGACGCGGGCGTCTGCGGATGCCCCGGCGGAAACGCCCGCGTGGCCCCCTTCCGATGGACGCAGAGCCGGCGGACGCGCCCGTCCACCACGTGCTCCTCGAACTTGGCGATGTTATGCGCCACGTCGTAGACCAGCCGGAAGCCGAGGTCTTTCGGGGAGATCTGCAACGTCTCCAGGAGCGTCTGCCGGGCCAGGTGCATCATCGTCTGCCGGTTCGCCCAGGCGTAGTTCGCCGCGCAGTTCATGGCGGCCAGATAGGCCTTCCCCTCCGGCGAGTCGATGGGGGCGCAGGCGAGCTGCCGGTCCGGCAGGTGAATTTTGTATTTCGCGACCGTCTTCTGCATCGTCTTCAGATAGTCGTCGCACGTCTGGTACCCGAACCCCCGCGAACCGGAGTGGATGAAGACCGTGACCTGCCCCTTTCGCAGACCGAGGGCCTCCGCGATCCGCTCGTCGAAGATCTCATCCACCACGTCCACCTCCAGGAAGTGGTTCCCGGAGCCGAGCGTGCCGAGCTGCCCCGCCCCCCGCTCGATCGCCCGTTCCGTCACCCGGTCCGGGTCCGCCCCCGGCACGCAGCCGTTCGCCTCCGAGTTCACCAGATCCTCCGCGTACCCGTAGCCCATCTCCACCGGCCACCCCGCGCCCTTCACCGCCACCCGGTTCAGGTCCCCTCTGGACAGCTTCCGGATCGCCCCGTGCGCCCCCACCCCGGCCGGCACCCGGTTGAACAGCGCCGTCACAAGGTCCTTCATACGGGGCCGGATCTCCTCGTACTCCAGGTGCGTGGCCGCCAGCCGGACGCCGCAATTAATGTCAAATCCTATCCCTCCCGGCGAAATCACGCCCCCTTCCTCCGGATCAGTAGCCGCCACCCCGCCGATGGGGAACCCGTAGCCCCAGTGGATGTCCGGCATGGCGATGGAATACTTGACGATCCCCGGCAGGTGCGCCACGTTCGCCACCTGCTCCAGGCTCTTATCCTTTCGGATAGCTGCCATCAGCCGGTCGTCCGCGTAGATCCGGCCCGGCACCCGCATCCCGCCCGACCTGGGGATCTCCCACCGGTTCTCGTCGATCTTTCGGACCTCCACCTGGGCCTCAGCCCCCCTGGTCTGCTCGACCTCTTCTTCCACGGGAATCACCTCCCATTGCGAAATCTCGAAAGGGTGTCCTTTCCGTCAAAAAAAAACAGGGCCGACGATCTCTCGCCTGCCCTGTAAATATAACCTGCCTGCAAAATCGGCGCAAACGCAAAACCTATGGCCGCTGCTCCAGGGGCGTGAACGTCACCTCCTTGGGGCCGTTGTAGATGTTCGTCGGACGCATGATCCGGTTGTGCTCGTACTGCTCGATGATATGGGCCGACCACCCGGCAACCCGGCTGGCCGCGAAGATCGGCGTGTAGAGCGGGATCGGCAGCTTGAGCATGTAGTAGACGTAGCCGCACGGAAAATCGACGTTGGGCGGCAGTTTCTTCTCCCGCCACATGACCTCCTCGATGATCTGCGCCATCTGGTGCCACTGCGGCTGATTCAGCTTTTCCCCCAACTCCTGCCCCAGCTTCCGCATGATCGGCACGCGGGAGTCCCCCTTCTTATAGACCCGGTGCCCGAACCCCATGATCAGCCGCTTCTTCGCCAGGGCCTCCAGGGTCCACGCCTCGGCCTTCGCCGGACTGCCGATCTCCAGCATCATCTTGATCGCCTCCTCGTTCGCGCCGCCGTGCAGAGGCCCCTTCAACGTCCCGATGGCCGAGACGATGGAGGAGTAGTAGTCCGACAGCGTGGAGGCCGTCACCCGCGCGGCGAAGGTGGAGGCGTTGAAGCTATGCTCTGCGTAGAGGACGAGCGACACGTCCAGGGCGCGCACGGCCAGCGGATCGGGCTTCTTCCCCGTCAGGAGATGCAGGAAGCTCTCCGCGCAGGTCATCCTGGGATCGGGGTCCACCACGTCCAGGTCCGCCCGGAACCGATGGCTCGCGGCGATGATCGTCGGGATCTTGGCGATCAGCTTCATCGCCTTCTCGACGGTGGCATTGTGCGACAGGTCCGAAGTCGTCTTGTCGTACAGCCCCAGCGCAGACACCGCGCTCCGCAGCGCGTCCATGGGGTGGGCCGTGTCCGGGTACGCCTGGATCATGTCCATCAGGTCGCCGGGGATGTGCCGCTCGTGGCCGATGAACCCGGTGAACTCCGACAGCTCCTTACGGTTGGGCAGCTTTCCCATCAGCAGGAGATAGACCACCTCCTCGTAGGTCGCCCGCTCCGCAAGCTCGTGAACGTCGTAGCCCCGGTAGATCAGCATGCTCTTCTCCGGATCGACCTCAGAGACAGAGGAGATGCCGGCGACCACCCCTTCCAGGCCCGGACTGTAGGATTTTTCGTCTGGCATGAGAGAACCCTTTCTAATCGTCACCCATCGCTCACGCGGCGGTGAATCGCCGCGTTCCTCGTCACCCATCACGCTCACGGCAATGAATCGCCGCGCTACCCGTCACGCATCACCGGTCTTATATCCCCCCACTCGCCTGTCCAGCGCCTCGTAGTCCCGGTAACGCACCAGATCATACAGCTCCTGCCGGGTCTGCATCCGGTCCAGGCCCCCCCGCTGGGACCCCGTGGCCTTCAGTTCCGCGTAGACCTGCTCCACCGCCTTCATCGCCACGCGAAAGGCCGTCATCGGGAAGATCACGAGGGCATAGCCCACCGCCGCGAATTCGTCCACGGAAAGATAGGGGGACTTTCCGAACTCCGTCATATTCGCCAGGAGGGGGGCCTTCACCTGCCGGGCGAATTCGGCGAACTCCTCCCGTGACGACAGCGCCTCCGGGAAGATCGCGTCCGCCCCGGCCCTCAGGTAAGCGTGCGCCCGCGCCACGGCGTCGTCGAACCCCGTCACGCCCCGCGCGTCCGTCCGGGCCACGATCAGAAAGTCCGGGTCCCGCCGGGCCTCCGCCGCCGCAGACACCTTCTCCGCCATGTGGTCCGGCGCGATCAGCGTCTTTCCGGACAGGTGGCCGCACCGCTTGGGGGCCTGCTGGTCCTCGATATGCACCCCGGCCACGCCCGCCCGCTCGAACGCCTGCACGGTCCGGTAGACGTTGAGCGGCTCCCCGAACCCCGTGTCCGCGTCGCAGAGGCACGGGAGGCGCACGGCGACGGCGATGTAGCCCGCCTGCCGCACGACCTCATCCATCGTCAGCAGCCCGATGTCCGGGACCCCTGCGACCCCGTTGGCGATCCCGGCCCCGGAGATGTAGAGCGCCTCGAACCCCGCCCGCTCCGCCAGCAGGGCCGTGGCCGCGTTGAACGCCCCGGGCATGGCCACGGTCCCGGCCTTCATGAGGGCCCGCAGCCGGGCGGCCCTGGAGTCTGTCTCCCGTCGTAGCATCGTCTCCCATCTCGGATGAACCCGGCTATCGATCGAACCGGAAGATCTCCGCATCCCGGTTCTTCCGGCCCAGGTACAGATCGCGAATGACCTCCGCGGCGATCACGCTGTAGGTGATCCCGTTCCCCCCATAGCCCAGCGCGAAGTAGCCGTTTTTAAATTCGCCGGTCTCTCCGATGTAGGCCAGCCCGTCCTTCGTCTCCGCAAACGTCCCCGCCCAGGTGTAGGCCACGTCCAGATCGATGGCCGGGAACAGGGCGCGGAACCGTTTCTGGAGCCTCCGGCACTTCTTCCCGAGGGCCAGATCTCGTTTGACCGGACTGTAAAAGGGATCGTCCTCTCCCCCCACGAGGGCCCTGCCGTCGGACGTGACGCCAAGGTAGAAGTAGGGCCGGGCCGTCTCCCAGATCAGGCACCTTTCATCCCAGCCCGTGAACGTCTTGATCGGCTCACTCACCAGCGCATAGGTGCTCCTCAACCGGGCGACCTTCTGCTTGAGGTAGGACTCATACCCCGTGGCGAAGACCACCTTCTTCGCCCGGATGCGACACCCCCGGTCGGTCGTCAGCACGACCCCGTTGCGGCCCGAATCGTAGCCTTTCACCTCCGTGCGGTCGTAGGCATGCAACACCTCTCCGGCCGCTTTCTGAATGAGCCTGTGGGTCATCCGGTAGGCATCCACCTGCGCTGCGTCATAAGAGAACAGGGCGGCGGGACAGCTGAAGGAGAAGCGCGCCTCGATGTCCGCCCGATCCAGAAAATCCAGGTGAATCCCGCACCTCCGGCGCGCCTCGTACTCCTTTTTCAGATCCACCACGTCCCGCTTGGCGCTCGCCAGATACAGGCTCTTCCTCCGTTCGAACCCGCAGGGATCTCCGAGTTCTTTCACCAGCTCCTCAATCCGGCCGATCGCCTCCAGACAGAGGAGATAGCTCCGCACGGCGTGCGCCTCTCCCACCCGTTCGATCAGGTCGCAGGGGTGTCCACCTCGTACTGCAACAGAGACGTGCTGGCGCTGGTGCTGCCGTGGCCGATGTCCCGCTTATCTACCAGAACGGTATCGACGCCCGCCTGGATGAGATGGTAAGCCACCAGCGCCCCGGTGATCCCCCCTCCGATGACCGCGACCCCGCAGACGAGGTCCTGTTTCAGGGTAGGATACGTGGCCATCAGGCCGTTCTTCATGAGCCAGAAAGGACATCCAGATTTCGACACTGTTCACTTACCATTCCCAACTTATGCCCCCCGAAAACCTCGGCAGAAAGCTTTCGGGCCTGAAATATAGGCGTCAGCTTCATCAACGAATACGGCTCTCTAAGAGGCGGTTCCTGCGATAATCCAAAACTGCTATTTATATCAGCTAAAACAATATCTTGCGTCAATTTTTGGTAATCGTGAGTGAACAGTGTCCAGATTTCAGGTCCATTACACCTTCCATCCCGCCCGCACCCGATCGATCTCCTGACGGATCGCATCGGGCAGCCCGAGGACACTGGAGGCAGCGACGTTCTCCGCGAGCTGCTGGGAGGTACGGGCGCCTGGGATGATCGCGGAGATGGCCCGGGGGGTCAGACTGAAGTGGAGCGCCATCCGGGTCAGGCCCCCTTCGTACGCCGCGCCGACCCCGTGCAGGTCGTCGGCCATCTGGATGCGCTCGGCCATCCGGTGGTGGGCCCGGTGGGCGCGATGCCCCTCCGGCACGACCTCCCCGGGCCGGAACTTGCCCGTCAGGATGCCCTGCGCCAGCGGGAGCCTGCACAGCAGCCCGATCCCCTGCCTCTGAGCCACGTCGAACAGCCCCTCCTCCGCCTCGGTGTTGAACAGGTTATAGGTGACCTGCAGCGCCTCCACGAGCCCCTGTTCGATCAGCCAGAGGGCATCCGCCGCGCTGTTGACGGCCACCGCCCGGAACCGGATCTTGCCCTGCTCCTTCAGCCTCGCCAGCCCGTCCGCCCAGTCGAATCGCTCCATCTCCTCCCGGTTTGGACTGTGAATCTGATAGATATCGATCCGATCCCGCCGCAGGCGCTGCAAAGAGGCCTCCGCGGCCTCCACCACCCGCGCAGCGGACATGTCCCTTTTCGGACCGCCCATCTTGGTCGCAACGCACATGTCCCCCCGGTTGCCCAGCACCTGTCCCAGGATCTCCTCGCTCCGCCCCGATTTGTAGGACTCAGCGCTGTCGAAGAGGGTGACCCCCAGATCGACCGCCTGCTCCACGAGCCCGGTCCAGTGCTCCTCAGGATGGTCGGGCTCCCCCAGGCGGTTGCACCCCAGCCCCACCTCTGAAACCACGACCCCCGTCTTTCCCAGTTCGCGATAGTTCATGGCATCTCCAGATAGGCTTCCACGACCTCCTGGATCTCCGCCAGGCTCTCCCACTCATCCCCCGGCCCGTCAAAGATCAGGGAATAGGGGCCGTCGAACCCCGCGCCCCGCACCAGGTCCATGCACCGGACGAAGTCCCCCCGGTCCATCTCCCCGGCGGCCGGGTAGTGCGCCTTGGCGTGGACGGAATCCGCTCGCGGCAGGATCGCCGCCAGGTCGTCGTACTTGGTCGATCCCTTAAAATTCCCGAAGTCCGCGCACAGCCCCACCTCCCCCTCACACATGTCCAGGACCTTCAGGAGAGACTCCGGCCGCCGCGTCAGAGGCCGGAAGTTCTCCGTGATCACCCGAACCCCCCGGTCCCGCCCGAAGCGGGCCAGGCCCCGCAGATTCTCCGCGCTCAGGCGCAGGACCTCCTCCCCATCCCCCGCCGGGACCTCCGCATCCCCGGCGATGACGCGGGCGTGGGTCGCCCCGCATCGCCCGGCCACCTCCATCCAGGCGCGTATCCAAGTCAGTTCTCGCGCCCTCGCGGCCTCGTCCGGGTGCGTGATGTCCCCCGCGTCGATCAGGACGCTGAACAGCGCCACCCCGGCCCCCTCCAGCGCCGCCCTCAGGTCTGCGAGATAGCCCTCGTCAAGGCTGGGGAAGTGAAAGTGGCAGACCTCCAGCGTCCGGATGCCCCGTGCCGCGATCCGGGCGGGCAGGTCCAGCAGGTCCAGGTCGCCGGGCAGGCCGTCGGGGATCAGGCCGCCGGCGCCATCCTCCGCCGGGCGGTACCTCGGCCCCAGCGCCCGGTGCAGGCTCCAAGAAGAGATGGAGAGTCGAGACATCAGACCTCCCTTAAACGCGCGTCAACTGACGGTATTTGATCCGATGGGGCTGGTCCGCCGCCGCGCCCAGCCGCGCCTTTCGGTCCGCCTCGTAGTCGGAGTAGTTCCCGTCGAACCAGACCACCTGGCTCTCCCCCTCGAACGCCAGGATGTGCGTGGCGATCCGGTCCAGGAACCACCGGTCGTGACTGATCACCACCGCGCACCCGGCGAAGTTCTCCAGAGCCTCCTCCAGCGCCCGCATAGTGTTGACATCCAGGTCATTGGTCGGCTCGTCCAGGAGGAGGATGTTGGCCCCCTCCTTGAGCATCCGGGCCAGGTGGACCCGGTTCCGCTCCCCACCGGACAGGCCGCCGACCTTCTTCTGCTGGTCCGTCCCCGAAAAGTTGAACCGCGCCACATAGGCCCGCGAGTTGACCTGCCGCGTCCCGAGCTGGAGCGTGTCCTGGCCGCCGGAGATCTCTTCCCAGATCGTCTTGTCCGGGTTGAGCACGTCCCGGCTCTGGTCCACATAGGCCAGCTTCACCGTCTCTCCCACCCGGACCTTCCCGCTGTCCGGCTGTTCCTGGCCCGTGATCATCCGGAACAGCGTCGTCTTGCCCGCGCCGTTCGGCCCGATCACCCCCACGATCCCGCCCGGCGGCAGCGCAAAAGTCACGCCCTCCATCAGCAGGTGGTCCTCGTAGCCCTTCGACACCTCCTGGGCCTGGATGACCACGCCGCCGAGCCGGGGCCCGGGCGGGATGTAGATCTCCAGGTCCCCCGCGCGCTTCTCGCTCTCCTGGCTCAACAGGGTTTCGTAGGACTTGATGCGCGCCTTCGACTTGGCCTGACGCCCCCTGGGCGACATGCGAATCCATTCCAGCTCCCGCTGGAGCGTCTTCTGCCGCTCGGACTCGGTCTTCTCCTCCTGCGCCAGCCGAACCCCCTTCTGTTCCAGCCAGGACGAGTAGTTGCCCTTCCAGGGGATGCCCCGCCCCTGGTCCAGTTCCAGGATCCAGCCCGCCACGTTGTCCAGAAAATACCGGTCGTGCGTCACGGCGATGACCGTGCCGGGGTACTGTTTGAGGTGGTGTTCCAGCCAAGCGACCGACTCCGCGTCCAGGTGGTTGGTCGGCTCGTCCAGCAGCAGGATGTCCGGCTGGATCAGCAGCAGCCGGCAGAGCGCCACGCGCCGCCGCTCCCCGCCGGAGATGACCTTCACCGGCGTGTCGCCGGGCGGGCATCGCAGGGCATCCATCGCCATCTCCAGCCGACTGTCCAGGTCCCACGCATCCGCCGCGTCCAGCTTCTCCTGCACCGCGCCCTGTTTTCCGAGCAGCTTCTCCATCTCCTCGTCCGACATCGGCTCGCCGAGCTTCTCGTTGATCCGCTCGTATTCCTTCAGCAGATCCACCGTCGCCTGCGCGCCCTCTTCCACGACCTCGCGGACCGTCTTCGCGTCGTTCAGCTTCGGTTCCTGTTCCAGAAACCCGACCGTGTACCCGGGCGCGAGCACGGTCTCCCCCACAAACTCTCTATCCCCCCCCGAGATGATCCGGAGCAGGGAGCTCTTGCCGGAACCGTTCAGCCCGATCACCCCGATCTTCGCGCCGTAAAAATAGGAGAGATAGATATCCTTGAGGACAGGCTTGTTGTTGTAGAACTTCCCTACTCCGACCATGGAGTAGATAATCTTGTTCGGCTCGTTGTTCATCTACGGTTTGACCACCTTTCGTACGTGAACATTTTGCCAGGTCCTCTACACCTCAAACATCGGTGCAATCTGCCCAATATCCTTCATCCCTTCGAGCTTCCAGAGGACATCCAGGATCGCCCGGACCTGACGCTTCGGCAGCAGGGGTTCGGCCAGCGCCTCGAACTTCTGCTCCACCTCCCGGTCCGTCATCGGGTTCCGGTCGTGCCCGCGCGGAAAGTCCACCCGCTTCGAGACCTTCTTCCCCGACTTCAGGGTGACATCGACCCGATTCGGAATCCCCTCCGGATACCCCCTGTTCATCTCCGCGCTCCGGTGGACCTTCACCTTCTGCACCAGGTCGATCAGCCGCTCATCCGCGATCCGCGCCTCCGAGAACTGATCCATCCCCACCATCCCGTCCACCAGGGCGACCGCTGTACAGTAAGGCAGGCTGTGGTCCGCCGTCTCCCGGCTCTTCGGACGCCACTTCTCCGGCTCCCCGCCGATGATGTCCGCCGCTGCGTCAAACGTCTGGATGTCGATGGCGGCGATGTCTTCCACGTCCCCGACCTCCCCCCGCATCGCCAGCGCCGCCTCGATGGCGCTCTGCGAGTGGTACTCCGCCGGGAAGAACTTGATGCTCGTCCGGTTGATCATGAACCCCCGCCCCCCCTCGCCCCCCAGCGGCCCCAGCTCGAACGGCCCGGACACCAGCTTGTGGAACCCGAACACCCCCTCGAACACCTGGGACGGTCCGGTCATCCCCAGTTCCGCCAGGAGCGCGGCGAAGACCCCGTTGCGCGACGCATTGGCGAACGCGCACCCCTTCCAGTGGGACAGCTCCCCGGCTCGCGTCTGCCGGAGGGCGTTGTTCGGGACCGCGGCCAGGGCCAGCGCGTGTTCCGTCGCCCGCTCGTCCAGCCCCATCAACTTGGCCGACAGCAGCGACGTGGAGAAGGACCCATACGTGACGTGGTCCCACCCATGCGCCCGGATGCTCGCCGCGTCGCACAGCCGGCACTGGACCTCATACCCCAGGACGATGGCCGTGAGAAACGCCCTCCCGTCGCACCCCCTGGCCTCCCCCACAGCCAGGGCCGCCGCGATGTTGTCGCTGGGATGCGCCGGCTCCTTGGACAGGTAGGTGTCGTTGTAGTCCAGATACCGGATCAGGACGCCGTTGGCGAACGCTGCCCAGTCCGGCGTCGAACGGTGGGGCACGCCCAGGACCGTGGCCCCCTGGCTACACGTGGCCGTCCGCGCCAGCATCCGGGCGATGCGACCCGGTTCGCTGTGGTAGGCCCCCATCGCACAGCCGAGGGAATCGATCACGCGGCGCTTCGCCTCGTGTACGGCCTCGCCCGGCAGGGAGTCAAAGGTGAGAGAACAGGCGTAGTGAGCAAGACGTTCAGAAAGCGTCATGGAATGTCCCCGTTTTATGTAGGGGCGTATGCAATACGCCCCTACAATATGACGTCCATCAAGATCTCCACCGGATGCCGGGCCTGCCGGCCCGTCCCGTGCAGCACCTGTTGACGGCAGGAGATGCCCGCCGCCGCGATCTCCGCGTCCGGCGCGGTCCTCACCGCCCGGAACAGCCGGTCCTCTCCCACGGCGATGGACACATCGTAATGCTCCTTCTCGTATCCGAAGGACCCGGCCATGCCGCAGCACCCCGAGTCGATCTCCTCCACCTCGAACCCCGGCGGCAGCCGCAACACCTCCAGGGCCGCGCCCGTCCCTGTGAGCGCCTTCTGGTGACAGTGGCCGTGCAACAGCACTCGCCGCTTCGCGCCCGAGAACGTCAGCTTCAGCTCCCCCGCCCGGTGGCGGTCCCGCAGAAATTCCTCGATCATCACCGACTGCCGGGCCACGGTCCGGGCCTCCTCGCTCCGCAGGAGGTCCACGTAGTCGTCCCGAAGCGCCGAGATGCAGGACGGCTCGCAGCCCACGATGAACGCCCCCCGCGCCGCGTAGGGGTACAGGATCTCCACGTTTCGTCGGGCGTTGTCCAGCGCCTCCCGGATCATCCCCTTCGAGATCATCGGCCTCCCGCAACAGGGCCGGTCCGGAACGACCACCTCGAACCCCGCCTTGCGCAACAGGTTGTACGCGGCGACCCCCACCCCCGGATAGTTATAGTTCATGAAGGTGTCGGCGAACAGCACGACTTCTGGGTGTCGGGTGTCGGGTGTCGGGTGTCGGCCCCCTCCCGATACCTGATCCCTGACCCCTGCCCCCTGTTCTCCCGCCCACTTCATGAACGTCTTTCGGGCGAACGGCATCAGGTGTCGCCTCCGGTCGATCCCGACGAACCGGTCCAGCAGCCAGCGGTGGAGACGGTTCCCCATGACCCAGTTGGAGACCGGCGCGAACGCCGACCCGACCCGGCTCAGCCGGGCGATGCCCCCGAACATCCGCGCCCGCAGCGGCGTCCCGTGCCGTTCATAATAGTGCGCCAGGAATTCGTATTTGATCTTGGCCATGTCCACGTTGGAAGGGCACTCCGACTTGCACGCCTTGCACTCCAGGCAGAGATCCAGCGCCTCGTAGAGCCTCGGGTCCGTCAGCGACATCTGCCCGGCGATGGCCGCCCTCAGGGCATTGGCCCGGCCTCGCGTGGAGTGCTTCTCCTCCCGCGTGGCCATGAACGACGGACACATCGCCCCCTCGATCTTCTTCCGGCAGACCCCGTTCCCGTTGCACATCTCCACGGCCCGGTGGAACCCCCCGTCCCCGGAGAAGTCGAAGTAGGTCTTCATGTCCTGAGACCGATAGGTCGAGCCGTAGCGCAGGTTCTCCGTCATGTCCTGCGCGTCCACGATCTTGCCGGGGTTCATGATGCCGTGAGGGTCGAAGGCCCGCTTCACCTCCCGGAACGCCTCATAGAGTTCCGACCCGAACATGACCTCGTTCCAGCACGACCGCACCAGCCCGTCCCCGTGCTCCCCGCTCATCGCCCCGCCGTACTCCAGAACCAGATCGCGGATCTGCACGGCGATGGCGCGCATCTTCCGGACGTCGTCCAGGGACTTCGTGTCGATCACGGGCCGGATGTGGAGCACCCCCACCGAGGCGTGGGCGTAGTAGGCCGCGACCGTGCCGTGCGACCGGACGATCTCGTCGAACCGCCGGACATAGGCCGCGAGGTGCTCCGGCGGGACACAGGAGTCCTCCACGAACGCCACCGGCTTCCCGTCCCCCTTCATCCCCATGAGCAGCCCCACGCCCGCCTTCCGCACCTTCCAGACATTCCCCTGCTCCGCCGCCGTGACCCCCCGCACATAGTCGTAGCCCATCCCCCTCGCCTTCATCCGCGCCTCCAGGTCCTCCAGCTTGCCGACCAGTTCCTCCTGGGACGTCCCGTAGTACTCCACGACCAGGATCGCCTCCGGGTCCCCGTGGAGAAACGTCCGGGCGCGGGCGTACTCGGCGTTCTCCTTCGTCAGGTCCAGAATCATCTTGTCCGTCAGTTCCACCGCCGACGGACCCGTCTCCAGGATTGCAGTCGTGGCCTCCAGGGCGTCGATGATGCTCCGGAAATGGATCACGTCCAGCGCCTTCATCTTCGGCGTGGGGACCAGGTTGATCCGGATCTCCGTGACCACCACCAGCGTCCCCTCCGACCCCGTCACGAACCTCGCCAGGTTGAAAGGCTGGTCCTTGATCACCTCGTCCAGATTGTAGCCCCCCACCCGGCGCTGCACCTTCGGGAACCGGCGCTCGATCTCCTCCCGGTGGGCCTCCCCGATCCGCTTCACCTCCCGGTAGACCCGCGCCTCCAGCCCGTCCCCCCGCGCCTTCCGCTCGTACTCCGCGTCCGGAACCGGCCCGAAGGCCGTCTCCGTCCCGTCCGACAGGATCACCTCCAGCGACAGCACGTGATCGATCGTCTTGCCGTAGATCAGCGACCGCGCCCCGGAGGAGTTGTTCCCGACCATCCCGCCCACGGTCGCCCGGCTGCTCGTGGCCACGTCCGGCGCGAACATCAGGCCCTGGGGTTTCAGGTGGGCGTTCAGCTCATCCAGCACCACGCCCGGCTGCACCCGCGCCCACCGCTCCTGCGCGTTGACCTCCAGGATCGCGTTCATATACTTCGACATGTCCATCACCACGGCCCGGCCCACCGTCTGCCCGGCCAGGCTCGTCCCGGCGCAACGCGGCAGGATCGGGACCCTGTGGCGGGCGCACACGCGCACCGTCGCCAGCACGTCCCCCCTGTGCTTCGGGACCACGACACCGATGGGCATGATCTGGTACATACTCGCGTCCGTGCTGTAGAGGATGCGGGACAGCTCGTCGAACCGCACCTCCCCCTCCACCTGTCCCTTCAGCTCCTCGATCAGAGGAGCGATGTCCTGGTCGGTCATAATCCTATCGCCTCATCAATCTCTCTTTGATACGCATCCACCTTCCCCGATTCCACATCTTCGAGCCGGAGGGAGGTCCCCGCGACCGACGACTCCAGGATGGCGTAGACCAGGGCCACGGCCTTCAGACCCGCGACCCCATCCACCTCCGGCGGCCGGTCGTTCAGGATCGCCTCCGCGAATTCGTGATACTCCAGCCCCAGGAGTTTGATATCCGCCTCGTCGGGCGGAAAGGGATAGTCCATCGCCCGCCTCCCGAACAGCGCCGACGTCACCGGGTCCAGCTCGAAGTCCGGCAACACCTCCAGGATCTCGCGCCCCGTCAGCGGCTTCTCCCGGTCCTCCAGGTGCAACGTGGCCGGATGGCCGTTGCGCTCCCCGGGGCAGTCGATGGCCCCCTGCGTCCCATAGACCGCCCGCCTGAAATACCCCAGCCGCTTCGCCGCCATGTCCAGCCGCCAGTCCACGGCCGCGCCGCCCGCCATCCGGATCGTCGCCACGCTCACGTCCTCCGCCGTGGGCCGCACCGTCTCCTCCATCTCCGCCAGGCGGCGCCTGTGGAGTTCGTACGGGCGATTCGGGGTCGCGGGCCGGTGGCGCACCTCCCGCACCACCTCCGCGCTCCCGAAGACCGACGCCGCATCGCCCAGGTAGTAGAGGATGATGTCCGCAAAATGGACCCCCACATCCAGCGTGATCCCCCCCCGCGCCTTCAGGTGACGCCAGGGCGTGATCACGATGCGGTCTCCCCCACCCACGGAGTGGTGGACCATCTGGTAGGGCCTGCCGATCAACCCCTTGTCGATCACCTGCCGGATCAGCCGGTTGACCGGGTCCCGGCGGTAGTTCTCGTTCACGGACAATTTCCGTCCGTGCCTGGCCGCCGCCTCGATCATGACGCGGCAGGCCTTCACCGTCAGCCCCATCGGCTTCTCGACCATCACGTGCAGCCCCCGCTCCAGGGCCGCGCAGGCCAGGGCGTGGTGGAGATGGGGCTCGGTCACCACGTCCACCGCGTCCAGGCCCCGGCACCGCTCCGCCATCTCCTCGACGCTGGCGAAGGCCTCCGGACGCCGGTCGAACAGCTTTTCCGCCTCCGACGCGGCCAGCTCAGCGTTCTCCCGCCTGGGGTCGCACACGGCCACGATGTCCGCGTTCGCAAGCCCTGTCCGCCGTAATTCCCGCATGCCGTACAGGTGCCGCGTCCCCATACCCCCGCACCCCACCAGCCCGATCCGGATTCGGTCCATGATGTCTCCTCATTCGTGATCGGTTTAGGTGTAAGATATTGAAAATATTGAAAGATCGAAATTCAAAATTTCATCTGGTATTGTGTCCCAGCCAGGAGGCAGGAAAAGAGGCCCGCGTCCTTCCTGGAGACGGCTGGGAGCAAGATTCAAATAGAG
>SICM01000068.1 GCA_009694805.1 Candidatus Latescibacterota bacterium
GCTTTCGGGCCTGAAATATAGGCGTCAGCTTCACCAACGAATACGGCTCTCTAAGAGGCGGTTCCTGCGATAATCCAAAACTGCTATTTATATCAGCTAAAACAATATCTTGCGTCAATTTTTGGTAATCGTGAGTGAACAGTGTCATAATAGGTATAGAGGTAGGTGATGAGGAGCTGGCTGGCGGTGGAATACAGGTTGTCGGGGAACATGTTGACCGTCTGTCCGCCGATCATGGGATCGGGGGATAGGTCAAACCGTTCGGCCAGCCTTCCCAGCCAGTCCGGGGCAGGCACACAGTCGTCGTCCGTGAACGCCAGGACCTCTCCCCTGGCCCTCGCGGCGCCCGTGTTGCGCGCGGTGGCCGGACCCGCATTCGGCTGCGTCAGCAGCGTCAAATTCAGCCGATCTCGGAAAGGGGCCACCACCTCTTCCGGCGGCGTTCTGCTGCCGTCATCCACCACGATCACCTCAAAACGATCCCGGGGATAGACCAGCCCGGTGAGGGCGTCCAGGCAGACGGCCAGTTGTCTGGGGCGGGCGTGGGTGGGGACGATGATCGAGAAGAACGGTTGTCCTGTTCTCATGCGGCCTCACGCGAATTTTGTAAAGGGATCCTCTTGCGGCAGAGGATGGAGCGAACCCGGGCGGTCTCGTCTGGGCTGAACTCCCCCAGGAGCCAGAGGGCCAGGGGGATGGCGCACCCCATCGTGGACAGCTTGACCAGGAGAAAGGGGCCCGGCGCAGGCCAGAAAACGGCCAGGGCGTAGGCCAGTCCGCAGACCAGGACACTCCGCCCCAGGGTGGCGGCGGAGGGGAGGACCTGCCAGAGGCGGTAGACAGCCAGCTGGGCCGCCAGTGCGCCCAGGCCGGCGACCAGGGTGGTGGCGAGAGCGGCCCCGACGGCCCCCAGGCGGGGGATCAGCAACAGATGACCGGCCACGACCAGCGGCAGGAGGGGCCCGGTCAGGGCCAGGGCCCAGCCGGGTTTTCCGGCGGCGGTCAGGATGGCCGTGGTCACCGAGATCATGAGCAGGGCCAGCCCCCCGAAGATCAGCAGGGCCAGAAGGGGAGCGGCATGGTCCCAACGACATTATCCGCAGGTTGGGTCTCCATCTGGAGCTCCTGGACGTGCGTCGCCACCCAGAGTCCGAAGATCCCGGCCCCTGTGACGGCCACGACGGCCTCCGGCAGGGCCAGGCGGAACCTGGATAACCCCCTTCCCGATCTCATCTTATCAAAGGACTGCGCCAGGACCGCTACTCCCAGCAGGACCCCCAGCCACCGGGTGAGCGAGGCCATCCCCAGGAGGACGCCCGTCAGGACGGCAAAAGGGATATTCCGTCTCCCCTCTTTCAGCAGGATCAGGAAGTAAAGAAACAGAAGGGAGATCGCGGTGTAGGGCCACTCGGACAGGACCTGTGTACCCATCAGAAAAGACTGAGGGAGGAGCGCGAACAGGAGCGCGATGAGGAGAGGATGGGGGCGATCCTCTCTCTCGAAGAGGCGAAGGGTAAGCGCAAGACCTGCCCCCACGCACAATAAGATGATGAGCTTTGCGACCCAGACCGACTCCAGACCAAGAAAAAAAGGGATCGCCAGCAAGGCTGAAAGCCCGGGGGGCCACCGTCCAATGCTTTCCCCCTGGAATTGAAAGGCGCCACGTTCAGCCAGGGCCGTGGCGCCGAAATAGTAAGTGATGCTGTCGTACATTTTGGGGAAAAAATAGGGATTGAGGGCGGCCCCGTACAGGAGGAGAGGGAGCCCCAGGAGAAGGACAGTGGACCGCCGCGAAACCCTTTTGGAATCTCTGCATGGTCGTGCTCCTGAACCCCCTTACGGCTTCGTCAGGTCCACATCGTGCGCGTCTTCGTCCGCAGCCTTCTGAATGGCCAGGGCGGTCCGCGAGACCCGGAGCACCTCCCCGGTGTTCAGCGCATCCGCCCGGGTCTCTCCCCGGATGTCGTTCAGGAAGGCCCTCAGGTATCCTCCCGGATTGCCCTCTGGAAGCGGCAGCGACCTCAGTTCTTTGTCTTCCTTTCGGACCAGGCGGATCTCCTTCCCCGTGGTGGAGATTTCGAGGATGCCCTCCCGCCCGAAGAACGTCGTCCGCCAGTAGAATGGGAGCGAATACCCCGCGCCGTCCGGCATGAAGTAGGACACGTCTCCGAGGACCCCGCATCCGTTGTCCATCGTCAGCATCATCTGCGCCCCGTCCTTGAAATGCGGACGCTCCGGCGTAAAGGCGTTCCAGCAACGCGCGGCGTTCACCTTCGCAAACTGGAGTCCCGTGACCCAGGGGAGGGCGTCCACGGCGTGAATGCCGATGTCATTGATCGTCCCCCCGTGTTTCCCCTCCTCCCAGTACCACCCCGGCCGGGACCCCAGCAGCATGGGGTGCTGCCCTCCGAAGGCGATGGCGTGAATCTCTCCGATCTCCCCCCGGCGGATCAGGTCCCTTGCGCCGAGGGTGTAGGCGGAGTCCCGCATCGTCAGCATGCAGCCCACTTTCAGGCCCTTTTCGCGGACGAGCCGCTCGATCTCGCGCAGTTCGCTCAGCCGGGTGCAGAGCGGCTTGTCCACGATCACGTGCTTCCCCTCGGACAGCGCCCGGATTGCCAGCGCTCCCCGCCTGCCAAAATAGTCCCCGACGGCCACGACATCGCAGGGGGTCTCCTTCAGCATCCGTTCGAAGTTGGCATGGGTGATCTTCACCCCCCCCTTCGTCGAAACCTCCTCCCGCGCGGCCGCGTCCTCCTCGCACGCCGCGACCACCTCGGTCTCCTCCAGGTTCATAGCCCGTTTGTAAAGGTCCTGAATGTGACCGTGTCGAAACCCCACGAACGCGAATCGAACAGGCATGGTCAACCTCGCTCTGGTTTGCGCGGGAATGAATTCCCGCGATAGGAATACGAAGTCCGCTGAAGCGGACTCACGGCTTCTTTGTAGCGAGAAGATTTATCTCCAGGCTACGGGGTCGGAAATCTTTATCTTTACGCGGTTCGCTTTTCGTTTCATAAAAGCCCTGAGCATCAGGAGGCGTCCCTCCCGTGGCCGAACACACCCGAATCATGATCGTCCGGTGCAACAGGTGCAACCAGAAGGTCTTCAAATACCTCAAGGTCGGCAAGGGGAAGCTGGTCCGTTGCCTCAAGGAGCGCATCCGGGAGGACTTCACCGTCCAGAAAGGGCCGGAGGTCTTCTGCCCCTGCGGAAACCGCGTCGGGCGGGACGAAGGAGATCACATCAAAATTTTCGGCTCTTACAGGCTGGATTGACCCTCGGACTCTTAATGCCCTCCTCCGCTATCACCGGATGATGACAGAGGTGTGAAACCGCTCCTGAAACTCCGTCAGCGCCCGGATCTGTTCATCGCTATACGCCCTCCCCTCCGACGCCAGCACGAGCTTGTCGTCGTCCTCGTTCGTCCGATGGACGACGGCGATGCACTTCCCTTCAAACGCGGCAAGAGGTTCAAACACGCCCAGCACATAGGCGTCCAGCTCCTCCCCGTCGGGAGACAGGACGCCGGGGACGTAGCCGTAGTTGAGCAGGTAGACGAACCCGTGCCCCGGATGCCGGGAGCCGAGGGGCCTGTCAATCTGGACCGTTACGACCCTGCCGAGGAATTCTCTGGCGTCCACGACACCTTTCCGGCGATGAAGTCCTCCAGCGCGACCACCTGCCCGCCCCGCTCGGCAGAGGCATTGGCCCCCAGGACCGAGGCCAGGCTGTTCATCCCGTTCTCGTAGGAACTCCGCATCCGACCCGGGTCGCCCGCGCGCACGGCCTCCACGAAGGCGCGGGCCTGCAGGGCGAAGGGGTTGACCCTCTCGGCCACGTCGTACACGGGCTCTCCGTTCTCCACCACCCTCTGCCCGGACCACTCGATCAGGGAGTCGTCGCTCACGACCAACACCTCGCGGCGCGAGGCCTTCACGTTTGTCAGCACGCGGGAGGTCGTGCAGTTGGCCGTGGCCCCGCCGGCAAACCGGTAGTTCACGTTGTACACGTGCGGGAGGTTCATCGGTTCCGGCCCCTCGCCCGGCTTGCGCGCCACATAGAACGCCGAGACGTGGGTGATGTCCCCCAGGAAATAGCGCAGCAGGTCCACCGTGTGAATGGTGTTCTCCACGAACGAGCCGCCGCACAGCTCGTAGCGGCTGGTCCAGTAGCGGACCGGCTTTCCGCTGTAGAAGAGCTGGACCTGGGCGTGCCGGGCAGTTCGCTCCTTCAGGAGGTCGTGCGCCTTCTCCGCCGATGGATAGTACCGGCTCATGAACCCCACCTGAGACACGACCCCGGCCTTCCGGATGGCCGCGTCGAACCGCACGGCCTGGGCCATGTCCAGGCTCTGTGGCTTCTCGACGAACACGGCCATCCCCTTCCCGGCGGCGATCAGGATTTCATCGGTGTGGAGCGTGGGGGGGATGCAGACGTAGACCGCGTCCAGGTCCTCCTGCTCCAGCATCGCGTGGGGATGGGTGTACACGGCCCCGGGCTTGAAGACCTCGGCCTGCTTCTTGACGTTCTCCTCACTGACGTCGCAGAAGGCCTGCAGGACCACCTCCCCCGCCTCCACCAGGGGCGCAAGGCCCGGCAGGTGGGCGTGCGTGGAGATGTGTCCCAGGCCGATGAATCCGAGACGAACGGGTTTCATAATGACTCAATCCTTTCGATGAACTCCGGCGACAGGACCTTTCCATCGGACACCGAGACCGAGACCTCCAGCTCTTCGACGGTGGACACGCCGGAGAGGAGGATCTTCACCCTGGGGTCCGACAGGAGGTATCTCAGGGCGATGCGCGTGATGTCCTCCGGCTCGTGGGCCAGCAGGGCCTCCACGCGCTTCAATTTGTCGTAGAGGTCGGAGAAGCGCCCCTGCCCCATCCAGTGGTCCCGCTTGGACCCGAGCAGGCCCGCGTGCAGGGGGGAGGCCGCGATCACGGCCACGTCGCCCTCCGCCGCCGTGGGAACCAGGACCTCCCTGGCCTCCTGCGTCAGCAGGTCGTACTTGCAGAAGGTGATCACCGACACAAATACGTCCGATTCCTTCAGCATATCCCGCATCAGCCCCAGGTCCGAGCCAGTCAGACCGATGTGCTGCGTCAACCCCTGCGCCTGGATCTCCAGCAGGGCCTCCAGCGTCCGGCCCTTGCCGAAGATCCCCTCCCACCCGGCCTTCTCCGCCTCGTGGACCTGGAGCAGGTCCACCCGGTCCCGCTGGAGCCGCTTCAGGCTGGCCTCAAACCCCCGCCAGACCGTCTCCCGCGTGTAGTCGAACGGCTCCGGAAAGTAGCCCACCTTGGTGGCCAGGTAGTAAGGCTGCGCCACCCCCTTGAGCGCGACCCCCAGCACCTCCTCGCTGCGCCCCTTGCCGTAGAGCGGGGCCGTGTCGAAGTAGTTGACCCCCAGCTCCAGGGCACGCTCGACCAGTTCAACGCCGTGCGAGACCGGCTTCAGCCCCATCTCCGGCCGACCATAAAACCAGGAGCCTCCCAGGCCGATCTCACTCACCTGCCAGCCGGTCTTTCCGAACTGTCGGTATTGCATGGAACCTCCTGAGTTCGTGATTCGTCGTTCGTGATTCGTGATTCGTCCCCTCCCCACCAGACGGGTTTTGTCTTTACGATCCACGATCCACGTCTTTTCCTTACGGCGGCCCCAGCGCGATCTTCTCAAACGCCACGGCCACCGGCCTCGGGTCCTCCTGCGTGGCCGGGCCGTGGCGGGCGTAGCGGAACGTCAGCCGGTTGACCCCGCGCAGGAAGGCGCCGGCCGGGACCCGGACCCGGAAAGTCTCCCAATCCCACGCCGGCCGCGTGAACGTCCATCGCGCCAGGAGACGGTCGTTCAGCACGACGACCATCCCCTGCGCCGGGTCTGGGCGAGATGGGGCCGTGGCCCGCACGATGAGCGCCCCCTCCGCCACGCCTTTCAGGGAGAAGACCACCTCCGACGCCTCCCCGGTCCCCCACGTCCCCCACGTCTCCGTGTAGGACCAGCCCTGGCGCAGGTACCGGCGGTGCGCCGGGTCCCGCAGGTCGATGACGGCCTCCCTCGGCAGCCGTGGGACCTCCGGGAGGGTCCCCTCTGCCCGGACGGAGTCGCGCGCCGGGATCGCTTCCAGAACCTCCCGCGCATAGGCGTCCCCGGGGGCGATTCGAAGCGCCGCCCGGAACGCCTGCGCCGCCTCCTCAGGCCTGCCGGCCCGGAACAGCGCGCTCCCCAGGTCGTTCTGCCGGGCAGCGCTCTCTGGACCCAACTCCGCCGCCGTACGGTATGCCTCCGCCGCCCCCTCAAAGTCCCCGCGCTCGAAGGCGATCCGGCCCAGGGCCTGGTGCGCCGCCTCGTTGGCGGGCTCTCTCACAACCACGCGGCGGAAGGCCCTGGCAGCCGCCTCCCCTTCTCCACGGGCCTGATGGACGCGACCGAGCGCCGTCAGGATCTCCGTCGAGCGGGGGTTCCGCTCCGCCCCCTCCTCACAGACCCGGACCGCCTCCGCGCTCTGCCCCGTCTCCACGAAAAGATTGGAGAGATTGATGAATACCCCCGCGTTTTTCGGGACCCGCCGGACCGCCTCCCGGTAGGCCTGCGCCGCAGCGAGGGCCAGGGTCGTATCCCCCCTTGCCCGGAAACGCGCTGCGCGAATCATCCCCAGCCATGCCCACAGATGCCCGTCCTCCGGGTCCATCCCCACGGCCCCGGCCATCGCCGCCTCCGCCTCCGGCAGCCGTCGCCCGTCGCCGGTCCGTTCAGCGGCCCGATGGGAGAGCAACCCCAGGCCGGCCAGGTATTCCGAACTCATCGGATAGGTCCGTCCTGCGGAGCGGCAGGCGCTCAGCGCGGCCTCGATCTCTCCCGCCTCCATCAGGCGGATGCCCTTCGCATACATCAGGTCCGCCCGGTAGGCCGCGACGGCCAGCCCCGCATTTGCGAGGGCGAAGACGATGAGCAGGGCAACCCCTAAATTGCGGATTGCCCAATGGCGAATGACGAGGTGCGAATCTTCATTCGAACTTCGTACTTCGACCTTCGAACTTCCGAAATCCGAAACCCGAAATCGGGAGTCCTGGGGGTGAGGGCCCACGACCATCGCCGCTGCGACCCAGAACAGGGCCGTCGTGGCCGGCCATCCGAACCCCACGAAGCCCTGTACGACGTAACAGAGGATCGCCGACAGGAATCCGGCGCTCAGAATGCGACCCTCTCCGGCAACAGTCTGTGAAAAGGCGCCGGCTCGGAACAGCGCGACCAGGAGATAGACCAGGGCCCCCAGGCCGATCAGCCCCTTTGTCGCCGCCTCGTGGAGCAGGAGGTTGTGCGCCCGGTCCGCCTCCGTCTCCGGGTCCTCCGCCGAAAGGGAGCGCGGCAGAAACTCCCGCATCATCTCCGGCCCAACGCCCGACAGGGGGTGGTCCAGAAACATCTTCCACGATGCCCGCCAGGTGACCAGCCGCTCCCGCGCCGTGCCGTCGAACGAGACCGAGCGTCCCTCTCCGGTATATTCGATCTGGACCGTGGAGCCGATGCGCCGGACCGGCGACAGGCCGGGGTTCAGGCAGAAGACCCCTGTCACGACGACCATCAGCGCGGCACAGAAGAGTGCCTGCCGGCGTGCCGACCCTGAAGCGACCGGCCAGGTCAGCGCCCCGAACAGGGTCAACCCCGCGCCAGCCCCCATCCACCCCCCCCGGCTCCCGGTCAGCAGCAGGCCGATCCCGACGACCAGGAAATAAAAAGTGCAAAGTGCAAAGTGCAAAGTGCAAAGTGAGGATTCGTTACATTTTTCATTTTGCACTTTTCCTTCCGGTCTCGTCATCCCCAGCGCCAGGATCATGGGCAGGGCCATGCCGAGGTAGGCCCCCAGGGCATTCGGTTGTCCGAACGTCGACGTCACACGCGCCCAGACCGGCTCGCTCCAGGAGAGCGGGTCCCCCCCCAGCCGCTGGAGGATGCCGTAGCCGGCGGCCAGGACCCCGGCCAGACAGACCATCCCTGCGACCCGCTGTGGCCGGTCTTTCAGAAAACGAAAGGCAAGATAAAAGAGGAGGAGGTCGTTCACGAGCGCGACCAGCCCCTCCTGCCGGGTCGAGGACCCGATCAGGCTGATCCGGGAGGAGGCAGAGAAGGTCGTCGCCACGAGGGCTGCGATCAGAACGACCAGGACCCCTCTGTCCAGCCCCGTCCGCCTCCAGCCCCACCCCTCCCCCCGAACGGCCTTCACCGCCCAGAGAACCGTCCCTGCGGAGACCAGCGCGCGAAGCAGGACGGCCTTGTCCAGGACGAAGACGTGGTAAAGCCCCGGGTCGAACACCAGAGGCGTGGCCAGGAGCGCCGCGTAGAGGCAGAGCCGGATGGCGCGGTCGATGGTCATAAAAGTCTGCCTACGCCGTCTTACGAAACGTAATGTTCTATCGCCCCGCTCTCCCGTCCCACCCCCAGTCCCCCTCCCCGCGACGCCCACGCCGAGGCCGTCACCCTTCCCGCGCCTTCCGCCGATGCGCGAACCTCTCCGGCGTCATTCAGGGCCAGGACAGCCCCCCCCTGAAGCGCGGCCAGGCCCCCGCCGGCGCCGTCCGGGGCCAGGCCCACCACAGGCTCCCCCAGGAACCGGCTCCACAGCCGTTGTCCGTCCGCCGCAAACCCCTGCACGAACCCGTTCGCCGCGCCCGCCAGGATGCGGTCCCCGGCCACCTCAACCGACAGGACTCCCCCCCCCAGGTCTGCGTCCCACAGAATCTCCCCATCCCTCCGGTAGACGATCAGTTGCCGATGGTTCGTGTCCACCCCGGCGATCACCTCGGCCTGGCCGTCCCCGTCCAGGTCTGCGACCCGGAGGCACTTCATCCAGGAGGGGATGGCCCAGCACACGATGTCCGGGCGCGCCAGCGTCCGCGTGCAGGCCCCGTCCGCCCCGTAGACCCGGATGCATCCGAAGATGGAGGGGTCCGCCATGCCGGCCAGGACCTGCATCTCCCTGCCCTCCTCCAGCCGCGCCAGGCCCAGGCAGGTGGGCGGCCCCCACTGACAGGCCGAGCGCCACAGCAGGCCGCCCTGGTCGTCGAAGGCGTAGATGTGACGGTCCGCGCAGCCCGCCAGGACCTCTTCCCTGCCATCCCCGTCCACGTCCCCGGCGGCCAGGCTCAACACCACGCAGTTCTTCCGGGTCCAGTAGTCCCAGTTCATCGGCTGCCACTGGAGTTGATGGGACCAGACCTCCTTCCCGGAGGCGTCCAGGCGGTAGATCTTCTGGGCATCCCCCCCGGCCACGAGGCCACCGTCCTTCAGGGCCGCCACGGCCCGGATCGCGCCGGAGAGGTGTGCGGTCCAGATCGCCTTACCCTTCGGGTCGAAGGCCCGGACCCCGCCCTGGCCGTCGCCCGCGCAGCACCCCTCCTCCCGGGTCCCCAGGGCCGTCACCGGCCCGTCGCACGTCCCCTGCCACGCCGGTTTCATCCTGCGTCCTGACGGGGGATGGAAGGCAGCCGCATCCGAGGCGTCGACGACCTGTCCCGGGGTCGGAAGGACCACCCTGCTGACTTCGACCTCAGGGGACTCTACGCCTTCCCTCAAAGAGATGGACACCCGCGTCCCCTCCCCCTCGACCCGGTAGCCCGACGCCTCCGGCAGCAGGGCGTAGTCCCTCGCCCGGTCCACCGCATCCGCCCAGAAGAGCGTCGCGAACCGGATGCCCTCGCCCGCGCTGAGTCGCTTCAGGGATCGCTGCTCCCAGCGGGTTTTCCCTTTTTCGCTGGCATACACCACCGGAGACAGATCCTGATGGCCGCTGCCCGCATGCCGCATCGTCAGCCGGGCGTCTTCCTGGATTGAGCGCAACACGCCGTCCGAAAGCGTCGCCTCCCCCCGCACGTGCCAGTGCCCCTCGACCAGGAACTCCCCCTCCCGCAGGGCCCGGACCTCGTCGATCACCAGGAACCACCCCTCCTGACTGTGGACGATGTGCCGATGCCAGTCCGCCTGCCCCGGATAGTTCATCGACGTCCCGGCCACGCTGAGACGCTCCCCCTCCTTCAAATATCGCAGCGCCGCATACCGGGATTCCCGTCCGGGACCGGTCCCGTCCACGGCCACGCTCACCCCCGTGTGCTCCCGCACCGAGGCCACCCCGTATCCCATGCGCCCTTCGAACCAGGACTTGCCCTGGCCCGTGTAGCGCACGATGCAGTTGCCGTCCTGGTAGGAGTGCGACCCGCCGGAGATGCCGTCCAGCAGGAGGTAGTCGTCCCTTTCGGCCCAGCCGGAGCGAAAGAAGACCTTGTCGAAGGTCTTCTCAAATGGCACGTCTCTCAAATAGACCCCTTCGGGGGTGAAGGAACTCCACCCCTCGATGGAATCGTAGAACAGTCGCGAGAGCGGGGCTGCGCCGGCCTTCCCCAGCCTCCGGGGCTCCCTGGCCGGCCGGCCCGTCACCCAGGCCCGCAACGGGGACTCGCTCCCCCGCACCGCCCGTCTCACCAGGTCGTCCTCGTCCCAGACCCCGCAGAGCTGCAGATATTCATCATTCCCCGTGGCCATGGCCATCATCAGAAAGTATTGCAGCGGGCCCCTTTCCAGCGAACTGTGCGCGATCAGCGCCCGGTCCGCCGCCTCCAGAAAGGGACGGCTCGCGATGTAGTCCATCCTGCCCGATGCCAGCGCGAACTCCGCCGTGTTGAACAGCGACCCCGACCACTGATGCCCCCACGAGTCGCACACGGGTTTGTTGGAGCCCATCTGCGGCTCGTAGAAGATCTCGCTGAACCGCATCCACGCCCGTCCCTCCGCCAGACCGTGGACCTGGTAGAAGTAGCGGCCTCCGTAGAAGAGGTCCAGGGCCGACCGGGTCTGATGGTTCTGGCGCACCCGGTCCAGGCCCACCTGACCGAGGAAACCCGAATGCGCAACCCCCTCCGTGGACCGGTAGATGCCCAGCAACGCCTCCAGGGCCTCCTCCCGCAGCTGCCGGGGGATGGCCGGATGGTTCTCCAGGACCGTGAACGGAAGCAGCAGGCTGCGCAAAAACCCGTGGATCTGAGGCGGGTCCGGCAGGTGGCGCTCGAACCACCGGGTGCGGGCGAAGTGGCAGACCTGCCGGCAGAACATCCGCATCAGCTCCTCCATGCCCGTCTGGATGGCCAGCATCCCGATCTCCCCCACGGCCCTCATGTAAGGCCAGTCCCCCGCCCCGGCGGTATGCTCCCGCTCCAGGTCCCCGTCCCCCCTGGCCAGCCGTTCCTGCGCCGGGCCCGCGTAAAGGTCTGCCCATCGCCCCAGGTGGACGCGATGCTGGAACGGCAGCCTGTCCCCCCGGGATTCAATCGCCTCGATCAGGGCCTCGACCGCAGCCGGGGCCTCTTCAGCCCGGCTCACGCCCGCGACGAGGACGTGCCCCACGCCGCTCAGAGAACGGGGGACCGTCCGCAGGACCCATCCGCCCGGGCCGGGCCACGCCCCATCCGTCAGGTCGTAGGCGCGAAAATAGAGCGTCTTCAGGAACGCGCTGTCCATCGCGTTTCCCAGGGCCACCGCGTGTCGGCCTTCGATACCGGCCCCGTCGTCCGGCAGGACCTCCACGCGGGAAGGGAGAACCTGCTCCAGGATCGTGCGCAGACGCTCCGCCGCTGCGCGATAGGGCGCCGCCGCAGGTGCGAGGATACAGACCCCCGCCGTGAGATCCGTCTCGTGAATCGGAGCTGAAAACGCCATAGCGATGCTGACCTCCTGAGATAAGCCGTATCCCGTATCTCGTATCTCGTTCCACCCCTCCCCACGCTTCACGAGATACGCTTCACAATCTTTTGCCATCCTCGCTGACAGCCCCACCACTGCCCAGAACAGAAGGTAGATCGGCGTGAAGGCGATGAAACAGTCCGCCATCCCGTGCGCGAGAAAGACCCCCGTGGCCCCGAACAGCGCGGCCATGACGGCGAACCTCCCCTCATGCGCATCACATTCCCGCAGGACTCTGACCTGCATCCGGAGCACCGACAGAATGAGCGCCAGAAACGTCAGCCCCCCCAGCAGGCCGGTCGTGACCGCCACCTCGATGAAGAGGTTATTCGCGTGTACCCGCTCATCCCACCGGCCCATCCCGAACTCCCGCCCCCACAGCCGGCGGAAATTGTCTGGCCCCACCCCCAGAAGGGGATGCCGTTTGAACATCGCCCACCCCGCCCGCCAGAGCGTCGTTCGACTGACCGACTCCGCCTCCAGGGCCGTGGGGTCGGGCGGGGCCTCCACCCGGCCTGTCAGGCCGGGACGCTCCCGGGACGCCTCCCCTACCCGGCAGGCGACCCTCCCCGGAGGGCACCCCTTCTGGCTGAACCAGGTCGCGCGCTCGTGTACCATGTCCCACATGAGCAGATAGTCCCCCGGCGCAGCGGGCGCGACCACCGTGGCCGTGAGCGTCACGGACGCGCCGGCCCCGACCTCTCCGGGCAGTTCCGTGCGCGCCTGAAGCCCAGGGATGGCCTTCTCTGTCCGCGCCTCCAGCCAGTGATAGGAGAGCCGGAACGGGTGATCCCCTTTCGGACTCCAGGGGATGCGGCCCGTGTTCGTGACCCGCACCTTTGCCGTCGAAAGCCCCCCGGCGGAAAGCGGGGCCACTTCGAGCGTCTCGTACCGGGCGCTGTACCACACCCGGTCCTCCCCGGTCTGGAGGCGCAGCAGGAAAGGCGGATAGAAAAGAGACACCCCGGCCAGGCAGAGGACCGTGACCGCGAGGGACGGACCGAGCCGACGGAAGGCCGGGCCTATCCCGCCCCTGACCGCGTGGATCACCGCGACCAGGCAGAGCCCGAACAGGGCCACGGCGATACCGCCCCGACTGAGGGTCATGATCAGGCCGAGGAGGATCAGGCCCTGGGCGATGATCCAGAGCGCAGTTACGGCCGTCTTTCGACAAACCCACTTACGGTCAAACCAGGCTGTCACCCTGAGCCCTTCGACCATGCTCAGGGTAAACTCCGCGAAGGGTCTGTTTTCTAAAAGGCGAGATTCTTCGCTACGCTCAGAATGACCCCTGGATCGTGGCGAATACGCGAGCGAGAGCACGAACGCCATCGCCAGGAACGCCGCCGCGATGTTCGGGTACTCGAACGTCCCGCTCAACCGGACATGGTTCCCGATCAGAAACTCCCGCTCCCGGAACAGCAGGGCCAGAGAGGTGGTCTGGTCTGGCCTCAGACAGGTCCAGATGCCCACCGCCGAAGAGACCGCTGCCCCCGCGACCAGGGCCTTCAGGCGCATCCCTTCCACGGCCACCACATACAGGAGACAGCCCCCCGTCACCATCCTCAACGTGAACTTGAGCGTCGCCAGCCGAAAGGCAGGGGCTGTCGCAGCGGACAGGAGAAAGACACCGACCAGCGCCAAGACCAGCGCGGTCAGCCCACCGGGCAAAGGGGGAATCCGCCTCTGCACGCCAGCCCTCGCCGCCCAGACGGCGATGACCAGCAGCGTCACCAGTTCCAGGTTCGTAAAGACCATATACGGGGCGAAGGAGACGACCGGCCTCCGCACCTCGAACGGGAGCAGGAACGCCAGCAATGTCAGCAGCCCTTGCAAAATCCTGGTCATCTGTCATCCACGACACGCCCCGGGACACGATCTCATCCCCGATATCTCATCACGATTCGCTTGACACCTGACAGCGCCGGCCCTACATTGCCCGTGTGATTTCTGGCCTGGGGCGTCCCTTCGGAAAGGGACGCCGGTGGAACCGTTCCGGGGAGCCTTCATGCCCGCGCCCATCGAGATCCTGAAGCGTCTGCTGACGCGAACCACCCATCGCATCTTCGCCCTGCCGGTGGTGGTGCTGATGCCTCACAGTCGGTGCAACTGTCGCTGTGTCATGTGCGACATCTGGAAGGCCAACCAGAACCATCAGGAGCTCTCGCGCGAGGACCTGGCCCGTCACGTGGACGCCTTCCGAAAACTCAACGTGCAGCGGGTCGTGCTCTCCGGTGGCGAGGCGTTGATGCACACCCACCTCTGGACGCTCTGCGAACTGCTCAGGGACCTCCGCATTAAAATCACCCTGCTCTCCACCGGCCTGCTCCTGAAACCCCACGCCTCCGACATTGTGCGCTGGACGGACGAAGTCATCGTCTCGCTCGACGGGGGCCGCGAGGTCCACGACGCCATCCGGAACGTGCCGCGCGCCTACGACCGGCTGGCCGAGGGGGTCGCTGCGCTCCGTGCCATCTCCTCCCGCTTCCGCGTGACGGCGCGCTGTGTCCTGCAGCGGCGCAACTTCCGCGACCTGCCCCGTATCCTCGCAGCGGCTCACGACCTGAGGCTGGATCAGGTCTCGTTCCTGGCCGCAGACACCTTCTCCACGGCGTTCAACCGGCCCGAGCCCTGGGACCCCGGGCGCGTCTCAGACATCGCCCTCTCCCCGGGGGAGGTGGACGCGTTCAGGGAGATCCTCGAAGAGACCATTCGACGTCACGCCGACGATTTTGGGTCCGGCTTCATCGCTGAAAGTCCCGACAAGCTGCGCCGCCTTCCACGCATCTACGCCGCCGTCAACGGGGACGCCGCCTTCCCGGAGAACACCTGCAACGCCCCCTGGGTCTCCGCCGTCATTGAGGCCGACGGCACGGTGCGCCCCTGCTTTTTCCACCGCCCCCTCGGCAACGCGCACGAACAGTCGCTCGACGCCCTTCTCAACGCCCCCGAATCCATCGCCTTCCGACGCCATCTGAACGTCCAGAACGACCCCATCTGCCGGAAATGCGTCTGCACCCTGAGCCTGGGCCTGAGGACGGAGGTTTAGGACACATCTCTTACTCACCCGGACTTCTGCCGCAGAGGCCAGGCCCAGTGTTCCATCCGCTGGTCTTCGTGCTTCATGCGCCAGCGCAACAGCCGCTGCAAATAGTCGAGCACCACGGGAAGGTGGGCACGGTCCTCCGCCAGGTTCTGCTGCTCTCCAGGGTCGCGTCTCAGGTCGAAGAGCAGCAGCGGCAGGGACGCATCCGCGAAATGGACCAGCTTGTAGGCGTCGTCCCGGACCACCCAGAGCAGACAGCGGTCCGGGTCCTGGCCGGGGACGGCTTTCATTTCGGAGCGGAAGTCCTTCTCATAGAAAATTTCGAATTTCGACGGCGCTCCCCCCCGCACCTGCCCCAGGACGCTCTGCCCCTGGAACCGGTCGGGGACCGGCAGCCCCAGGAAATCCAGGACCGTGGGCGCCAGGTCGATGGACTCTACGAACCGGTCCAGTTGCCTCCCGCGCGTGGCGTCGGCCTCCGGCGAGGGGTCCCGGATGATCAGCGGAACTCGCATCGTCTCGTCATAGAACTGCCCCTTGCCGGTCAGGTAGTGGTCCCCCAGATACTCCCCGTGGTCCGAGGAGAAGAGGATGAGCGTGCGGTCCCACTGTCCCGAATCCTTCAACGCCCGGAACAGCAGGCCCAGACAGGCGTCCAGCTCCGTGATCATCCCGTAATAGTTGGCCTGCGTCTCCCGCAGGTCCCGCTCCGGGACGAGTTTCGGCTCCCGGTGGACCCGGCTCAGATAGGGATGCGTCGAGCCCAGCTCCTCCGGCCTTCGGTTCGGCGCGGGCAGGTCCGCCGGGTTGTACATATCATTGTAGGGCGCGGCGCAGATCCGGGGCGGGTGCGGTTTGAGGTAGTTGAGACTCAGGACCCACCCCGTGTCCCTCCGGTCCCGGAGATAGTCGATGGCCGCCTGCGTCACGAACCGTCCCTCGCTGTCCTCCGCCCGGTAGTGCGCCGGGTATCGCAGCGGAAGGTGGTCGCCCGGCCCCTCCGCCGGCACGTTGGGACTGTGGATCGCCTCGTGGTTCAGCAGGGCCTCCGGGTACCCCTTCTGCCTCAACATCTCAAAATATTCCGGGGAATCGTATTCGTGCCTGAGCGCCAGGTCAAAGCCGGGGAGGAAATTGTCGCAGTTGATCTCCCGCGTCCGGGGGTCCTCCGGGGGCAGGATGCGCGGGTCCACGGCGTAGTCGTTATACCCCATGATCCCCGGCGCGTACCCCCCTTCGCGCAGGGCCATCGCCAGGTTCTCCTCCGCGTCGATCAGGGGCGTCTGGTTGTCCACGGCCCGCGTGGAGCAGAGGTACCGGCTGGTGAAGATGCACATCCGGCTGGGCCCGCAGGGCGCGGTCTGCACGAAACACTTCTTGAACAGCGTCCCCTCCCGCGCCAGGGCGTCCAGGTGGGGCGTCTGGATGACCGGATTGCCCGCGATCCCCAGGCAGTCGGGCCGGAACTGGTCGGCGATGATGAACAGGGCGTTCAGGGGGCCGGTTGCCACCGTCTGTTCCTCCAGGAATTCACACCGAAATCCTCTACATAAGTCTATCAAACCGATGTGTTGCACAACAGAATTGTTTTATATCAAGCATCCACCGTGTATTCAGGCGCGCTTTGCGACTGGAGTCTGTGGCTGATGATCGCCCCGGCGCACAGGACCGTCAGCAACCCCTCCGTGACCAGGAGGGCGAACGCGGCCCCGGTCGCACCCAGCGGGGGGATCAGGAAGAGATTGGCCGTCACGTTCACCAGGAGGCAGACGCCGCAGAACAGGGCGTTCAGCCGGGTCAGGCGGAGCGCGATCAGGAAGTGGGTCAGCCCATAGTTGAGGAACATCGGGACCAGCGCGACCATCAGGACGGCGAAGGGAGGCGCGGCAGCCGCATAGCCCGGGCCGTAGACCAGGGCCATGATCTCCCCCCGGAAGAGCGCGGCCAGGAGCGCAAGCGGGGCCCCCACGGCCAGGAGCAGGAGCACGGTCCTCCGGACCAGGGCGGACCGGCGCGGGTCCCCGGTCGGGAGCCCGGAGAACGCCGGGAACACCCCGGCCATCAGCGCGGCGGGCAGGAGCGCCCAGGGCTCCATCAGCCGCCGGCCCGCGCCGTAGAGCGCCAGCTCCTCGATCCCCCGCAGGGGTTTCATGAGCATGACATCGGCCCGAAAGCAGAGGGCCGACAGGGTGATGGCGATGCCGATGGGCAGGACCTCCCGCAGCGTCGCCCGGATCAGCGCCCCGTCGAATGTGAAGTCGGGCCGGAAGAACCGCCGGATCAGGATGAGGTACGCAGCCCCCACCGACGCAGCCCCGGCCACGAGAAAGCCGGCGGCCACCCCCGTGACCCCCCAGCCGAGCCGGATGGCCGCGAGCCCCAGCACCAGGCTGAGCAGCCGGTGGGCCAGGCTCAGGCCCGCCTCGAACTGAACCTCCTGCCTCCCCCGGAAGATGTAGAAGATGAACTCCCCGAAGGAGTTCAGCAGGACCCCGGCGGCCAAGACACAGACCGAGATCTGCCCCGCGCGGTCAAACCCCGCAAACCGGACCCCTGCGATGAGACAGGCCAGCCCCACACACGCAAACGCCCCCCGCGCCAGGAGGAGGTTCCCGACAAGGCGGGCGATGTGGGGCCGGTCCCCGGCCACCTCCCGCGTCACGAAGACCTGCATCCCGAAATCGCAGACCTGCGCCAGGATCAGCCCCCCCGTGAACCCATAGACATAAACGCCGAGCCCGACCTTGCCCAGGCCGCGCGCCACGACCGCGATCAGGACCAGGGTGAGGAGCTTGCCCGCAACCTCCGAGACCAGCTTGAAGGCGACGTTGACCCCCACGCGGGTGGGAAGAAGGGAGCGAAGGCGCAAATCAGGGGTATCCTTCCCTACCTGGCGTGGAAGAGCCCGATGATCCTCCCGGCCAGACTCAGCGTCGTCCGGCGCGGAAGGAGGCGATGCGCGAACGCCAGGAGACGGTTGATCGTGCCATCCACCACCGAGGGCTTTCTGCCGAGCGCCCTCATGGCCGTCTCCACGACCCGCTCCGGCGAGGCGACCACCGGCCCCCGGGCCATGTGGGCCACCTGGTGGAACTCCGTGGCGGTCGTGCCGGGCGAGAGGGCGAGCACATCGATGTGGTATTTCCGGAGTTCATACCAGAGCCCTTCTCCCAGGAACAGGTTGAACGCCTTCGTCGCGGCGTAGGTGGTCATGAACGGCGTCGGCTGGTACGCGACCACGGACGACAGGAAGAGGATCGCCCCCTTCCGGCGCGCCACCATGGGGCGCACGAAGTGGTGCGTCAGCGCAACCGGCGCCCAGCAGTTGACCCGGACCATGTCCGCCTCCCCCGCGGGGTCTCGCTCCAGGAACCGCCCGGTCGAGCCGTATCCCGCGTTGTTGACCAGCACGCCCACCTCGCGGTCCCCGACCCGCTCGGTTAGCGCCTCCATGAAGTGTGCGTCCGTCAGGTCCAGCGGGACGGCCAGCGCCTGAACGCCGTGCTGCTGCGTCAGGTGGGCGGCCAGCGCCTCCAGACGCTCCCGACGCCGGGCCACCAGGATCACGTCCATGCCGGCCCTGGCCAGGTACCGGGCGAACGCCTCCCCGATCCCCGCCGAAGCCCCGGTGACCAGGGCCCATTCGCCGTACTTTTCTCTCAGGGTTTTCATCTATAGGTTCTCTTTACCGCATAGTCAAGGAAATGCAAAATGGAAAGTGGAAAGTGGAAAGTGGAGAATGCAAAATGAGAAGCATCAGCCTTTGCATTTTGCATTCATTCTTTGCTCAGTACCCCAGCCAGGGCTCGATCCACGGATGAATCCGGTGGCCGGCGCCGGGGAAGAAGGCCACGTCAATGGCGAAGGAGAAGATGACCGCCGCCACGTGCCCCACGACCAGGCCCAGGAAGAACGGCCTAGCCTTCCGGTAGAGCGTCACCCCCCCGAACCGCACGATCAGGTACTTGCACGCCCACCCGATGAAGATCGACAGGACAAAGTTTCGGATGATGTTCGTGCTGGCCACGGTGTAGCCGATGGGATGGAGCGGCCACCAGGGGAACCGGTAGCGCATGAACGTCAGCAGGGCCATGACCACCGCCCCCACCCCGAAGCAGAAGAGCAGCCTCCATTCGGGCGGGGCCGGGTCCTTCGCCTCGCTCACCACGCTCAGGAAGGTGTAGTGGCTCCCGGCGCGGAACTCCCACCCGAAGTTCGACGCCCCGTCCCGGTAGGGCAGGAAGAAGGTCACCACGAGCGTGGTGACGATGCCCACGGCCATGCTCACGGCGGACCAGACCAGGATCTGGCGTCGATTCCCCCGGAGGAAGTCCGCCCACCGGACCACGTGCGAGAACGGCCCCAGAAAGTCCGGCGCCAGCCGGGAGAAACCGAGGGCCACCAGGCTCGACGGCGTCATCCCGTTCGACCCGAGGGCGAGCATGGTGAAGTCCTGCTGCCCCACCGGCGCGGACACGAACATCAGCCCGGACTCGACCACGATGCGCGTGACCCCAACGGCCATCAGCAGCCCCACCACGGTGACGAAGAAGGCCAGGAAGGGCTGCAGCCCGATGCTGATCAGCCACCCTACCACGAACAGCCACCCCAGGACAGCCCCCCAGAAGGCGATGCGAAACGGGATCAACTCCCCGCTGTCATCGGCCTCCCCCCGGCCAAACGCGGCCAGGACCACGTCCCGCAGGTGCCGCCGGGCGATCCAGAGGCCCCACAACACGAACACGCAGAACGCGCCGAAGCACTCCCACCCGCCGATGGGATACAGGGAGGGGGGATACAGCCCCGGCCTGAAGCTGATGTTGACCCCGATCCGGTTCAGGATGCCCACCTGCGCCATGTAGAAGACGAAGAAGAACCAGATGCTGAACAGGACCTCCAGGTTGGCGAAGTAGGCGAACCCGATCGCAAAGGCGCTCTTGAGGGTGTAGACCGGCGGGAACCCCTTTCCGAACGCGAACATCGACCCCGTCAGCGGGACCGTGGGCGTGGCGGTCGCGAAGTAGGCGATGACGTTCCAGGCCAGGGTCCCGAACGCCACCGCGAACCCGGCCCAGAACAGCCTGCCGCGCAGGAAGGGGGGCCGGAGCCGGTCCGCACTAGATCCCTCGATCAGATCCAGGGCCACGCCCACCAGCGGGTAACTCAGCCGCTCGTGCTCCGCCCACTGCCTCCGCAGGATGACGTTCAGACAGACCGCTGTCACGGCCATCGCGGCGACCGGCAGCAGCCACCCGAACAGGGGCGCTATCCAGGGCTGCCAGGGCATGGGTGCGCCCTCCGGAAGCCCCTCGAAGAACCACTTCATCGCCCCGGACCGGTCCGGGGGGATCAGCCACTGCGGCAGGTAGGGGTGGATGTATCTGTCCCACTGGTTCTCCGGCGAGGCGAAGTAGTAGGGACTGGCCACGATGCCCAGGATGCCCGCCGCGCCCCGGTAGGCGCAGCCCGAAAGCCCCAGGCAGAGCACCACGACCAGTTCCGTCGGGGTCAGCCCCGCCCCGGGCCGGAGGGCCTTGAGGGCCGGGTTCACCAGGGCCACCAGGACCAGGAAGACCCCCAGCAGGGCCGTGGGGATGAACCCGTACTCCACCCACGAGGACCGGGCCACGTAGCGGGAGTAGTCGATCCAGAAGTTGCAGGCCACGGCCACGGCGATCCCCACGCCGACCGACCGGAGGGTCAGCCGCTCTGCCGGCCCCCCCCTGGCCTCTTCCGCATCTTCAACTCTGGTCTGTCCGGTTGCCAGGCTTTCCAAGTAATGCCCGCCCATCACGCGGGAATGAATTCCCGCGCTACCTCTAAGAAGTCCGCTAAAGCGGACTCACAGCGTCTTTTTAGCCCGGCGTAGCCGGGCTTCTTCTCCGTAGCGAGGGGATTCATCCCCTCGCTACAGGTGAGGGACACGATCCCCCGGCGCTTCGAAAATGACCGTGCTCTCCTGGTCGAGCAGGAGCTGGTCCGCCGTCTCCTGAGCCCCCTCAATCCAGACCAGATACCCCCGGCCGAGCCTCTTGAAGTCAGCGTTTCCGGCCCCCCGTTCTTTTTTGGGAAGCACGGTCCTCAAACGGCCAGGAGTTCCACAGAGAAAGATCTCGGACTTCCCTTTATACTTCTGCAAACTGCTGACCGTGCGCCAGGCCGCCGCATGCCTTTCATCCAGAGTTCGATGACGGGCCAGCGTCAGATATGACCATTTCAGGTCGAACCTCCTGAGCCCCGTGGCAACGGATAATTGCCTGCACCTGGGCGGCAGCAGGAAACTCCGGGACTCGTGGCACCAGTCATCGGGGTTCGGGAGGCAGGGGCATCCCCCCGTCCGGGTGCAGGGCGCGATCACGCTGCAGACCTCATTTTTCAGGAGCTCATCCCGAAGCGCGTGTAAATCCCTCGACGTGGCCTTCAGCGCCGGCTCGATGATGAACATGAACCCCGTTTCAACCAGGGAAGACAGAATTCGGGTGATCAACGCGTAGTAAAGAACCCCGCAGCAGAGCTGCGGGGCATTAAAACCCAAAACCCCTAAAACGGCAGCTCTAACTGCATATTACTGCTCTGGTGCTGATGATAGGTAATGTACTTGCGGATCAAATCGGTAGTCACTTCATCCCCTACCCACCGA
>SICM01000069.1 GCA_009694805.1 Candidatus Latescibacterota bacterium
CTAACTGTCCCGCCCAGCAGCGATGCCAAACCAGTCGCAGTCGTTTGCCCAAACGAACTGATGAGGTAATCGCTATACAGGTCAAGAAGGTCTTTGTTGGTCATACCCCAAATTTAATCAATTCTCCCCGCGCTGCGTAAGGTGAGTTACATGTTAGATTCATTCTCCTGAAAGGAGGGAGTACTCAGGGTTACTCAAACTTGAGAACTTCCTCCTTTGTTTTTTGTCCTGATGCCTTTTTCAGATCCCGATCACTTCTTGCTTGACATGTGCTCATAATTGTTGTAATATAGTTATTTGAAAACATAAAAGGTTTCTGTTTCTTGACGCAATGGACGCGACTTTTCGGCGCAGGGACCACGGCCCAATACGGTTGTGAGGCACGAGTGCCATCAGACACGTGAGATGCCGGGATGCCCTGACAGGACCATAATGAACATAATCTGAAAATAATTGGGCACTTAGGCCATATCAGCTTAGGTGTTATTTTTGTGTCTGGCGTTCAGATAGCCGTTCTTAGCGCGATTTGCAGCGTGAGATTCGGTGTTGGGGATCTCGGAGAGCCGGTGTGAGATTCTTGCAGGCAGTGGCGGTGCTCATCTTCCTGGCGCTCATCGGAAATCTGTTGAAGCCTCTCTACTGGGATCACGTGGAAGATTTTCTCAGAAGACGCTCTGATTTCGATTCAGGCCTGAACGGGGCTGAAGATACGACAGGGGTCTATGAGACTGCCGGGGGTTATGCCACCCGATCCGGGTTTGAGCGTTTCCGGCGAGAGGTGCGCGAACGATACGCCCGATTGTCAGATGTCGAGCGGGTGCGTCAGGATCTCCAGGCGAACTATGCGACTAAAGAGGTCCTGAACGAGCAGATGATCTTTGCCCACTCTGCGTTTGATTCGCTCTCTCAGGCCCTGCAGATGAACTACCCTTCTCGCGCGTATCTTGACAGCCTGATGCAGGGCTTTGTCACAGAGGACCGATTCGTTGCCCTTCAGGGGTTCCTGCAGGGAATGCATCGAGTCCAGAGCAGGGGAGGTTTGATGCCCACACCTGTCGGACGGTCCTCCTTTCCTCGACGCAATCTCTGGAAAGGATACCATCAGGTCCATCCGCCCTATCTGACGAAACCAGGGGGTGGCCGATGAGATGGAGGTGGGCGCTGATTTCGTCTGCCTTCCTGTTGGTCGTCTGGGTGGGCTCCTCTCAGGGCCAGTGGTTCAAGGGATTTTGGAGCAACCGAGCGCCTTCAGGGGCTGACCTTCAGGAGGTTTCATCTGTGCGGGCCGTCCTGGAGCGGGAGTTTGAAGGCCACCTCAAACGGGATCTCGAACAGATCATCTCCTGCTATGCGGACAACTGTGTCGGTTATTATGCGGACGGTTCCTATGATCCCAGGAAGTGGAGCGTGGGAATCGCAGGCGTCAAAGACCTGCGTTCTTCCAAGGAAGATCTCCTCATCCAGATGAAAGAAAATCAGGAGATCTTTGTGACCCACGCCCGGAGCGATGAGGTGCAGCACATCGACGTGAAGGGGAATTTCGCCGCCGCTGCCTCCCGACACTATGGGGCGGCGACCAATAAAGAGACCGGTGAAGAGGTCCGATGGGATTGGATCAACTTCTGGATGCTGGCCAAGGTCGGCGGCCAATGGAAGATCACGGGCTTCATCTCCCAGGTGGTGTCGGAGTGAGGTGGGGGACCGGTGATCATCTCAACCAGAACTTGGATCAGGGGGCTTCTGCTCCTGTTTCTGCTGTTTGATCTCGCTGTGGTGGGGTTTGTGGGAGTCTACCGGTACTATAGCCGGCAACTCCCCAGAGACCTGACGGCCATTCAGGACTACGACCCCAGCGTATTAAGCCAGGTTTACGCCGCGGATGGATCGGTCATCGGTGAATTCTTCATCCAGCGTCGTGTCGTGGTTCAGCTTGACTCGATCCCGAAAGTGGTCATTCAGGCCTTTATGGCCTCTGAGGATGCGCGTTTCTTTGAGCACGGAGGCGTGGATTATCTCCGAATTCTGAAGGCCTTCGCCAGGAACCTTTCACCGCGTCGCCGGCCTCAGGGTGGAAGCACGATCACGCAGCAGATCGCCCGTGAGTTCTTCCTCAACCGTGAAGTCTCTTATACGCGGAAGATCAAAGAGGCGATCCTCGCTTACCGCATTGAGCGCGAACTCTCCAAGTCCCAGATCCTCCACCTGTACCTCAACCAGCAATATCTGGGTCACGGCGCTTACGGGGTAGAGGCGGCCTCGCAAAACTATTTCGGACAACACGTCTCAGAGATAGGACTGGCTGAAGCGGCCATGCTGGCCGGTCTTCTGAAAGCCCCTTCGTATTATTCTCCTCATACCAATTTCAACGGGGCCAAGAACCGTCAGATCTACGTACTCCGGCGGATGTACGAGGAGGGCTTCATCTCTCTCCGGGAGGCGCAGCGGGCCGCGGAGCAGGAGATCCGGATCGTCTCCTGGGAGGATATCAATGACCAGGTCGCCCCCTATTTCGTGGAGTACGTGAGAAAGTATGTCCGCGCGAAATACGGCTCCGATTCGGTCTACAAGGACGGCCTCCAGATCTATACCGGATTGGATATCCAGATTCAGAAAGCGGCAAATCGCACGATACAGGAGGGGCTGCGAGATCTCGATCAGGGCCGGGGATTCCGCGGCGTTTCGAACTACCTGAAACCGGGCGAGGTGGAACCGTTTCTCAGGCAACAGACGGAGGAGATCCGGCGCGCCAAGGTCGGCATTCGATCCCGACGTGGGGTCGAGGCCCGTCTGGATGTCGGCGAGAAATATCAGGCCGTTGTCTCTGATATCGACGACCGGATTCGACTTCGTATCGGGTCGTTCAAGGCGATTCTGGACGAGGAGGGGTCGGTATGGGCCAAGCGGGTGGCCGTGGCCGAGGGGGTCTCGGCGGAGCGCTCCCTGCGAGGCACCCTCAAGCCGGGGGACGTGGTGGAGGCCCGGATCCAGCAGTATGACAGAGGCCGCTACATCGTCACGCTGGATCAGGATCCCCGTCTGCAGGGGGCGCTCATCGCCATCGATCCTTCCAACGGTTGCGTCCGGGCGCTCGTGGGGGGTTATGATTACAACAAGAGCGAATTCGACCGGGCGATTCAAGCCCGGCGGCAGCCCGGTTCGGCCTTCAAGCCCATCGTCTATTCTGCTGCCATAGACTCCCTGGGCTATACGCAGACGACGGTGGTGCTGGACGCCCCTGTCACCATCGGAGGCTGGAGCCCGAGGAACTTCCAGAACAAATTTTTGGGTCCCCAGCCGTTGAGAAACGCCCTGGCCAAATCCCTCAACTCCGTCTCCGTGCGGCTGGCGGAGCGTCTGGGCCCCAAGTCCATCGTCGACCGGGCCAGGCGGCTGGGCATCACGTCCCCTCTGGCACAGAACCTGACCATTGCTCTGGGTTCCTCAGGCGTATCCCTTCTGGAGTTGACGAATGCCTATACGGTGTTCGCCGCCGGGGGGCGCAAGATCGAACCGGTGTTCATCACGATGATCCGGGGCCGGAACGGCGAGACACTGGAGGACAACCGATTCGTGAACGGGGCCGGCGAGGAGAGTCCGGTATCGGACACAGGGCCAACGAGGACGCTCGGAACGGCAAGGCCATCCGCAGTCCAATACGCCGTCTCCCCCCAGACGGCCTATGTCATGACCAACATGCTCCAGGCGGTCGTTCAGCGAGGCACGGCCACGAAGGTTAAGGAGCTGGGCAGACCGGCAGCGGGTAAGACGGGCACCAATGGCCTGACCGATGTCTGGTTTGTCGGCTATACGCCGGAGCTGGTGGCAGGCATATGGGTGGGTTACGATGACCTTCGCCCTCTGGGGTCGAAATATACGGGCGGACACGTAGCAGCCCCCATCTGGCTGCGCTTCATGAAGGAGGCGCTTGAAGGGAAGCCCCTTCGGGATTTTGCAGTGCCCGATGGGATCGTGTTCAACTACCTGGGCGCCGGAAATACCCCTGCGGATCCGATGGCCGGCGGAGAGCGCGTGGCGTTCAAATCCGGGACAGAACGTTTTCCTGAGCAGGGATTCCGGAGGGACGAGGCCCAGGTGCAGGGGGGACACTTTCAGGACCGCTTTGCCAGAGAGCCTGCCGCCTCCCTTCAGCGGCGGCGACCCGATTCGGAGTTTCAGTTCTAAAACCGTTTAGCCTAAAGCCTACGCGCTGATCTGTCTATGGTTGGAAACGAATTTGACCTGTTGGGGTTGATCAGAGAGTCCGGCCAGGTGGTCAAGGGCGTACTCCTGATCCTGTTCCTTTTCTCTGTGATCTCGTGGGCCATCATCGGACGCAAATTGTCCGACCTCAAGCGTATCCGGCAGGAGTCATCCCGATTTTTGAGACTCTTTCGATCCGGGGCGGAGGCCTCGGAGGTCTATAAGAACAGCAGGGTTTTGAACCTCTCTCCGCTGTGTGGGGTGTTCCGTTCCGGATATGAGTTGATTTACGGCGCGGAGGCGCGGAAGGGGGTATGGTCCGGTGACCGCGAGGATCTTCGAAGGGCCCTGGACGCGGCCGCCGCCGAGCAGATGGCCGGCCTCGAAAGACATCTCATCTTTCTGGCGACGGTGGGAAATGTCAGCCCTTTCATCGGGCTTTTCGGGACGGTCTGGGGGATCATGAGTTCCTTCCAGAATATCGGCGCCCGGGGCTCGGCCAGCCTTGCGGTGGTCGCCCCCGGCATCGCTGAAGCCCTGATCGCCACGGCCATGGGTCTGGCTGCGGCAGTCCCGGCAGTGATTGCTTACAACTACTTCCTGGGCCGGATCGAGGCCATCCAGCGCGAAGCCGACCAGTTCGCCGTGGAGATGGCGGCCACGGTCCCGGGCGGTCTGCGGTCGTGAACGTCGGAAGCCGGCGGTCCGGGCGCCGACGATCGGTCCTGTCAGAGATCAACGTGACGCCCCTGGTGGATGTCATGCTGGTCCTCCTGATCATCTTCATGGTCACGGTCCCGGCCATCCAGCAGTGGCTGGCGGTGACCCTTCCGAAATCCACCGTGGGGCAGGCGGAGATTCAGGAAGGGGTGGTCGTGACCATCACCCGCGACGGCATCGTCCAGATCGATCAGGAAAGTGTCTCCTTCGCCGATTTTCAGGCCCGCTTCACAGCGGCTCGCGCCCGCATCGGAGATCGTCCGGTCTTCCTGAGGGCCGACGAGCAGGTGCCTTACGGCAGGGTCGTGGAGATCGTCGGCAAGATCAAGGCTGCGGGCGTGAACAGGCTGGGGCTGGTCGAGGAGATCGTCACCGGGGGATCGAAGGGCAGATGAAGCGGTCGGTCTTTTTCTCGCTGATCCTGCACCTGGCGGGCCTGGCGGGCCTCGTCTGGGGGACGGAGCAAGGGGGCAAGGCTCTGGGGCCGCCGGTAAGGACCTATAGCGTTGAAATTGTAGGGGCCCCCGGCAGGCGGGGCGAATCGGGGTGGGCCGGGCAGAAGGGGAGTCCCGCAAAACCGTCCCTGCCGACCCCCAAGACAGACGTGGTCCGGGCCAGGTCCCGGACCGGCCTGAAGGTGGAGACCGCCCCGTCCACCGACCCGTTCGCCCCGAAGGGCGCGAAGAAGCCGTCCCGGACCCCCAAACAGAAGCCGGAGGCGGAAGCATCTCAGGGGACTTCCGGCAGCGGCAAGGGCGTGCCGGGAGGCGGAGGCGTGAGGATCGAGGGAGATATCCTGTTTCCGTACCAGGGTTACATCGACAGTCTCAGTGCCCGGATCGATGAACACTGGGAAGAACCCCTGATCGTCAACAACCAGGGGGCGCTGAAGTCGACGGTCTTCTTCAGGATCATGAGGGACGGGACGATCACGGACTTCAGGGTGGAGTCCCCGTCGGGTCTGCTTCCGTTCGACCGCTCGGCCCTGGACGCCGTCATCAGGTCAAGTCCTATGTCCCCCCTTCCGGCGGGGTTCCAGGGCGATCACCTTGGTGTCTCTTTTGACTTTGAATACTAAAAATACAGCCGAACAGGGATATCCCGTGCAAAGACTAAAACGAATCTCGAACCTCTTTAAACGCATCGGTTTTATACTCTTTCTATCGGTGGTCTGGCTGTCGCACGGGGATGAGGCGTCTGCCCAGTCCGCGCCAGCAGCCTCCGTCCGGCCAGACACCGGCGGCGCCCCGGTGCTCTATCTCGGGGTGAAGGGGAGCAGGCGAACCATCCTCCCCCTTGCTCTGACCCCGTTTGCACGGGACCCGTCGGATGCCGTGCTGAATCAGATCGCCGAGGCGACCTTCGCCGTCCTCTCGGAGGACCTCCGGAATTCGGCGCGCTTTGAGGTGCTGGTCGACTCCGCACGGACGGATACCACCGGGCGGGGGGTCCTCCTGGATCGGTGGTCGGCGGTCGGCGCACGCGGGCTGGTGCGGGGTGAGGTGCGGCGAAAACCGGACGGCCTGGAACTGTTCGCCACGCTCTACCGGCTCCCCGACGGGAAACTCCTGATCGCCAAGGTCTACCGGGTGGACCGGGAACGGACGCGGATGGTCGCCCACCGGTTGAGCGACGACATCGTCTACAGCCTCACCGGCCAGGAGGGGGTGGCCTCGTCACGGATCGCCTTTGTGTCCGCTGCGAAAGGTCGCAAAGAGATCTATGTCATGGGCTACGACGGTCACGGCCTCCGGCCGGTGACCGACGACCGGACCATCGACCGCTCGCCATCCTGGTCGCCCGATGGAAAACAGATCGCCTACTCCTCCCTGCGCCAGGTGAGATGGGAGATCTTCATCGCGGATGTGCTGTCTGGGGTGACGAACCCTATCCGCACGTCTTCGACCTTCAACATCTCCCCGGCCTGGTCGCCCGACGGGAGCCAGATCCTCTTCAGCATCAACGATGAGAGCAACATCGACCTCTACACGATCCCGGTATCGGGGGGACGGTTGCGACGGGTGACGGATCACCCCGAAACGGATACGGAACCTTCGTGGTCACCCAACGGCCAGAAGATCGCGTTCACGTCAGATCAGGCAGGGATACCTCAGGTCTATATCATGGGTTCCGACGGATCGAGTATCCGCCGACTGACCTGGGAACCCGACGCTTACGAGGGGTCGCCGCGTTGGTCTCCGGATGGGAGGAGGATCGCCTTCGTGCGCCGGGGATTCGATGGGTTTGATGTCTACGTGATGGAGGCAGAAGGTGGTACGCCCTTTCGCCTGACGGCCGGTGGAAGCAATGAGAACCCGTCGTGGTCGCCCGACGGTCTGCAGATCGCCTTCTGTTCCAACCGGGACGGAGGAGACGATATCTATGTTATGAACTGGGATGGAACCAACCTCCGGCGATTGACTTCAGGAGGGGGCAACACATCGCCGGCCTGGTCGCCCGTGTCCCGTGAGGAGGGCGGGGACTAAAAGAAGGATGCCCCAAGAAAGTCTGCTCGGCTCGACGCATGAAAAAGGCTTTTCTACGTAAGTCGTCCACAATATCATAGGTCAAGGAGGGAACTATGAAGATCGATGTGACGCGAATGTTCGTCAGATGCACCCTGGTCTTTGCGATTGCGGCAGCAGGGATTCTCGCATCTGGATGCGCAAGCGAAGAGGCCGGCAAAAAGACGCCGGAGCAGATCAGGGCGGAGGAGGAAGCTAGGCGCAAGGCAGAGGAGGAAGCCAGGGCCAAGGCGGAGGCGGAGGCCAAGGCCAGGGCAGAGGCGGAGGCCAGGGCCAAAACAGAGGCGGAGAAGGCCAGGGCAGAGGCGGAGGCCAGGGCAGAGGCGGAGGCGCGCGAAGCCCGTACATTTGACAATGCCTACTTCGACTACGACAAGTACAGCATCCGTGACGACCAGAAGTCGACGCTGGCCAAGAATGTGGATAAGGCGAACGCCCACCCTGAATTTAAGGTCACGATCGAAGGACACTGCGACGAGCGCGGGACCATCGAGTATAACATGGCGCTCGGGCAGAAGCGAGCGGACAGCGTCAAGAAATTCCTGGCGAAAGCAGGCGTCGACGACGGTCGATTGACGACGGTCAGTTATGGGAAGGAGCGCCCTGTGGACCCCGGCCACGACGAGTCCGCCTGCTCCAAAAACCGCCGCTGCGAGCTCAAAGTGACAGAACCCAAGACTCCGTAAGGAGAGGGTCCATGCATCTGATGTCTCTGCGGATCGTCCGGGGGTTGACCTTCATTTTCTTGGCCTCTCTATTGGCAGGCTGTGCCACGAGCGGAGCGGTCAAGAGCGTCCAGTCCGACGTTGGGCGCGTAGAAGATCAACTCCACCTTTTGTCCCGACAGGTGGTGTCTCTGGACAGCCTTTTGCAGGCACAGGGCGCTGAGTCCCATCGGGTATGGGTTGAGCTTTCAACGGATGGAGATGACGTAAAGCAGCGGGTGCAACGGGTAGAGGCCAAGCTGGACGAGGCGGCCCGCCGTCTGGCGGACCTGTCCAAAGCGCTGGAGACGGTCCGCCTCTACAGCGGAGGCAAGATGGCCCCTTCTGAGCACCCTTCATTCTCCTCCGGCTCTGCCGATACCGCTTCGGTGTCGGCCCTACGGCGTTCGCTCATCTCGGATGAGCAGGGGATCTATGATCAGGCCTCCGAGGACCTGAAAAAGGAGAATTACCCCCTGGCGGCCTCAGGATTTTCTCAGCTTCTGGAGAATTTTCCGAAGAGCGATCTCGCGGACGATGCCCGCTACTGGCTCGGCGAGTGCTACTATGCCCAGGGCGATTTTACCAGGGCCATCGAGGCGTTTCAACGGGTGATCACGGACTATCCCGACAGCGAAAAGGTCCCTGCGGCCATGCTCAAACTGGGCTACGCCTTCCTGGAGGTGAATGACCGGACGAACGGCGTCCAGCGCCTTCGGGAGTTGATGAAGGACTACCCGAAATCTGAGGAGGCCGCCCAGGCCAAGAAACGCCTCAGGGACCTGGGGACCGCGCCCAAAAGCGGGACGCCCAAACGCAGATAGCGTATAGAGAAGACGCCGGTGCAAAACGCCCCGGCCCTGCCACGGAGGATACAGAAGCATGTCGGCACGGCCTCTCCCCTGGGTCCTGTTGGTTGCAATTGTCATTCCATCTCTTGTGTTTGCAGAACAGCCTGCTCTCGCCCTGTTTCCAAGGCCGCCGGAGTTGACAGGAGCGGTAGAATTCTGGAAGCGGGTGTTCGCGGTCTACGGAACAGACCAGGGAGTGGTCCACGACAGCGAAGATCTCACGATCATTTATGGCGTGGAAGGGCTGGGCGGCAGGGCGGAATCAGGCCGGGAACGAGAACGTCAACAGGCGCAGCAGGCGGCCCTCGCGCGCTACCGGAGGGCGCTAGAGCGATTTGCAAACGACCAGGTCGATACGACCAGGCTGGCCGGGGATGATTTGAGGGTCTGGCTTGCCCTTGGAAAGACGACCGACAGGATGCGCTACCGCTGTGCGGTGGAGTCGCTTCGCCTCCAGGTGGGCCAGAAGGATCGCTTCGAACGGGGACTGACTGCATCAGAGCCCTATATAAAGGAGATGAGGCGGATCCTCCGGTCGCACAGCGTCTCCGATTCTCTCGCCGTCCTCCCCTTCATCGAATCGGCATTCGACGTACGGGCGTATTCCAAGGCCGGGGCGGCGGGGCTCTGGCAGATCACGCGCCCCACCGGCAGGCGTTTTCTCAAGATCAATCGCCGGATCGATGAACGGCGGGATCCCTTCAAGTCGACGAGTGCGGCGGCCAGGATCTTGAGGGAGAATCGCGATTTTCTGGGCAACTGGCCCCTGGCGATCACGGCCTACAACCACGGCCCTAACGGAATGGCCAGAGCGGTGAAGACCCTCGGCACCCAGGACATCGCCACCATCATCCAGCGATACAAGGGCAAGCGGTTCGGTTTTGCCTCCAGAAATTTCTACCCGGAGTTTCTGGCTGCGCTGGATGTGATTCACAGTCGTCTACAGGAAAATGACAGCGACCTGCCCGCATCTCCTCTGGCGAAAGACCTGGGTCAGATGCAGAGCCAGGGTCAGGGCCGGCAATAAACATCCATATCGTCTCGGAGCAGCCATGCCGACCGACGAAGGACATCGAAAAAATTTCGACGACCTGGTTCTCCATCTTCACGAGGCCATCGACAGTGAGACGATGGATGCAAAAGTCGTCGTGACCGTCGCCAAACTGGTGCGATTTGCAGGCCCTTTCCTGTTCAGCTTACAGAAACAGGTCGATGATCTGGACCGTCGTCTGGAACGCATTGAGAGCCGCCTCACGCGCATTGAAAAGGTGTTGGAGGCGGCGACCTCTCTGCGCACACGCAGTCTGGCAGGATAGTGAGCAGAAAAGCTTAGGATTCGGAGGGTGATTCATTCGGATGGCCACGCAGGTCGAGACCAAGGATACCCGGGCGCTGGGCCAGCCGTTTTTCGCCTTCTGGAAGCTGCTTGCCATTTTATGCGCCGTAGCGCTTGCCGGCGTTCTTTTGACGCATCCTCGTAACGCCCCACGGGAGATCCCGGTCTCGCCAACAGCTTCGTCCTCCGAATCCGAGGCGTCGCCTCCTGACGTGGCCGTGGCGATGAAGATGAGTCGGGCATTTTCGAAGGTCTTCAAGACGGTCGATCCCTGCGTGGTGTCTGTGATCGGAGAATCGACCTTCTCCTCCTCGACATCCCGAAGGGGGCAGAAGATCACGGAGCAGGGACGTCGAAGTCTAGGTTCGGGCATCGTCATCCGGGAGGATGGGGTTATTCTGACGAACAACCACGTGGTGGAAGGGAGCAAGAACCTGACGGTAGTCCTTTCGGACGGCCGGAGATTGAGGGCGACCCTGTTAGGCAACGATCCCTATACCGACGTGGCGGCATTGCGCGTCAGCGCACACGGTCTCCAGGTGGCCAAGTTGGGAGATTCTGACAATGTGGAGGTGGGAGAGTGGGTGTTGAGTATCGGAAATCCTTTCAACCTGAGCCATACGCTGACGATCGGCGTCGTGGGAGGAAAGGGGCGTTCCAACCTGGATGTCGCCGAGTATGAGGATTTCATTCAGACCGATGCGGCCATCAACCCGGGCAACAGTGGAGGGGCGCTCATCAACCTTCACGGGGAAGTCGTCGGGATGAACACCGCCATGGGGAGCCAGGAAGGCGAATATCGTGGCGTGGGGTTTGCAATCCCGATCAACATGGCCCGTCGGATTGCGGAAGATCTCATCTCCAGAGGACGCGTGGTCCGGGGGGATGCAGGCCTGTCCTTTCAGGACATGGATGAGGCGTTGATGCGGGCATTCAAGATGGAGGTCTCAGCGGGTGCGCTGGTCTCCGACGTCGAGCGTGGAGGCCCTGCCGATCGGGCAGGGGTACGTCCCTATGACGTCATCTCTTCGTTCGAAGGCAAGGAGGTAACCAGCAGGGCCTGGCTTACGAACCGGATCGCCACAGCCCGGCCGGGTCAGGAGGCTGAGATTGGCGTCGTGCGCAATGGTGAAGCATTTTCCCTACGGCTCATCATCGGTCAGGCCCCTGACCAGGTGACGGCCAAGCCCCCTTCTTCCGACGTGGACAGTTTTGGATTGGATGTGGAAGACCTGTCGCCCGATGTCGCCCGAAGTATGGGATATGAGGGGGAGCACGGGGTTCTGGTGACGGATGTGGAACCCGGCAGCGCGGCCGCAGACGCAGGTTTCCAGTGGGGAGATCTGATCGTGGAGGTCAACCAGAGGGCGCTTCGCTCCCAGATGGACTATAAGAGGATCCTGGAGCGAGCCCAGGAAGGCGATCTCATCGTTTTTCGAATTAGACGGGGGGAGGCACGGGTTGTGCTGGCGGCGCAGATGCCATAGGCAGGCCCTGTGCGCACTCATGTTCGAGTAAGGACGTTCCGGAGGGGGCCGGGGCGTTCTATCGCACGTAAAATCCTGGTCACTAAAGGAGGTGAGGGCAGGCATGTAGAGCTGTTGTGGGGAGGCGGTGGGGTGGTTAAAAGCACAGGATCTCGTCCCTCCGAGGCCCGAATTTCAGGCCCCGGTCTGGCGAGTTTTGTAGCTGAGTCATCGGTCAGGTTTAGGATGACCGAAAGGCGTTTCATCAGTACCATTCAGGAGGATGAATCTTACATATGAAGCGCACATCCTTGCTTATGCTGGTTCTGGCGGTCGCTGCATTCGTTTCCAGTTGCGCTGAACCCCCGACGGCCGACGTTGAGGCGGCAAAGTCTTCTGTGGAAGCTGCCCGTTCAGCCGAAGCGCCCAAGTATGCGACTGCGGAATTTAATGCACTGGAAGACTCCATCAAGGCCATCAGCGCGGAACTGGAAGTCCAGAAGAACAAGTTCGCCCTGTTCCGGAGCTATGATCGCGTGAAGCAGACGGCGATGTCCACCAAGTCCAACGCGGAGCAGGTGGCGACACTGTCCCGGGAGAACAAGGCCAAAGCGAAGGCCGAGGCTGAAGCGGCTCTGAACGATGCGAACACCTCGGTTACAGCGGCCAAAGAGGCCCTGGATATGGCTCCAGTTGGAAAGGATAACAAGGCTGACATCGCCCAGATGAAGTCTGATCTGGCCGGTATCGAGGCCCAGATCCCCGGCGTGCAGGCCGCCATTTCCAGCGAAGACTTCTTTGGCGCCAAGGATAAGGCTGTGGCCATCAAGTCTTCTGCGGACAACGTGAAGAGCCAGGTGGATGCGGCTATCGCGAAGTTCCAGGAGAAGCATCCGAAGTGGAAGCCTAAGACGAAGAGCTGAGAGGGTTAGGATCGGTCGGGTATCGGGCGTCCGATAGGAGGTCCGATACCCGACGGTCATTTTTTGTTTTTGGTTGGCATATGATTTGCTTTTGTTTTCAGTAAGAGTTCATAAAAACCTCCCCCTTGTCTCCCCTATACATTCGGGAAGTGACTGAAAGGATGCGCTGGATTAAAATATCATCGCGTGCATATCTCTGGGCGGCCCTCGGAGTATCCCTGCTGGCAGGGGGGTGCGCCGACCTTCCCGTTCGAGAGCTGCAGGCAGCGCGCCTTAAACTGGATATCGCACGCCGTGCAGAGGCGGTGCGTTATGCCCCGGAGGCGCTGGCTGCATCCGAAGGATCTTTTACCACTGCCCAGCGGGAGATGGTCCGGCAGGGGCGTCGATTTGTCTGGTTCAGGACCTACGACCGGGTCAAAAATCTGGCGGCAAAGGCCGGGTCTGACGCCGTCACGGTCCGCGAACTGGCTGTTCAGAACAAGCAGTTCGCGCGGAAGGCGGCGGAGCAGGCGATGGAACAGGCTGCCGCCGTCCTGGAACAGGCCGAGTCGACCGTGGACAGGATGCCGCTCGACCGCCGGGGTCACGCTCAGGTGGCTTCTGCGCGGGTGACCCTGGCAGAAGCAGGCCATCTGCTGAAGAAAGAGGACTACGAGACTGTCCAGAAACGGGTAGATCGGGCTGTGGCTGACCTGGAAGCGGTCCGGTTGCGCATCGACTCGCAAATCAAGAAATATTCCCAATATCAGGAGAAATGGAGACGTTGGGTGGAGGAGACCCTGGCGTGGTCCGGCCGGTATTCGGCGCACGCCATCGTGGTGGACAAGGTGAATCACCGCGCGGATCTCTACTACGGCGGGAAACTCAAGAAACGGTACCGCGTGGACCTCGGGATGAGCTGGATGGGCGACAAGACTCGCCGGGGAGACAACGCCACGCCGGAGGGGAAATACAAGGTCGTCCGCAAAATGGGACCTTCCGAGACGAGATATTACCGGGCGTTGCTGCTGAACTACCCCAACGACGAGGACCGGCGTCAGTTCACGGAACTCAAACGCAGCGGACAGGTTCCCCGGCGGGCGGACATCGGGGGATTGATCGAGATTCACGGACACGGAGGTCGTGGCAATGACTGGACACAGGGCTGCGTGGCCCTGTCTAACTCTGACATGGACGACCTTGTCCGTTATGTCAGCGTGGGTACCCCGGTCACCATCGTGGGCTATCGGGGAGAGGTGGCCGAGACACCCCCGACCAGTCCGGCTCTGCTGAAAGAGAAGCCCGTTCTCACGCGCAATGGGGAACCCGCGAAGACCCGACGACCCCGGCGTGGTTGATTTATAAGGATCAGGGATACTGAATATGGCAGGTCGGTTTATCAAAAAGTCGATGATCGGTATGGCCCTTCTCTGGATGACCCTCGACGTACAGGCGTCAAACCCTGCGGAGCAGCTTGAGGAGGCCCTCTCCCGGAAATCACCCGATCAGGTTTCGGATGCGTACGCGGCGCTTCAAAACGAGGTCGCTGCGCTTCGAAAGCAGAACGGCAGGCTCCTCAGGAAGGCGGAGGGCCTGCTTCCGGAGGAACCCTACGTCGTCGTTGACACGAATGCCAACCCCAATCGGATTTTCCTGAAAGAAGGCTCGCGGATCCTCCTGGATGCGATCTGTTCGACGGGCAAGGGGGATACCCTGCGCGACGACAGGGGAAGGGTATGGATCTTCAAGACGCCCCTCGGCGTGCGCACGGTCAAGCGAAAAAAGCTGGAGCCGATCTGGACGAAGCCGGACTGGGCGTTCATCGAGGAGAATGAGCCGATCCCCAAAGACCGGAGCAAGCGCCTCGAAGAGGGGGTTCTGGGGGACTACGCGCTGGACATCGGGGATGATTACATGATCCACGGCACGATCTACACCCGACTCCTGGGGCAGCCGGTGACGCACGGCTGTATTCGCCTCGGTGATGACGATCTCAAAGTGATCTTCGATGCCGCTAAAAAGGGGACGAAAGTCTATATCTTCTGACGTGGTTTCCTTTTTTTGTGTCCTGCTGCAAGCGCTGAGACGCCCGTTGGGGGCGGGATGCGCAGGCAAGCGTCTCTGTATGGGCCTTCTTGTCTCCCGAAAATGGGCGCCCCCACCGCTCTTCTTCGGACGAGATCAGAGGGTGATGATCGGGAGGGTGGCGGCTGGTCTGATTCTGGCCGTGGCCGGTCCTGCTATGGGCCAACCCTCTGGTCCGGATTTGGGCCTCGACAGTTTGAAGCGGTCATTTCTCACACTGGCTCAGGAGAGGGAGGTCCTGGAGCGGGAGAACCGGCTGCTTCGCCTGGAACTGGAGCTGATCGATCAGGATTCCGCATATGCCATCGTAGACCTGAAGTCCAGGACGCTTCGGTTCAAACTTCGAGGCGTGGAACTGCGGACGTACAGCCTGTTCGATCTGACGGTAAAGGGTGACCTCAAAGCCTGGCCCGATTCCGTGCGAAATGTAGCGGGGCTTCTCTCGATCACTGCGAAAGAGGACCTTGGCCCTCCTCCCGTGCCGATCAAGCCCAAGCCGCGATCTCCCCTTGATGTTCTCCCCCCGGACCCTGTAGATCCCACGCCGTCCTATTACAATCTCTGTTTCGGCGACGACCTCGTCCTTCACGTTGTACCCGGTGATTCCACGCAGGCGCCGGAAGGCACCTGGATGAAGCGGGTCTCGAAGCAGGTCGTTGAAGCGTTTCAGGAACTGAAGCACAGGATTTCTGTAGCCCTGGGATGGGAGCCTGAAGATCGGCGTGTTCACGTCTTTTTCCGACTCCCGCACGCTGAGGCCCAGGCGATATTCCGGGCAACCCGGAACGGCACCCAGGCCATTCTCATCTTATAGTTCCAAACCCCTTGGGCATCAGGGCAATCCCCCGGTTGTCCTCCCTGCCCCCTCTCCCCGGCTGAATCTTTCAGGGGTTGCTGTCCATGAACGCAGGTGTATTGGAATTTGTCTGGACCCGTCTCATCAAAGGCATGCAGGCGCACGGCCCCGTCAGGGCATTCAAAGGTCTGACCCCCTCTGTAGCCCTGACCTCCTCCCGGGACCAGGTCCAGAATCTCTCCCCCTTTCGCCTCCTCTCCCTGGTGGAGAAGGGAAAAAAGCGACCTGGGCAGGAGATCCTCGACCTCGATGCGGTCCGGGCCAAGGTGCGTGACTATCTCCGCCACGAGGACTGGCGAATTCGGAACGTCGGCGTCAAGCTCGTCGGCTTGATCGATTACCGGGAGATGCTTCCGGCCCTTCTGGGTATATGGCGGGACCGGACCCCGGACACCTTCCTTCGCAGGCTTTTCGGGGGGGATTTCAGACAGGTCGGTTTCATCCGGCGGAACATTCTCAAGACGGCCGGGGATCTCGGGCTATACAGCCAGGAGGTCAAGGATGCGCTGAGGGATGCGCTGACAGATCCTTATTACGAGGTGCGCTCCTGCTCTGCCGCGACCCTTCGAAGGTTGGCCGAACAGGTCGGCATCGACCCCGAAGTCGAACAGGGGCTGCTTCGCTGCCTCCGGGACCGGTCGTTCGAGGTCGTGATGGAGGCCGTCCTGGCCCTCGGAAAGGTGGGAGGGGCAGGGGCGACGAAACCCGTCCTGGATCTCTACACCCACCGCAACTGGCGCGTGCGGGAGGCTGCCCTTCAGACCACGCACGACCTGATCGAGCGGGGTGTTCTCTGTGACGCCAAACCGGTGGAGGAGGCATTGGAGAACCTGTTCATCCCCTGTCCCAGCTTCAAGCCCAACTTCCCTCTCCGGGGCGCGCTCCGGGACCTGGCTCAGGACCTGATCCGCCTCCATCAGAGGTGAGGCCATGCTCTTCTACCTGTTCAATGCCCTGCACACCTCCTCAGAGACCTTCTCATTTCTGAGGCTGATCGATTACCTGACTTTCCGGGCGATTGCCGCTGCCCTCACCGCCTTCCTCCTGACCCTTCTCCTGGGGGGCCGGATCATCGAGGGGCTCTACCGGCGCGGGATGCGCGATGTGATCCGGGACTACGGCGGACTCTCCAACGAGGGAAAAGGGGGAACGCCCACCATGGGAGGGTTGATCATCCTCCTCTCCGTCTTCACGGGCGTAACCCTCTGGTGTGATCTGGCCAACCCCTTCATCCCTCCGTCCTTGCTGGCCTTCCTCTGGTTCGGGGGGATCGGCGCTGCGGACGATTATCTCAAATGCCGGCACCAGGACAGCGACCAGGGACTGTCCCAGCGAACCAAGTCGCTTGCCCAGATGGGATTTGGTCTCCTGCTGGGGGCCCTCTGCCTGTATGCGCCCTTCTCCCCTCTGCCGCACGTCCTGGCCTCCAAGCTCTTCCTCCCGATGCTCAAGAATCCGGTGGTGGACCTGTCCTGGGCCTATGTTCCGTTCGTCGCCCTGACGGTCTACGCCATTGCGAACTCCGTCAACTTCGCCGACGGTCTCGATGGGCTGGCCATCGTCCCCGTGTCTTTTGTGGCCGTGGTCTACGGGGTGTTCGCCTATGTCATCGGAAACACGATCTATTCCAAACATCTCCTGTTCTTCTATCTCCACGGAAGCGGCGAGGTGGCCATCGTCTGCGCGGCGGTCTTCGGGGCCGGGGTCGGATTCCTCTGGTACAATGCCTATCCTGCGGAGACCTTCATGGGGGATACCGGCTCACAGGCATTGGGCGGCGTCCTGGGCACGATCGCGGTCCTGCTCAAATCCGAGGCGCTGTTTCTGGTCGTGGGGGGGATCTTCGTGGCCCAGGCCTTCTCCGTGCTCATCCAGGAGAAGATCGGCATCAACTGGATAGGCCGACGACTCTTCTATCGGGCCCCCCTCCATTACACCTTCCTCTACAGAGGAACCGGCGAGACGAAGGTCGTCATCCGTTTCTGGATTGCCTCCGGCCTCCTGGCGCTCATCGGCCTGGCGACCCTCAAGATCAGGTGAAGGCAGATTCAGCGTTCAAAGTTCAAAATCTTGAACAGGGAAGTCCAAAATTTGAACCTTTTAACCTTGAACCTTTTAATTTTAATTTTATGGCTCTCCGCCTCTCTGCAGTCCTGTTCTGCGGCCTGATGTTGTCGTCCCGGGCATTCGCTCAGAACGCCAGCATCAGAGATTACACGGTGCCTGTGAGTACAGTCCAGAACCTCCGGGCGGATTTCAACTTCAACTACGCGGCCTCGGGATCGGACCTGACGGGCCGGAACGGCCGCCTCGGCTTCACCTACAAACGGTTCAAGGATTCCCTCTCATTCGCCTATTCCATCGACGCCATCGGCTCCGGGGCGCTGAACCGCGATGCGGGCGCAGCCAGGGACACGGCGCAATACGCCACGAACCTCGCCACCCGTGTGAAGAAATACTTCCTCTGGGGGACGGCGGTCTTCGGCTTCGGGGATGTCAATCTCGACTACGATAAGAGGTTTGACCGGCCCGCCACGGCTGTGACGGTAGGGCTGGGCAATGGGCGCTTCATAGACGCCACCTCGCTGGCCAGGGCCGTCCGCGTGGAGGAGTTTCTGCTCCGGGAGAAGGCCATCTCCGACCACCTGCCGAAGGACGACCTGATCGAACTCGGTCATATCATCGGAAAAGAGCGCGAATATAAGGAGAGATACGGCTCGACCTACCGAAAATGGTGGTTCGAGGCGATGGAGCGGGTCATTCGGGCGTCGGGCGTGGCCCCTCGTGGGATCGGGGCCGGCGGGATCCTCCGGATCAATGAGGTCCTCTTTCAGCAGCGCGTCAATGATCGGTTCTACGGGGGGGAGTTCAGTCTCGGCGTCAATTTTCAGATGACCACCGCCTATCGCGGGATTTCCCGCCGGGACCCTGCCGCTGCCCTGGGATATTGCTATGCCGTGCCCCTGGGGTGGCGCAGCCAGTTCGACCAGCGCCTGGAGGTCAGCAGTCCGTTCACGGGGCGGTTTGGAAGGCTCTACAGCGCCCGCCTCACCAGCGACTTTGTCTACGAAGTGAGTAATCGCGTCGATTTTACCGTTCGGGACATCTTAAGGGCCGAGCGAAGCCAGGGACAGAGACGCCAGATGGGCAACTCCTTTGGCACGTTTTTCAGTTTTTTCGTCGAGAACAAGACGAATTTCATCGTCGGGGTCCAGATCGACAAAGTTCAGAGAGAAGCCTGGACCCGGAGCTTCACCATGAGTCTCAACTACCGGCTGCTGTGACCGCTGTGGGCAAAGGACAATGGGGATAAGGAGGCTGACCATTGATGGGATCTGCCGGACGGGTCGAAGGGCACTCCTCAACGGTCTGCTCCTCTGCCTCCTTTGCGGTCGGGCTCTAGCCCAGGGAGATAAAGACATCGATAAAGCCATCTCCATCGATAAAATCATCTCAGAGGTGAACCAATACCAGGAACGGGCGCGCAAGCAGGTTCAGAACCTGAAGGTCATCCAGCTGGTCGTCCAGGCGTCTGGCCAGGAGGAGCGTAAGGAGCAGGCGGTGGTCGTCTATCACCCCCCCTCGGATGTCAAGCGAGAGGTGCAGTGGTCCAACATCGGCCATCCGTCCAACGGCTTTCCGCTGAAACATATCCTTGGATTTCCCCTGCAGAAAACGGATTACGAGGTCTCCCTCGTGGGGAACGAGACCGTGGGGGGACACGCTGCCTACAAGCTCCAGCTCAAACCGAAACCCGGCGACGAACGGCGCATCGACGGATTCCTGTGGGTCTCCACCTCGGATTACGGCCCGGTGAAGGTCGAAGGAGCCATGACGACCCCCCCCTTTCCGATCAAATCGCTGAAGATGGCGTGGGATTACGCCCCCGGGCCGTCCGGCCTCTGGGTGCTCAAGCGAGATTTCACGGATGCGGTGGCCAAGATTGTTTTTAAGACCATCAAAGGCCAGAGCGTGGCGACCTACGACCACTATGAATTGAATACGGAGTGACCGGCGTTCCCCAGATTTTATGGTTTTTTCCGGCACTAAAGTTGCTCTTTTTTATCATAGAGAAGAAAGAGACAGAAAAAGCGCGCTTGCCTGCCTCCCCGCAGGGAAGGCCTTTTGATAGCGATTTTCCCGGCATCCCGAGCCCTGAACCGGTCTCCCCTCCCCACACCCGGTCCGGACCGCACGGGACAAGACGTTAGAAAGGAGTCCGCTTGTGATGAAAAGAGGTCTGGTTGTGACGGGGTGGATGACTCAGAAGATCCGGTGGACCGCGTGGACGGGGGTTGTCCTCTGCCTCGCCCTCCTGCTCACGTCCTGGCACGACGCCGACGCAAAGACCAGGAAATCTCGCAGCAAAAGCAAGTCTAGGGTGAAGAAGGCATCTCTCGCGACCTCCGGCCCGAGCGCCATCTCAGCGGTGGCCGTCGACGTCCAGACCGGCGAAATCCTCTACGGAAAGAACCAGGGACGGATACAGCCCATCGCCAGCATCACGAAGTTGATGTCTGCCCTGGTCTTCCTCGATACCCATCCGGACCTCAACCGGACCATTCAAATCTCGGCCGAGGGCCTGATGCTCCCCGGCCGGAAGCGATTCCGGGTCGGCGAACGGATCGTGGCCCATGACCTGCTCTGCGCCGCCCTGATCGCCTCGGACAACGTGGCTACCAAGATGCTGGCCCTCTCAACGGGGTCTGAGCGGGGATTCGTGGAAAAGATGAACCTCAAGGCCAGGGCCCTGGGGCTTTCGGAGACCCATTTCGCCGACCCTACCGGCCTGAACCCCGACAATGTCTCGACGGCGATGGATTGTGTCCGTCTGGTCAGCATCGCATCCCGGGACGACAGGATCTCGCAGATCATGCGGATGCAGGACTATGCCTTCAGGTCCGACCGGGCGCTTCACCGGATTCATACGACGAACCGCCTGCTGAAGACGAACCCGGACATCGTGGGGGCCAAGACCGGATTCATCCGGCAGTCGGGCTACTGTCTGACGACCTTCGTGCGGGGAGAAAACCAGCGGGAGGTGGCTGCGGCGGTGCTGGGGGCGCGGTCCAACAGCAAGCGATTCTCGGAAATGCAGCAGCTTCTGAACAAGGTTCTGGGGAAATAATAAAAAACGGGATCAGGGGTTGGGGGTCGGGCACATCGTGAATCGGCGAAAGGGAGAATCGGAGAATCGGAGAGAATGCTTTTTCTCCGTTTTCCAGGCTCACCGTTTCGCCGATTCTCTTTGACCCTAATCCCTAATCCCTAATCCCTAATCCCTAATCCCTAATCCCTAATCCCTAAGGGGTTGTGAAGAAATAAGCGATTGATTTCGACAGGGCGCGGTTGTACCTTTGATGCGTGAACTTCAATATCTTGCGCAGAAAGTACACGGTCCTCAGGCCGGCGTTGACGGAGCGGTCGAGGCGGCTTTGGTCGGCGACCGAA
>SICM01000070.1 GCA_009694805.1 Candidatus Latescibacterota bacterium
GGGACATTCGAAAAGAGCGGGCGTTGGACTCCACTATGATGGGCCTGCTGGGGGGGCGGACCGTCACACTCTTCTTAGCCGTGAAACGATGGGGACCTTGGCAAAGACAAATCCTCATCACAGCAATTTTCTAACCGGACAATACTGGGCCTTGACAACGAAGGCCTCGTTTCGCTATCTTCAGTCCACTTCTCACGCGGCGAGGGATGGCCGCGCTCCACACATCACCCATCACTGATTTTACGGGAGCGACAGGTTGGAAGAGCGTGTGACAGACCGGAAGGAGGGCCTCCCCCTCCTCGCCATCACCATGGGGGACGTCTGCGGCATCGGGCCGGAGGTGATCGCCAAGGCGCTCGCGCACGAGGCGCTCTATCCCCTCTGCCGGCCCCTCGTCATCGGGCATCGCCCCTCCCTGGAGGCCGCCCTCCGGTTCGCGGGTCGTTCCCTGGAAATCCGGCATGTGACCTCCCCGTCCGAAGGGCGCTATCTGCCGGGGGGCATCGACCTGCTCGACCCCGGCGGCGTGGATCTGTCCGGTATCCGGGTCGGCCAGGTGTGCGCGCCCGCCGGGCGGGCCGCCGTGACCTTTGTCTTTCGCGCCGCGGACCTGGCGCTCGCCGGGGAGGTGGACGGCGTGGTGACGGCCCCCCTCCACAAGGAGGCCATGAACCTGGCGGGGTTCTCCTACGCGGGGCACACGGAACTGCTCGCCGAGCGTACGGGCGCGGCGGCATCCCGCATGATGCTGGCCACCGAGACCTTTCGGATCGTCCACGTGACCACGCACATCGCCCTGCGGGACGTGCCGCAGAGGGCCACGACGGACCGTATCCTGAAGACCCTGGACCTGGCCCACGAGGCGCTGCTCGACCTGGGGATAGAACGACCGAAGATCGCTGTGGCGGGGATCAACCCGCACTGCGGGGAGGGGGGGATGTTCGGGGACGAGGATATGCGGATCGTCGCCCCGGCCGTGGAGCAGGCGCGGGCGCGCGGGTGGGATGTGGCCGGCCCCCTGCCGCCCGACACCGTGTTCCATCGGGCCTACCGGGGCGCGTTCGACGCCGTGATCGCGATGTACCACGACCAGGGGCATATCCCGATGAAGCTCGTGGCCTTTGCCGAGGCCGTCAACGTGACCCTCGGCCTGCCCATCGTCCGCACGTCCGTGGACCATGGGACGGCCTTCGACATCGCGGGGCGGGGCGTGGCCGACGAGACGAACATGCTCGCGGCCGTCCGGATGGCCGCCCGGCTGGCGAACAGTCGAAAGGTCAGGCACGGGCCTTAAATCGTCACGCTCCGCTCCACCACGAAGATGTTGTGGTCGGTCTCCTGGATCGTGACCTCGATGTCGTAGGAGATGCCCCGGTCGGGGTATTCCGACCGGATGACCTGGATCACCCGCTCCAGGCAGTAGTTCGCCACGTTCTCCACGCTCGGGCTGTCGCCCGGAATCAGGACCACCCCCTCCGGCTCGAAAAGCCCGGATTTCAGGAAGACCTCGTCCTGCTCGCAGACCATCATCTTGTGGTCCAGATGCCGCAGGATGTCCTTGAGGTGCCCGAAGTCGATGGACATGTCCAGATGATTGCGGGGGAACTGCTCGGCCTTCAGGACGAACGTGCCGATCCAGGTGTGGCCGTGTACGTACCGGCACTTCCCGTCGTAGTTGAGCTGCCGGTGCGCCGCGTGAAAGTCGCTGAGGACGCGAATCGTCTCCAAAAGATCACCTGCTTTCGTGAAACAGATACCCCGTGAAGCGTATCTCATGAAGCGTGAAGCGTAAAAGCCTCTTGCGAGATACGAGATACGAGATACGAGATACGTGTTTTTCCACTTGCCGTTTTCTTAAATTCTAACCAAACGGATCTCATCTGTCAAGGTGGGGGAAATTCATGCGCATCTACGCGGTCCTGGCGCACGATGCCCCGGCGAGCTTCAACGCCGCCGTGTTCGAGGCCGTCTGCCGGACCTGCCGGGAGGCGGGCGCGGAGGTGGATGAGCTGCGGCTCTACGACCGGGCGGAGGACCTCAAGTACTACGTCCACGGCACGGAGAATCTGGAGGCCATCCCGTTCTATCGGGAGAACCGGGAGCGGTTCATGGCCGCCGACCGCCTCGCCGTCATCCATCCGACCTACTGGTACAGCCTGCCTGGCATCCTCAAGACCTGGGTGGACTACATTGGACGGTTCGCCTGGGAGTACCGGCGAGGGCCCTACGCCCGGAGGCTCCACCGGATTCAGCGCGCTGCGGTGGCCAACAGCGGGCTCGCGCCCGGATTCGCGCGCCGGTGGTTCCTCGGAAACACGGCCACGCGGCAGATGAAGGAGACGCTCAGATTCATCGGCATCCGCCGCTACCGGTTCATGCACGCCGACGGCCTTCCGAAGAGCAGCCCGGAACAGCGCGAACGCTGGCTGAAGGACGCGGAGCGCCTCGCCCGGTGGCTGGTGCGGGATTGAAAGGATCGCTTTAGAACACGATCAGTCCGCGCGCCACCTCCCCTTCCGCCAGCGCGCGGTTCGCCTCGTTGATCTCCTCCAGGGCGTAGCGCCGGGTGATCAGTTCGTCGATCTTCAGCCTGCCCCCCAGGTAGAGGTCCACCATCCGGGGGAAATCCTCCCGCGTGCGCGCGCTCCCGTAGGAGCACCCGCGCATCGTCCGCTCCCCGGACTGGAGCCGGCTCACCTCGAACGTGACCGTCGACCCCGTGGCCGGTACGCCGATGAGCACGCACATCCCCCCCGGGGCCAGACAGTCCCACGCCTGCTCCACCGCCTTCGCGTTTCCCACGGCCACAAACGCATAGTCCGCCCCCCGCCCGGTGATGTCCTTGATCGCCTTCACCGGGTCCTCTTTCGAGGCGTCCACCCCGTGGGTGGCCCCCATCTTCCGCGCGTAGTCCAGCTTGTTCGGCCTCACGTCCACGCCGATGACCGGATGCGCGGCCACGAGCGCCCCGCCCTGCACCACGTTCAGCCCGATCCCCCCGACCCCGAACACCGCCACGCTCGCTCCGGCGGGGACCTGCGCCGTGTTGAGGACCGCCCCCACCCCGGTCATCACGGAACAGCCGATCAGCGCCGCCTTGTCCAGCGGCATGTCCTTCCGGATGGGGATGGCGCACGACTCCGGCATCACGGAGTGGGAGGCGTAGGTGGCCACATAGCCGTAGTGATGCACCGTCTGTCCGTTCAGAGACATCCGCGACGTGCCGTCCAGCAGCACCCCCTGCCCCGGCCTCCGCCGTTCGCACAGGTTGGGCCGGCCGATGACGCAGTAGTGGCAGCGCCCGCAGGTGGGCGCCCACGAGAGGATCACGTGGTCCCCCGGCTTCAGGTCCCGGACCCCCGGCCCGACCTCCTCCACCACACCCGCCCCCTCATCCCCCAGCACGATCGGCACGGGGACCCCCTTCCAGTTCCCGTCCGCCGCGTGAAGACAGCTGTGACACACCCCGCTGGCGGCCATCCGGACCAGGACTTCGTCCTCCTTCGGCGGCGCCAGGCTCACGTCCTCCACCCGAATCGGCTCGCCCTGCTTGAAAAGGACCGACGCTTTCATGAGAATCCCCCTGAAAGTGAAGTGCAAAATGCAAGAAAGGCTTCCTCACTTTGCATTTTACACTTTACACTTTACACTTTGCATTTTCTATTTCTATTTCTATATGTATCCCGGTATCGCCTGTCCCCGCACCAGCATCGCATCGTTCTTGTCCGGCGGTCCGGTGTAGCGGCACCGGGCGCTCACGTAGTGCGTGGCATACCCCCGACGACGCCGGTCCGACAGGTTGGGCTGGCTGCAGTGCAGGATCAACCCGTGATGGAAGCTGCAACTCCCCGCCTTCATCACCAGCAGCCGCTCCTCCGGCAACCGGCCGTCCAGCGCCTTCTTTTCATACGCCTCCCACTCCGCTCTGTCGATGACCCCGAACCGGTGCGTGCCGGGCAGCATCCGCAGGCACCCATTCTCCTCCGTCGAGTCGTCCAACGCGGCCCAGCAGGTCACCATGTCGGGCGGGTCGATGTAGAACCCCAGCGGCATGTCCTGGTGATAGCCCTGCCGGGACCCGACCTTCGGGGGCTTCATGAAGAGCTGGTCCTGATAGAGCTTGAGGTCCGGTCCGAGCAGGGACTCGATGACGTCCAGGACTTTGGGGGTTCTGGCGTGGGCCTGGAAGACCTCGTCGTGGAAGGCCAGGTGGCTCATCTTGCGCAGGGAGTCGGCGTAGGTGTCCGCTCCCAGTTCCCCCTTGGCCACGCGGGGCTCCACCTGGAGCTGTCCCCTGGAGATATGCGATGCCTGACCGCTGGCCACCCACTCGGCGCGCTTCCGGAGCGTCTGGACCTCCGCCTCGTCGAGCAGGTCCTCCACGATCAGGACCCCGTCCTTCTGGAACTGCTTCACCTGCTGCTCGGACAGCTTCACGGCGATGCCTCCTCTTCCTGGGGCAATACGTGCTCAAAACGCCTGAGAATCTGCCGAATCTTCTCCTTCAAATCCTCCGCGTCCACCGGTTTGATGAGATAGTCATCGGCCCCGTACAGGAGCCCCTTCACCTTATCGTTCGTCTCCGCCATGGCCGTCACCACCACGATCGGGATGTGGGACGTGGCCGGGTCTTCTTTGAGACGCTTGCAGACCTGGTAGCCGTCGATCCCCGGCATCCGCAGGTCCAGCAGCAGGAGGTCCGGCTTCTCCTCATAGGTCAACCGGATGGCCTCTTCGCCGCTGATGGCCTTGAGGACGGTGTAAGTGTCCTGGAGCAGGTCTCCGAAGGCGTCCCGGATGGGGTGCTCGTCGTCCACGATCAGCACCTTGGGTTTGCCTCTCCTGCGCGCGGTCGGCACGATCAGGGCCGACTGCAACTCGAAGATGCGCCGGTTGCGCCGCTCCAGGATCTCGACCCAGATGCTGAAGACATTGACGCAGAACTGGTGAAACAGCCGCTCCGGCCTGTCCCGGAAGAACTCCAGCGCCCGCTGGCGCGGGACCCCCAGCAGGACACCGTCGGTGTCGGCCCGGATCGCCACGGTGGCGATGTGCGGCTCGATCACGGCGGACGTGCCCAGCGTGCCGCCGGGGCCTAGGCTGGCCAGCCTGGCGCGGTCCGCCCAGACGGAGACCGTCCCCTCCTGCACGATGGACAGATGCGTCTCCTCCTGGCCGGCGGCCAGGAGCACCTCATTGGCGACGAAGCGCCGCTCGCTGGCCATCGCCAGAAACTCCGACTGCTCCGTCTCGGAAAAACCCTTGAACAGGATGTCCACCTCGGTTGGCACGACGGCCTCCTCGGCTATCTCTTCTCCGGCCCCTGCTCCTTCTCTCCCGTCCCCTTCTTCTCCGGCGTCTGCTGCTCCTCCCGCTTCCGGAGGATCTCCTGAAACTCCCGGGTCTTCTCCTCGATCAGGTCCACCCCCCGCCTCATCGCCGCCTTCTCCGCGGCCCGCGTCCGAATGCTCGGAACGATGTTCACCTTCAGGAGGACCACCAGCTCCTTTTTGCTGATCCCCCGCCGGTCGAACCCGAACAGGTACCGCAGGCCGAAGAACCACCCCGGAAGGTCCTTGAGGAGAGGCACCCCGCTGCGGATCTTGGTCACTTCATTGACATAGAGGCCGGCAATGGCCGTCTCCTCCCCGTCGTAGAGCAGGGCGGAGGTGCTGGCCTTGGTCTTGTTGATCACCTGACGTACGGGGTCCAGCAGGGTGCTTCGCTCCGCGTCCACGGTCAGATGGACGAATTCCACCGAATCCTCCATGACGAGGGTGGGCGTGACCTCCAGAATGGTCCCCGTGCTGATCACGTCCGAGATGGCGTTCCCGGCGAAATCCTTCGTGAACACCGTGAAGTCCTGGCCCACCTGGATGCGCCCCCTCTTCCCGCTGATCACCTTGACCTGGGGGTTGGCGATCACCTCGCCGACGCTCTGGGACTCCAGGGCCTTCAGGATCGCGTCCACGCTCAAGTTGCGCGCCAGATGCGCGGTCGCCTGGACCGAGAGCAGGGGCGCGGAGATGAGGTCCGCAGCGCGGGTGGAGGCGGCCACGTCCACCCGTCCGGCCTTCAGGGTGCTCCAGTTGATGCCCAGCTCGCGCAGGGTCTGGCGGTCTGCCTCGAAGAAGACCGTGGCGATGTTGACCTCCCGGGTGTCCGCGTTGATCTCCGGCCGCTTGGTCGCTTCGGCGGGGGCGCCGGACCCGGAGGCGGTCGACTCGGGCCTGGGGACGAGGATGTAGTAGCCGGGGCCCCTGGAGACCTGCATGTGATGTGCGTTCGCGATCGTATCCAGGGCCAGACGCCAGGGCTTCCGGTCCACGTCCAGGCCGATGGGGTTCGTCCGGCCCACCGGGTCCACGATCACCAGCCCGCTGGCCTGCTGGATCATGATCAGGGCCTGGTCGAATGGGGTGTCCCTGGAGATGGTGATGAGGTCCTGCGGAACCCGCACAGGTCCGCCCATACTCGGCCGGACCTGCTGGGCCGGGGCAACGGAGGCCGTCAACGCCAGAACCATCGCCAGAATCATGACTCTTTCACGTCTCACGGTTCTTTCTCCCCCTGAAGCTGGACCTCCAGCACCACCTTATCTGCGATCCCGCCCCTGTTCAACAGAAATTCCACGCGATTTCGCGCCTGATCCACGCGGCTCAAGGCGCCCATGAAGACCGGGTCCCCCTCCCGGAGAACGTGGAGCTTGCCCCCCTTGTCCACCAGGAAGGCCTTCCGGTACCCCACCCCGCGCAACTGCGCCCCGGCCACCTCGAACAGCCCCTTCGTGTTGACCGGGAGTTCATCGTGAATGAGCGGCCTGAAGGGATTGGTGTCCAGCGGCGGAGGGTCCTGATCCAGGACGAAGAGGGTGTCCTGGACGTGGCTGTTCGGGCTGAAATAGACCCGAAACGTCATGTTGAACTGCACCCGGTCCGGGTCGTATACCAGGGCCGGCGCCTTCGCCCCCGGGACCACGGGCTCATTCGAGTCGATGACCGGCATCTTGAAGCCGGGGTTTCCGCGTACATCCAGATTGGAGAGGGCGTAAAAAGGCTGGCCGTGCTCGATGAACCAGATGAAATGGGCCAGGCTTCTGAAGTCCCCATCCCCGGACAGGGTATACGTGTTCTGGCTGAAGGACGTCGAGTCCACGCGTCCGACGTAGGTGAAGTCGAAGGTGACGAACGCCTCCGGGAGGTCCAGGATGTCGTTCAGATAGGCGAAGGTGCGGCCCGGATCGTCCTGCGCCATGAGCACCCTGGGACGGCTCTGCCACCGCCCCTGAAGCTGGCGCAGGGTCTGCCGAACGTCCTCGTAGATCGCCACGTAGCCCGAGACCTCCTCCAGCTTCGCCGTGACCTGTTTCTCCCGCTGTCTCAGCCGCAGGAGCGTCTCGGCGCGACGGCGCTCGTAAAGGACCCCGGCGACGATCACCAGCAGCCAGAGAATGCCCAGAATGACCGTGTTCCGTACCGCGTAGCGCAACGCTTGTCTCCAAGATCAGGGTCAGGGGCCAGGGTCAGGAGTCGTCGCCAGCGTGTCCTCTGCGAGGGATTTGAAAGATTTCACCTCCAGGTCGAAATCATAGACCTCCTGGGTGCGAATCTGGGAGCGCGTGGTCCTCCGGACAACCGTCTCCTTGAGCTTCCAGGCCACGGCAGGAATACGGTCCCGGTAGATCGACCGTCCCGTGAGTTCGATGCCCTCCCCCTTCCCGTTCAGCCCCGTAAACCACAGGGAGTTGACCTGATGCGTCTCCTCCGAAAGCGTCCGCAAGAAGTAGCCCCACGACCGGTAACGGCCGGACAGGTTGTCCGTGAGGGCCAGGCTCTGCTTGTACCACGCGATCTGTTGATGAAGGCTGTCCACCAGGGTGATGTAGATGCTGTTCTCCCGGACCTGTTGCTCCTTCATCTGGATCGAGCGCTGAACGGTTGCGATGGACCGCCCCTGTTCCCACACCCGCATGCCGAAAAACAGCGTGGTGGCGGCAATCAGAGCGACCAGAAGCAGACCGTGCCAGGCGATCTCCAGCGGGTTCTGAAGCCGCTTCCGCTCCCGGGACAGAAAATTGGTGGGGTAGAAGCGTTCGTTTTTGGGCTCCAGCGCCTTCCACGCGAGTCCGATGGGAATGTCGAACTCCGAGATACGCTCCCGGTCCTGGTCTATGGGGTTGAGATCGATGCCCGACGGGATCAGATAGTCCACCCCGGCGTCGGGGAACTGGCTGGCGAAGAACGTCTGCGCATCCACGCCCCTGGCCTCGCCCGCCAGAAGGATGCGGTTGATCTCCGGGAGATGCGAGGTGTCCTGCTCGAACAGGATGCGGCTGTAGAGGGTGTTCAGGACCTGGGGCGAATGGACGCCCTCGTTGATCACCTGCGTCAGGCCCAGATAGTCGCTCCCGCGCATGAAGATGGCCCGGCTGAACTCCTCCCCCACGTAGACGATGGCGGTCACCTGGTCGTCCTTCGGCGCGGTCTGCCGGACCAGGTTCATCAGGGAGACCTCGTTGGCGTCGATCAGGCCGACCTGAACCTGGTCGAAGAACGGGCGGAGATCATCCAGCAGCGCCAGCGTCTCCAGGGGGTCTTCGTGCGCCAGGGCGACGACGCCGGCCCCGGTCTGGATGAAGTCGATATGATCGTCGGGAGGGGGGGGCCCGCCTTTCGCCGCCGCGATCTTCTCCACGGCCTGTTTCCGGAGCTGCTTGCCCTTCAGATTCCCCAGGCCTTTCAGGTCGAACAGGGTCACGCTGGCCTCCATCAGGCCGATGGCCAGCGTGCTCTCCGCCACCGGAAACCGGCCCAGGAGACCGTAGAGGACGGTGCTGTTGGTCTCCTCTTCTCCCCCCTCCTGCGCAGCAGCGTCCGACTCGGGGGCCGGGGCGGTCGGCGCCGGCGCCAGCCCCAGGACATCCTCCGCAGAAGGCGCGGCGGATGCGCCCCCGGCGCCCTCCTCCGTCCCCGGACGGGTCTTGAACCGGGCGGTCTCGATCCTGGACAGAACGATCCGCCTCCCCTCCCGTCGGAGGTGCGCGGCCTTGATGGACAGGCCGTCCACGGACAGGCCGATGGCTGAGCTGGGGGTCTGGCTGAAAAGGTTCATAGGCAAGGCAAAGGGCCTTAATCCACCGTCACCGAAAAGGCCAGCAGCCGGTTTCCGTTGAGGGATTGGACCGTGATGATGACCGTCCCGCGCTGGGGCGGGAGCGGGGGGTCTTCCGCAGGGGTCGGGTCCCTCACGGCCAGGGCGAAGCTGGTGCTGCCGCTGCGGGTGTCCGGCATCGTGACGTCGGTGCTCCCCGACAGCGCCGCGACATCGCTGGTGACCTTGATGGTGCTCCCCCCCATGATCGGGTTTCCATCCGTATCGCTCACGGTGAACTGGATGATCTGAGACCCCCCGTCGCGGATGGAGAGTTGGCCGTTGCGGATGGTGTCCGCGCCCGCGCCCGTGAGCTGGACCACCGTGGGGCCGCTGAACAGGACCGTCGTGGTGGTCTCGATGGGTTGTCCATTCTCGTTCACGGTCTGCCCCGTGACCGTGGCCAGGTACGGGGCAGGGGGGATCGGGTTGGCCGTGAACAGGGTCACCCCCCCCTGCCCGTCCACGTTCGTCTCCACGGCCCCCTGGATGCCCCCGCCGTCCGTCCGGAACCGGATGGAGGTGCCCTTCGGGACGGGGTTGGAGTACTTGTCGAACACGTAGGCCGTGATCGTGCTCTGGAGGCCCAGCACCACGCGCCCGGCCAGGTTGACCGGGCTGGCGCCCAGGCTGAAGTGCGTCAGGTCGGGCAGCCCCCCGTGAATGGCCACCGGGACGGGGGTGGAGGAGACGTTCCCGTCGGCCCACCGGGCGATCACCCGCACGGTGCGGGCCACGGTCCCGCTGTTGAACGCCATGCGCACCCGCCCGTTGACCGTGGCGCTCTCGGCGGGGTTCACGGACTCCCCGCCCGCCGCAGGGTCCAGCGTGAAGGTGATCCGCTCCCCGTCCTTGACCGGGGTGCCCTGGGCGTCCCGCACGTCAAAGGTGATGAGGGCCGTGGCGTTGGACCCTGCCCCATTCACCCCGACGGAGGGAGGTTCCACGGAGACCAGGACGATGCTGGCGGGCGGTCCTTTCACGAAGGCCACCTCCCGGCGCGCCGTCAGGCCCGCCCCATAAGCGGCGGTCACGACCGCGCGGCCCGCCTCGGGCTGGCTGGTGAGGATGACCGTGGCCTCGCCTCTCTGGTCCGTCAGGGCGGACGGCGCGGACAGGGTTCCCAGGGTGGTCTCGAAGTTCACCCGGGCGAACGGGACGGGGAGGTCCCCGGTCTTTTTGAGCGTCGCGACGATGCGGGACTGGGCGTTGCCGTTGGCAGTGATCGTGTCGGGCGAGGAGGTGAGGACGAGCGTCAGGCCGACCATCCGCACCGAGGCGCTGTCCCGCAGGCTGGCGGCGAAGACCCGGATCAGCGCCCGGAGGTCCGCCCCGCTGGCGGCACTCGTCAGGGTGACCGTGGCCTGTCCGGCGGCATTGGTCACGGCAGAGGGTTCGATCAGGCCCGCGCTGCTGGTGAACTCCACGCCCGCGCCCCGGATCGGCGTCCCGTCCGTGGCGGTGAGCGCCGCCGTGACCTTCGTGGTCGTGAACCCGTCGGCCAGGAGGGCCGTATCGGCGGGGGTGACCGCCAGGCGGCTGGGCGTCAGGACGGACGGATTTCCGGCCACGCCCCCGCCCCCCCCGGTCAGGGTGCGCTGGGCGTTCCCGTTGGGCGAGGTCACGGACACCGTCACCTCCGTCTGGGCGCCGGGGGGCCGCCGGAGCGCAAACGCGAAGTCGGTCCGGCCCGCCCCCTTCTCCTGAATGTCCGGCAGGGTCACGTCCACGTCGCCCTGGACACTCCCGTTCTGGGCGGTCACCCGGATATGGGTCCCCCCCGAGAGCGGGTTGCCGTTGGGGTCCTTGACCGAGTAGATGAAGCTCTGGAGGGTGTCGGCGATGATGGCCGCGGGCTGAACGCCGAGCTGCGTCGGCCCGCTGAACAGGACGCGGGTCGTGGCGGAGATCAGGCTGTCCCCCCGGCCCACGACCCGGGCGGTGACCCCGGCGATGCCGTCCTTCGGGAGGGGCTCGGCGGTGATCAGGTTGACGGACGCGCGGCCCTGGGCGTCCGTCGAGGCCGCCCCCTCGATGCCCCCGGCCGTGGTGCTGAACAGCACGGACGTGCCCGTCGGAACGGGGTTGGAGAACCGGTCGAAGACGAACGCGGTGATCCGGTCCATCAGGCCCGAAGTCACCCCACCGGGGAGGTTCAGCCTCTCGGCGGCCAGGCTGAAGTGCGCCCGGTCGGGCGGGCCGCCCAGGATCGGGACGGAGGCGGCCCCGGCGATGCCCCGCGCCGTGGCCGTGACCCGGACGGGCGCGGCCAGGGTGTCACTCTTGAGCGCGACGGAGACCCGGCCCCCGACGGTCGTGGCCTTCGCAGAGGAGAGCGTCCCCGCGCCTGTCGGGGCGAGGGAGAAGGCCACCTCCTCGCCGTCCGCCACCGGGAGGCCCGCCGCGTCCCGGACCTCGAACGTGACGACCGCGGCCTCCTGCCGGCCCGACCCCCGCACGCCCAGGGAGGACGGGGTCACGGCCAGGGCGGTGACGGTGGTGGCGGGGCCTCCGGTCGCGCCAGGGGTTTTCCCCCCTGTGGTATCGGTGCTGGCCGTCGCGCCCAGGGCCACGACGGTGAACGTGGGCGGAAGCCCGGACAGCCCCTCCACGAGGGCCGTCACCGTGTTCACGCCCGCGGTGGAGCCGAGGGTGAGGCGCGTCTGCGCCTGGCCGTCCGCGCCGGTGGTGGCCGTGGTGTCGGACAGGGCGCCGCCGCCCGCCGCCACGCGGAACGTCACCTTCACCCCGGGCATCGGCCTCCCCTCCTGGTCCACGGCCCGGACCACGAGCGGACGGGAGGCGGCCTGGCCCGGCAGGGCGCTCTGGTTGTTCCCCTCCGAGATCACGAGGTCGGTCAGGCGAGGGGCCTGGGGGGCTGCGGGCTGACTCTTGTCACAGGCCACGACCAGGAGCAGACACAAGAAAATCTTCACCACAGATGACACAGAGAGCACAGAGAAAATCGAAACGGGAAACCGGGGAATCGGGGAATCGGGGAAGAAACTCTTCTCCGTTTCTCCGTCTCTCCGTCTCTCCGATTCGCTCCTTCTTTTCTCTCTGTGTGCTCTGTGATCTCTGTGGTGCATGGTGTTCTTTCTTGCCCTCATGGCGCCACCCCCGAGATGACGATCTCCACGCTGGCCGTGGCGTCCTGGAAGGTCGCCCGGACCTCCGCCGAGCCTGCTCTCTTCCCGGTGAAGGTGATGATGTCCGACACGTCAGGCGTGGCGGCCCCGGCCACATTCACGGGGAGGGTCCCCCGGTCCACCTCGGCGTTGGCCGTGGCGGTCAGCAGGATGTTCCCCTTCAGGCCCGACGGGAGGTTGCTGTTGTCCGTGCGGCGGAGCTGGATGGACACGGGGATGGCGTCCCCCACCTGGATGAACCGGCCCTTCACGCTCACCGTCAGGGTGTAGTCGCGGCTGCCGGTGAGGCCCACGCCCGTGTCCGTCGTGGAACAGGCGCAGGCCGCAAGGGCTATGGATAAGACGAGGGTTCGTAGTCGCATAGAATGACCTTATCTCAACAGTTCTTCCATCCTTCTCTTGTTGTTGGCCTCGCTCTGGGCTGTGTCGGGAGAGATGCGGCGGGCCACCACGAGGCGCTTGAGGTCCTGCTCCATCGTGTTCATGCCGCCCGCGCTCCCCTCGTGCATCATCTGGTAGATCTCGCTCGTGTTGTTGTTCTTGATGGCCGCGCGCACGGAGGAGTTCATCAGCAGGACCTCCTTGACCAGGGCCCTCTTGCCGTCCAGCGAGGCCACGAGCTTCTGCGAGAAGACGCACTTGAGGGTGTCCGCCAGGCGCTCCCGGACGCGGTTCTGCTCGATGGGCGGGCACTCGCCGATGATCCGGTCGATACTCTCCACGGCGGAGCCGGTGTGGAGGGTGGAGAACACCTTGTGCCCGCTGTCCGTGATCTCCAGGCCGGTCATGATCGTCTCCGGGTCGCGCATCTCCCCGATGACCACGATGTCCGGGTCCTGCCGGAGGGCCTGGATGGCCCCCTCCTTGAAGGAGCCCACGTCCCTGCCGATCTCCCGGTGCCGGACGATGCAGCGCTTGGAGGGGTGAATCGTCTCGACCGGAGAGGCGATGATGACGATGTGCCCGTCCGCGGTCTGGTTATTGGCGTCGATGATGCTGTCCAGCGTGGCGCTCTTCCCGGAGCCGGTGATGCCCGTGACCAGGGTGAGGCCCTGGCTGTCGTAGATGAGGGTGACCGCCTTCACCACCTCGGGGTGGAGTTCCAGGCCCTTGAATGGGCGGATCTTGTTGGTGATGAACCGCATGTTGAGGGCCAGATGGTCGAGATCGAAGTACAGGTCCGCCCGGTACCGGTAGTCCTGCCCGTCCGCATCGAGATGGTACGAAAAATCGAGATTCCGGTGCTCAAACAGATATTTTCTCTGGCTCTCCATGATCAGCAGGTGGAGCAGGACGTCCATCTGGTCCGCGCTGAACGGGCCCGTGGCCTCGTCCGGCTTCTTGTCCCCGTAGATGCGGTACCAGACGCGCCCCTGCGTCCCCTCCCCGCCCATGTCTACGTCCGAGGCGTTCCTGGCCGCCATCACCGTGAGAAACCCGTGGATCACCCCCCGGAGGGCGTCTGCTTCCTGCGGGGGCGTCTGGTTCACCAGGTCTGCGATCAGACGCTGCCGCTCCACGCCGGAGAGGTTCCTGGGGACCTGCGAGACGATCTTGTCAAGGACGGGCAAGGGTTGCATGGAAGACTCCAGAACAAGGGGTGAGGGATGCGTGATTCGCCGTTCGTGGTTCGTGATTCGCCCCCTCCCCAGATTCACGATCCACGGCTCTTTCCTACCACCACGAATCGATGGCGAAGGAGTCCACCCTGCCGGATGCCTGGTTGACCTGCAAATCGATGACCTCGCTGCAGTACTTGACGTTTCCGGTCCCGTTGCCGATGCAGTTGCCGATGTTCTTCAGGACGACCACCCCGCCCAGGATGGAGCAGTGAATCTTATCCACGTCGTCGGCGATGAGCAACCCCTTTAAGGCGCCGCTGGGGGTCTTGATGGTGGCGTTGCGGACGCTGTTGTGTACGACCACGATGCCGGTGCTGGTGCCAAAGCTGGGGCTCCAGATCCCGCCGGAGGCCAGCTCCACGTAGGTGACCCCGCTGAGGGGAAAATGTAGGGTGCTTGGATCTGTGGCGTACTGCCCGCCGTTGGCCCCCGACTGGGCCAGGGCCTTGAGCTTCCCCTCCGGGTAGCCCTGGGACGCCCCGCCCAAGACGCTGTCCGGCGTGGCGGGGAACCCGCCCGACCAGGCTGCATTCTCCTCGTAGATGTTGGCGTTGGCCGGCGAGGACGGCGGATAATCGACCCCGTTGTCCGTGCCCCCGCCGGTGGACGCCCCTCCCTGGTCGAAGTCTCCGACGGTGCTCACGGCCAGCGTCCCCTGCCCGGTGATGACGTTCCCGTTGATGTCGTGCTCCCGCCCGTCCATCATGAACCTGCCGAGGGTGCTCACCGTGGTGTTGGCCGTGATCGCCCCCCGGGCGCCGGGGGGGGTGAAACGGGCCCGCGCCACGGCCTGCACGGTGTCGTGGTCCGTGCTAAGCTGCCCTCGGGCGGAGAGCTTCACGTAGCCGAGCCCCCTGCTCTCGTCATTCCTGAGCGAATCCACCCCAAAGGTCCCGCTCGCGAAGCTCCGCGTCGGGACGTTCCCCCGCCAGGTCCGGTCCGCGTGGAGCTTCTGCAGGGCCACGCGCGCCCCGCTCTCCGTGATGTACTGAAGGGAGGTCCGGTTATAATAGTTCACCAGGCCATCCGTGAACCGCTCCGCGCTGCTGTTCAGGTTGCTCAGGATGATCCCGAAGGTCACGATGAACCCGGACACGACGATCAGGGAATACTTGCCCATGGCTAAACCTCAGAGATTCTTCGGCCAGATCTTGACCCGCACGAACGACTTCGCATAGGATGTGTCGTAAGGGGCCGTGCTCTCCACGGTGATATCCGCCTGGATGCCCTTGACGGCCGACAGCGTGGCCGTGGTCGCCCCGGTGGAGTCATAATAGGTGAACTTGAACACGGTGACCCCCTGACTGATGCTGTCGGGCGTCTCCGCGTTGACCAGGCGGTTCAGCAGGCGGTCGCGCGGATTTGTGGTCCTGGGGACGTACCCCCCGAAGATGTAGCGCAGCGAATCGGGCGTCCCGTTCCGGTCCAGATCCGCCCGGAAGGTCAGGCGCGTCGAATCCGCCGACGTGATCTTGGCGCCGGTCACGCCATAGCCGACCCTCTGAAGGTCGTTGTTCAGGATCTCGGCGAGGGTCGCAGCGTTGCTCTGGGCGATGTACTCGTTCCCGCCCTTGTAGGTCCGCGCCACGAGGTCGGCGTTCATCCGCTGGACGTTCAGCAGGAGCAGCGCCGCGATCACGAAGGAGCAGATGATGTCGAGATAGGCAGCCATGTCGCTTTCTCAAGCAGAGGTCTCCCGGAGCCTTCGATCCAGGTCGGCGATCACGTCGTTGCACCGCCGCACCAGGCTCATGTGCGCCCGGAAGCTGTTCAGAAAAAACCACTGAAACAGGCGGGGAGGGCGGCTCTTGAAGAACTGAAGCACGTCCTCGCGCCGGAAGATCAGGGCGCGGACGTAGTCCTCCGCCATCACCGTCGCCGTCCGGCGATGGGGCTCGATCAGGCTGGAAGCGCCCAGGACCGCCCCCGCCCCCAGGCGGGTCAGCTTCACCCCCTTTGCCCAGATGGACACCTCGCCCAGTTCGACCATATACATGCTGCTCCCCATCTCCTCCTCGTGCACGAGGACCTGGTGAAGGGTGTAGTCCCTGTCCCGGCCCACCTGGTAGAACGCCTTTCGGTCGGCCTCCGGGAACCCGCTCAGCAGGATGTCGTAGTCTCTGGGCATGGGGGTCAGTAATCCGCGACGACGGTGTGCAACTGGACGTTGTAGTCCAGGTAGGGGCTGGTGACGATGGCGCTCACTTTTTTGTAGGACGTGGGGCCTGCGACCGCGTTGTCCGGCGCGGTGTCCTGTACGTAGGCCACCTTCAGTGTGCACGGAAATGTCCCTATCGGCGTCGCCGTCTGGATCACGGTCGTCCCGACGGCCAGCGAATCAAAGTCCATCCGCGCCTTGTCCTCCAGGACAGACCGGCAGACCGAGGTGGCCGCCAGGCCGACGTTCATCTGGACGGACACCTGATCGTTGTTCAGGAGAGAGCGGTTGATCGTCAGGGCGACGGTGGACAGGAGCACCACCGCGCCCAAAACCAGCAGCGTTTGACCTGTGCCCATAGATCGTGAGATGTGAGATGTGAAACGCCCCCCTTCCACCCCCTGCCCCCCTCCCTCCCCCCACAGGTGGGGGAGGGAGGGGGTATCAGGTAGGGGCGAAGCATTCGCTCGCTGGTTTAAAGGACTGGCTGCGAATGCTTCGCCCCTACTCGTCGTCCGCCATCGTGGCGGCCAGGACCTCTTCCATGGTGGAGACGCCCTCCTGGATCCGGGACAGGCCCGAGGCGCGCAACGTCAGCATGCCGTTGCGGGTGGCCTGCTCCCGGATGGCCTCCTCGTTGACCGTATCCCCCGCCGACAGGATGATCCGCCGGACCTCCTTGGTGAACAGCAGCGCCTCGTGGATGGCCGCCCGCCCCCTGTAGCCCCCGCTGCACTTGGGGCAGCCCACCGGCTCGTAGATGACCGTGCTGGAGAGCGTCTCCTCGGCCATGCCCGCCTGGAGGTAGACCTCCTGGTCTATGTCCTTGGCGGGTCGCTTGCACGCGTTGCACAGACGCCGGATGAGCCGCTGCGCCACGATGATGTTCACGGCGCTGGCGATCAAAAACGGCTCCACCCCCATCTTGTAGAGCCGGGACACGGCGCTGGGCGCGTCGTTGGTGTGAAGGCTGGCGAACGTCAGGTGCCCCGTGTTGGCCATCTTGATGGCCGTCTCGGCCGTCTTGAGGTCCCGGATCTCCCCCACCAGCACGATGTCCGGGTCGTGCCGGAGGATCGACCGGAGGGCCAGATCGAAGGTCATCCGGTCGCTGATCTTGAGCTGCCGCGCCCCCCGGATGATGTACTCCACGGGGTCCTCGATGGTCAGCACGTTCACCGTCGGGTCGATCACGGAGTAGAGCGCCGCGTTGAGCGTGGTGGTCTTCCCGCTGCCCGTCGGGCCCGTCAGGATGACGATCCCCTGGGGCCTCGTGATCGCCTTGTCGAAGTCCTCCATCGCCTTGGACTGGAGACCCAGCTTGCGCAGGTCCGTCACCACGTTCCGGTCGTCCAGCACCCGGATGACCACGCTCTCCAGCTTCCGCTCGAACTCGCTGCCCACCATGGGCATGATCGACACCCGGAAACGGATGCGATGCCCGTCGACCTCCCGCTGGATGAACCCGTCCTGCGCGCTCTCCCGCTCAAACCGGTCCACGTTCTTCGTCCGGTCCTTCACCACCGCCGCCACCGCCTCCGGCTTGGTCCCCTCGTGGGTGTACCAGAGCTTGAGGTTCCCGTCCACGCGAAAGTGGAACTCCGTCCGGTTCCCCTCCTGAGGCACGATGTGGACGTCGCTCACCCCCTGGCGGACCGCCTCGATCAGACACCCCTCGATCAGCTTCCCCAGCGTCCCCTGCTTGATCTCGGCCTCGATGGCATCTTCGTCGACGCGATCCTCCGGGTGTTCGGCCACCTCCTGCACCTGGCCGGCCTTCTCGATGAAGTCGAGCAGGTCGTTCTTGGGCGGGGCCACCTTCCGGATGAGTTCTTCCACCGCATCGTGGCGCGCGTAGTAAATCTCCGGCCGGCGGTAGCCGAACCGCACGGCCAGATTGGCCACCTCCCGGTCCGTCGGGTCCGGGGTGACCACGATCAGCACGTCCCGCTGCCCCTCCGCCGGCTTGAACGGCAGCGCCTGCCGGGTCACCGCCGCGTTCCGGATCTCCTCGGGGAGTCCGTCCAGGATATCCTTGATGAACTTCACCCGGGCCTCGTCCACCGGCTCGGCCGTCAGGTCGATCTCCCGGAAGGCATAGAGCCGGGCGAGTTCTCCGAACACCACGTGGTGGTCCACGCCGATGTCGTGGACCAGGATCTCCCCGAACTTCCGGTCAGGGCTGCGGGCCTGGATCTCGGCGGCCCTTCGCTCCTGCTCCGGCGTGATGATCCCCTTGTTCAGCAGGATCTCCCCGATTCTGTTCCTGGGCTCCGGCACCACGCACTCCTTACCGCATCGTTGGCGACTTCGGGCTGATCACCGCCGTCTCCGATGAGACCAGGGTCAGGGCGGTCATCACGACCATGATCAGAAGCGAGATGAGGATGTTGATCAACTCCACCACGTTCTTCAGCTTGTAGGTGGTCTCCCGCTCGTAGTAGTTGGCCAGTTGAAGGGCCGTCGAGCGCAGGGCCCCGGACTCCGCGCCCGACCGAAGGCGGGAGATGGCGTTCTGCGTGAACACGTCCGCCTTCTCCAGGGATTCCACGAAGCCCTTCCCTTCCTTGACCATCATGGGGATGGTCACCTCTTTGATCTGGCGCTCCATGTAGCTGTTTCGGCAGGCCTCGGCGGCGATCCGGATGACGTTGATGTTCTCCCCCGACCCGGAATACAGGGCGTAGAAGACCCGCGCGAAGATCTCGATGCTGGTCTTGTGCAGCAGGCTGCCGATCACGGGAATCCTGATGATGAACCGGTCCATGAGCAATCGCCCCTTCACCGTGCGCACGAAGAAGAGGACCAGCACGACGATGGGCGCGATGCAGGCGGGGAACAGCCAGAGGGCGTTCCCCCTCAGGAAATCGCTGAGCTGAAGCGTAGCCTTTGTCATCGGAGGCAGCTCGACGCCGAACTTCACGAACATCGAGGCGGTGGCGGGGAAGATGTAGCCCACGTAGTAGGCCACCGCCCCCAGCAGGGCCAGGACGATCACGGCGGGCATGATCATGGCGCTCTTGAGGCTCTTTTTGAACTCCTCGTCCCGCTCCAGAAACTTGGCCGTGCTCTCGTAGACCTCGGCCATGTTGCCGCTGGTGGAGGCCACGCTCAGCATGTAGGTCGTGAACTTGCCCAGGACGTCGGCGTGCTTCCCGAAGACGGCCCGGCCATCCTTGCCATCCTTGAGGTCCTGGTGGATCTCCCGGATGGTGTCCGCGAGGGTCTTGTTCTCCGTGTCGTTGGCCAGGAGCTGGAGGATCTCGTCATAGGGGAGCCGTTCGCGCAGGAGGTCGGCGGAGATGCGGGCGAACAGGACGATGTCCTTGGTCGGGGGTTTCAGCTTGATGTCGAACAGTTTCTTCTGGACGCTCAGGATCTGGTAGTTGAGCTTCCGGAGGGCGTTCTCCACCTCCTCTTTGGAAAATGCCTTCTGTTCCCCTCGAAAGACCTTCTCGTTTCCCCGCCTGGCCTTATAGATGAAGGTGGACCTCTTCTGGAGGGCCGTCAGGCGCATCCGGCGCTGCCGGCAGACCTCCTCGGCGTTCCGCTGGGCCTCGCGCGCGTTGGGGGCGGTCAACACCCCCTGAACGGGATTGCCCGTGAGGCTGGTGGCCTGATACCGGAACTCAGGCATGAAAGGCGCTTTCTCCTGTAAGGCCGAAAATTGAGAATTATAAAATCCGCTTGCAAATTGCAATTTATAATTTGTAATTTCTCGCCCTTAAAGTCAAGGGCAGGCCCTCTTCGGAAGACCTGCCCTTCACGTTAGGCATGCTGCAAACGCATCAGGTCGAGGTCCCGGTCCTCACGGAGCCGCCGTGGTTCGCGTGCTGTCCCCGTTGGCGTAGTAGATCATCGAGCAGGTGACCCCCGTCTCCACCCCCGTGCCGGCGACGGTGATCTGGTTCGCGTTGTTGACCGTCAGCGTGTAGCCCCCGTTGAGGTTCGAGGCCGGCCAGTTCAGCTTGGCCAGCGTCAGACCCGTGAACGCGCGCCCCCCCCCGCCCATTTCGGTCGGCTTCTTGTAGAACTGCTGCGCCTGAGAGACGACCGACTGGCAGTCCCCTACCACCGCGTCCCGGTTGGCCGTGACGGAACTCTTTCCGAACATGGTGATGCCTGCGGCCACGGCGATGCCCACGATGATGACGGCCAGCACGATCATCAGAATTTGAGTTTGTCCCATACTGTAACCTCCTCAGTGAAGAGCCTGCCTGACCCACCTTACACGATTGTCCTTCTGAGTGAGTACCCCCCCCCAAACGAACCGGATAGCTGTCTATCACCCCCCTAAAGGTTTAGCGCCACCTGAGTATGTGCCCTGGTCCTCGATTCGCAATTCCCGATCCAAAATCAGACCTTCACGGAGCCGCCGTGGTTCGCGTGCTGTCTCCGTTGGCGTAGTAGATCATCGAGCAGGAGACCCCCGTCTCCACCCCCGTGCCGACGACGGTGATCTGGTTCGCGTTGTTGACCGTCAGCGCATAACCCCCGTTGAGGTTCGAGGCCGGCCAGTTCAGCTTGGCCAGTGTCAGGCCCGTGAACGCACGTCCCCCCCCGCCCATTTCGGCCGGCTTCTTGTAGAACTGCTGCGCATAGGAGACGACGGTGGAACAATCGTGTATGACCGCGTCCCGGTTGGAGGTGGCCGAACTCTTTCCGAACATGGAGATGCCAGCGGCCACGGCGATGCCCACGAGGATGACGGCCAGCACGATCGTCAGGATTTGAGTCTATCCCATTTCGCGGCCTCCTTACGGACTCTGTAGTACGTTACCGGGGTAAAGACATCGAGCAATCTGCCGATCTCACATCATGCTATGAGCGACCCTACCCACACAGAACAGCGGCCAACCTATGAGGAGTTACTGGCCGAGAACGCCAG
>SICM01000071.1 GCA_009694805.1 Candidatus Latescibacterota bacterium
TTCGGTCGCCGACCAAAGCCGCCTCGACCGCTCCGTCAACGCCGGCCTGAGGACCGTGTACTTTCTGCGCAAGATATTGAAGTTCACGCATCAAAGGTACAACCGCGCCCTGTCGAAATCAATCGCTTATTTCTTCACAACCCCTTAGTATTTATAGATTTAATGGGATTTTTCACCTGAGAGATTGACTTGACCCTTGCTGATCGTCTGAAGAGCGTGCGGGACCGGATGGCGCGGGCCGCAGAGCAGGCCGGGCGACGGGCGGAGGAGGTGACGCTGGTGGCGGTCTCCAAGACCCGCACGGTCGCCGAGATACAGGAGGCCCTCCGCGCCGGCCTACAGGTTCTGGGAGAGAACCGGGTGCAGGAGGCGGAGGAGAAGCAGGGGTCCGTGTCCCTGCCGGCCCACTGGCATCTGATAGGCCATCTCCAGACGAACAAGGTCAAGAAGGCCGTTGAGATCTTCGACCTCATCCATTCCGTGGACAGCCTTCCTCTGGCGCAGGAGATCGACCGCCGGGCCGAACGGATGGGGAAGGTCGCGGATGCGCTGGTGCAGGTGAACACCTCCGGCGAGGAGTCCAAGTCGGGCGTGGAACCGGAGGAGGCGCTGGATCTCATCGGGGCTGTATCGGGCTTGAAATCGGTCCGGGTGCGGGGCCTGATGACGATCGGGGCGCTGGGGGCCGAGGGGGACCGGGCGCGGCCGTTCTTCGTCGTGTTGAGGGGGATCCGGGATCGCGTGGCTGCGGCGCGGATCGCCGGCGTTTCGATGGAACACCTGTCCATGGGGATGACGGGGGATTTCGAGGCGGCCATCGAGGAGGGGGCGACGCTGGTACGGGTGGGGACGGCGATCTTCGGGGTGAGGCCGTGAGGTATTGAAGATTGAAGATTGAAGATTGAAAATTGGGGATAGTGAGAAAGACGAGGGCGCATGTTCGATTTTGGGCATTTCGGTTTTGGCGTGGTCGGACTGATCATCAGACTGATCGATGGGGTCCTGACATTTTACTTCTGGGTGGTGATCATCCGCGTGCTTCTCTCGTGGGTTCATCCGGACCCCTTCAATCCCATCGTGCGATTTCTGTATGCGCTGACCGATCCTCCGCTGAATGCCATCCGGCGGATGATGCCGAGCTTCCTGTGGGCATCGGGGCTGGATTTTTCGCCCCTGGTGCTCATCCTGTTCATTCAGATCGCCAAACTGTTTCTCCACTCTTTCAGGATTCCCGGGGCCATGCAATGACCCCTTTCGATTCCGAGGCAGAGGGTCTTCAACCCCTTCAGACGAGGTGAGACGACCGTGAATATTACCCCCCTGGACATTCGCAAGCAGGAATTCAGGAAGGTCTTTCGGGGCTATGACCCAGCGGAGGTCGAGGCCTTTCTGGACATGGTGGCCGATGCCTTTGAGAAAGTGAGCCGGGACACGATCACCCTGCAGGAGCGCGTGGAGGCGCTGGACACGGAGATCGGACGCTTCAGGAACCTGGAGCGGACACTCCAGGAGACGCTCGTCGCCGCGCAGCAGGCCGCGGAGGACACCCGCGATAACGCCAAGAAGGAGGGGGACCTGATCGTCAAGGAGGCGGAGATCGTGGCGGAACGGGCCATCGAGCAGGCCCGGGGCCAGGTCAGCCGCATCAAGGCGGAGATCGTCTCCCTCAAGACGCAACGGGACACGTTCCTGGCCCGGCTCAAGGGGATCATAGAGGCGCAGGCCGAGTTTCTCAAAGACCTCCGGTTCGATGAGTCTCGCGAGACCCGGTCGGAGCGGGGTCCTGCGGTACCCCCCCCGGAGCGGGAGGGCGAGTCTTCGTTCTCCACCCAGGGCGAGGAGGTGGCCCCTTCTGCGCAGGCGGGGCGATGAGGCGTGAGAAAGCAGTCCCTCGATACGGGGCCTGCGGCCCCTACTCGGGATGGTCGGATGACCGTTGCCCTGAGTATCCTTCGATACGCCCCTTCGGGGCTACTCAGGATATGCGGATAGGCCGGGTCCCCGAGTAGCAGCCGGAGGCTGCGTATCGAGGGGCTGTAAGCCGCGTATCGAAGGGCAGAAGTCAGAATGGAAAGCGTCAGGGCGTGGACAGGCAGGGAAGGGGATGGACAAGGATTGCGTCCGGCTGTCCGTGCGGGTGCAGCCCCGCGCGTCCCGGGACGAGGTGATCCCGGAGGCGAACGGGACGCTGAGGGTGCGGGTCTGCGCCCCTCCCGTGGACGGGGCGGCCAACGAGCGGGTGGTCGCTCTGATCGCCAGACGACTCCGCCTTCCCGGGTCGAACGTCTCCGTGAAGGCGGGGGCCGCGTCGCGCCGCAAGGTGGTGGAGGTTCGAGGGGCCGGGGGGGATGTGGCCGAGGTTCTGAAGCGGCTTGTGGAAACTCCGTGAAGCGTATCTCGTGAAGCGTAAAGCGTGAAGATCTATGAGATACGAGATACGTTTTTTCATGTTGACGATGTGGAGATTCGATGAGCGAACTGCGGGCGCAGATTCAGGAGAGCGTGGCGGCCATCCGTAAACGGGCAGGGGTGACGCCGGAGGTGGGGATCATCCTGGGGACCGGGCTGGGGGGGCTGGCGAAAGAGATCGCGGTGGAGACGGGGATCCCTTACACGGAGCTGCCTCATTTTCCGGTTTCGACGGTGGAGACGCACGCGGGCCGGCTTCTCCTGGGGCGTCTCGGCGGCAAGGCCGTGATCGCCATGCAGGGCCGGTTTCACGCCTACGAAGGCTATTCGATGCGCCAGATCACCTTCCCGGTGCGCGTCATGCGGGCGCTGGGGGCGCAGGCCCTGCTCGTGTCGAACGCCTGCGGGGGGATGAACCCGAACTATCGGGCGGGCGATCTGATGGTCATCGAGGACCACATCAACCTGCAGGGGGATAACCCGCTGGTCGGGGTCAACGACGAGGAACTCGGGCCGAGGTTTCCGGACATGTCCGCACCCTACGACCGGGGCCTTATCGCGCTGGCCGAGCGGGTGGCGCTGGAGGAGAAGATCCGTCTGCAGAAGGGGGTCTACGTGGCGGTGACGGGGCCGAACCTGGAGACGCGGGCGGAATACCGGTTCCTCCGGGGCATCGGCGCGGACGTGGTGGGCATGTCCACGGTGCCGGAGGTGATCGTGGCCGTTCACGCGGGTCTGCGCGTGCTGGGGCTGTCGGTGGTGACGGACGAATGCTTCCCGGACGCGCTGAAGCCGGCGGACATCACGCACATCATCGCCACGGCCAACCAGGCGGAGCCGAAGCTGACACGGATCATGAAGCGCGTGGTGGAGGAGATGTAGAAGAATTTCAGACATCCGAAGGCAACAGCCCCCAGCCCTCCCCCAACTCAAGGGGCTACGCCCTTTGTCACCCCCTCCCTCCCCCATGTGTGGGGGAGGGAGGGGGCGGGGGGAAGGGTGGGGGCCGCATTTGATGGTGGACTGCTTTTCAAAGTAAGGTAGATATGTTCAAGGAAGTGGGCGACCTGGATTTCCCGGAGCTGGAGAGGCGCACCCTGAAGTTCTGGGACGAGATCGACGCGTTCAACAAGCTGCGCCGGAAGAACGCGGGCGGCGCGACGTTCTCGTTCATCGACGGGCCGATCACGGCGAACAACCCGCGCGGGATGGGGGTCCACCACGCCTGGGGCCGGACCTACAAGGACATCTTCCAGCGCTACCGGGCGATGCTGGGCTATGACCAGCGCTATCAGAACGGGTTCGACTGCCAGGGGCTCTGGCTGGAAGTGGAGGTGGAGAAGGACCTCGGCCTGAACTCCAAGCGGGACATCGTGGCCTACGGCCTGGACAACTTCTCGCGGAAATGCCGGGAGCGGGTCAACCTCTGCGCGAATGCGGTGGTCGAGGCCAGCCGACGCCTGGGACAGTGGATGGACTGGGAGAACTCCTATTACACGATGTCGGATGACAACATCGAACATATCTGGCACTTCCTGAAAAAGTGCCACGAGAAGGGGTGGCTCTACAAGGGACACCGCTCCATGCCGTGGTGCGCCCGGTGCGGCACGTCGCTTTCGCAGCACGAGCTGATCGACTCCTACACGGAGATGACCCACCGTTCGGTCACCCTGAAGCTGCCGATCCGGGAGCGGAAGGGGGCGTTCATGCTCGTCTGGACCACGACGCCCTGGACGCTGACGGCGAACGTGGCCCTGGCCGTCCATCCGGACCTGGAATACGCGAAGGTGCGACAGGACGGGGAGGTGTTCTACACCTCCCAGGGGACTGTCTCCAAGCTGCAGGGGGCCTACGAGGTGCTCGGGACAGAGAAGGGGCGGGACCTGGTGGGGCTGACCTATGACGGGCCGTTCGATGAGCTGCCGGCGCAGCGGGGCATCCTGCACCGGATCATCCCGTGGGACCAGGTGGGCGAGGCGGAGGGGACCGGGGTGGTACACATCGCGCCGGGGTGCGGGGCCGAGGACTACGAGTTGAGCAAGGTCCACGGTCTGCCGGCCATCGTCCCGATCGACGAGAACGGCATCTACACGGAGGGGTTCGGCCCGCTGACGCAGAAGAGCGCCTTCGAGGTGGCGCCCGCAATCTTCGAGGACCTGCGGGAGAAGGGCTATCTCTATCATCTGGAGGACTACACGCACCGCTACCCCCGGTGCTGGCGGTGCAAGGAAGAACTCGTGTTCCGGCTGGTGGACGAATGGTTCATCTCCTGCGAGGAGATCCGGCCCCGGATGATCGAGGCGGCGCGGTCGGTCCGGTGGGTCCCGGACCACTCGGGGAAGCGGATGGAGGACTGGCTGAACAACATGGGGGACTGGTGCATCTCCCGGAAACGCTACTGGGGGCTTCCGCTGCCGTTCTACGAGACGGAGGATGGGGAACTGCTCATCGTCGGGTCGCGGGCGGAGCTGCGGGAGCGGGCCGTGGACCCGACCGCCGTGGACGCCCTTCCGGAGCTTCACCGGCCCTGGATCGACGAGGTCCAGGTCCGGACGCCTTCGGGGAAGGTGGCGCGGCGCATCCCGGAGGTGGGAGATTGCTGGCTGGACGCGGGGATCGTGCCGTTCTCGACGCTGGGGTACCTGAGCGGGGACCGGCGCGCGTGGGAGAAGTGGTTCCCGGCGGACTTCATCACGGAGATGCGGGAGCAGATCCGGCTCTGGTTCTACTCGATGCTGTTCATGAGCGTGACCCTGGAGGAGCGGTCGCCCTACCGGACGGCCCTGACCTATGAGAAGATGAACGACGAGCAGGGACGCCCCATGCACAAGAGCGCGGGGAACGCCATCTGGTTCGACGAGGCCGTGGAGAAGATGGGCGCGGAGCCGATGCGGTGGCTGTTCGCGGACCAGAACCTCTCCACGAACCTCAACTTCGGGTATGGCCCGGCGTCGGAGGTCAAACGGCGGTTTCTGACGCTCTGGAACACCTACAACTTCTTCGTGCAGTACGCCATTCTGGACGGCATCGATCCGACGAAACTGGACCGGGGGGGCGAGCGTCCGCTGATGGACCGGTGGCTGCTGTCGCGGCTCCAGGTCCTGGTCCGGGACGTGCGGGGGGCGCTGGACCGGTACGACCTGCCGCCCGTAGTCAAGACGGTGGAGGCCTTTTTCGACGAACTGTCCAACTGGTACGTCCGGCTCAACCGGCGGCGGTTCTGGAAGAGCGGCAGCGACAGCGACAAGGCGGCGGCGTATCTCACGCTGCACGAGACGCTGGTGACGCTCTGCCGCCTCCTGGCCCCGGTCCTGCCGTTCCTGACGGAGGAGATGTACCAGAACCTGGTCCGGTCCGTCGATCCGACGGCGCCCGAGAGCGTCCATCTGAGCGACTATCCGGAGGCCCAGGAAGGCCTGATCGACGAAGGGCTGGTGGCGGAGATGGAGACCGCCACCCGTCTGGTCGGCCTGGGCCGGGCCGCGCGCACCGCGTCCGGTCTGAAGGTCCGGCAGCCGCTGGCGGAGATGGTGGTGGTGCTGGGGAACGGCGGCGGCGCGGGGCTGGAGCGGCTGCGGCCACTCATCCTTCAGGAATTGAATGTCAAGGGGCTCCGGCTCGTGGAGGACCGGTCGGCCCTGGTGGACCACACGGTCAAACTCAACTTCGGGACCGCCGGTAAGAAATATGGCAAACTGGTGCCCCGGCTCAAGCAGGCCCTGGAAGGGATGGACGCGGGGAGGGTGGCGGCGCAGGTCGGGCAGGGAGCGGGGGTCGAGGTGACAGTGGATGGGCAGACGGTGGGCCTGACGGCGGAGGATGTGGTGGTGGAGACGCGGGCGGCGGAGGGGCTGGCCGTGGCCGAGGAGGGCGGGGTCGTGGTGGCCCTGGACACCCGCCTGACGGAGGACCTGAAGGACGAGGGGTTCGCGCGGGAGTTCGTTCACAAGGTTCAGAACATGCGGAAGGAGAGCGGGTTTGAGGTCTCGGATCGCATCCGTCTCCGATGCGTGCTGAGCGGCCGCCTGAGGCAGGCGGTGGAGCGCTTCGAGGCCTACATCAAGGACGAGACGCTCTGTCTGTCGCTCGACGTGAGCGAATGGGCGGAGAAAGGGGAGCAATGTCTGATCAACGGCGAAGCGGCGGCCATCGTGCTGCGCCGGGCATGAGGGGAAGGCAGAACGCGAAGTGCGCGAAAGGTGCGAAGGACGCGAAGCCCATCCACCCTACCCCTGGGGTGGCCACAGCGCATACTCATAACCATATGGAGGAATCGGAACATTCATGACGCACCAGGAGTTGACCTATTTCAAGGACCTGATCCTCAAGAAGCGGGTGGAAATGCTCAAGGACCTGGGGCATATCGAACAACAGTCGATGAACACCACGACCTCGGAATCGTCGGGGGGATCTTCTTATTCTGACCACATGCCCGATCTGGGATCGGACGCCATGGAACGGGAGAAGGCGTTCATGTTCGCCTCCCGGGACGGGGCCTATGTGACGCATCTGGACAAGGCCCTGGAGCGGATCGTGGAGGGGACGTTCGGCATCTGCCGGGCCTGCGGGGGGGAGATTTCGAAGGAGCGATTGGAAGCGGTACCCAATGCCACGATGTGCGTGGTGTGCAAATCCGAAGAAGACAGGAAGAAGCGCAAGGTTTGAAAATCTGGATCGCACTGCTTGCTCTCGCCCTGGATCAGGGGTCCAAGATAGCCGTCACCGGCCGGATGCAGCAGGGGGAATCGCTCCCGGTTGTGGGTGACCTGATCCGATTGACCTACATCCACAACCCGGGCGCCGTCTTTGGGTTGACGTTCGGCGGAAGAACGCTCCACCTGATCCTGTCCCTGCTGGCCCTGGGCCTGGTCGTCGCCATGCTCCGCTCCGCCGAGGAGCGTTGGGCACAGGTGGGGCTCTCCATGATCCTGGGGGGGGCCGTGGGCAACATGATCGACCGGGTTCGCATCGGAGAGGTCATCGATTTTTTAGACGTGGGGGTCGGAGGTTTTCGCTGGTACATCTTCAATGTGGCCGATGCCTTCGTGACGGTCGGGGTGTTGGTGTTGATGATGACGTACCTCTTCAAAAATCCAGAGTCCAGCGTTCAGGGTCCAGAGTCCAGAGTTCAGAGTCCGGATAAAGGCTGACAGGTTATGGCCCGCCGGATCGACATCCTCGTCCCGCCCGAAACCTCCCCCCTCCGCCTCGACGCCTTCCTGGCCCAATCCGACCTCGCGCTTTCGCGCTCCCGCATCCAGCATCTGATCGAAGGCGGTTGCATCACGGTGGACGGCAAGTCCTCCTGGTCGAGCTACAAGGTGAAGCCCGGAGACCGGATCGCCCTCCTCGTCCCGGACCCGGAACCCTCCCCCCTGCTTCCCCAGGCCCTTCCTCTGGACATCCTGTTTGAAGACGATCATCTTCTGGTGGTCAACAAGCCCGTCGGGATGGCGGCCCATCCGGCGGCGGGCATCCGGTCCGGGACGCTGGTCAACGCCCTGCTGCACCACTGCGAGCGCCTGTCCGGGATCAACGGCGTCCTGCGCCCCGGCATCGTCCATCGTCTGGACAAGGAGACGTCGGGGCTGCTGGTCGTGGCCAAGGACGACGCGGCCCACCGGGGCCTGACCGCGCAACTCCAGGCCCGGACGGTGGAGCGCCTGTACGTCGCGTTCGTGTGGGGACATTTTGACGAGGATGTCGGACGGATCGAGGCGCCGATCGGCCGGCACGCGGGGGACCGGAAGCGGATGGCGGTGATCGATCCTTCGACTACGCTCAGGACAGGAAGAGGCTCCCGGCACGCGGCGACCCGGTTCCGTGCCGAGGCGCGGTACGGCTTTCTGTCGCGGCTCTCCGTTCAGCTGGAGACGGGACGCACGCATCAGATCCGCGTCCATCTGGCCCACGCGGGGCACCCTGTATTCGGCGACCCGACGTACGGAGGGAGGGAGAAGCGATTGTCGGGGATCTCCCCGGCGTTCCGGGAAGAGGCCCGCCGGCTGCTCGGCCTGATCTCCCGGCAGGCCCTCCACGCGCGGACGCTCGGCTTCATCCACCCGATCACCGGAGAGTCCCTGCGGTTCTCGTCGGAGTTGCCGGAGGATATGAGAAGGCTGGAAACAGAGCTGAGCATACAGCGGTAGTGGTCTGTCAAAGGGCATGCACAGGCCAGCGGCCTGTGCCATCCACAGAATTTGTCAAACCTTGTTTGACAGACCAGTAGGCCCAATACGAAAGGCCCTGACGCCACGAGCGCCAGGGCCTTTCGTGTACACGTGTGCCGTGCGCGTTACGCCGGCACCTCGGGCCTGGCGTTCCAGAGGGTCTGGCCGGCCGGGATCAGGGTCCCCTCCTTCGAGGCTTCCACGGCGGCCTCCGAAGCCCCCACGGCGACCTCCGGACGGGCGTAGTGGTAGACCAGGTCTTTCCGGTCGTAGACCGAGAACTCATACACCGGGGTCATCACCAGACACTCTGTGGGGCAGGGATAGGTACAGAGGCCGCAGTAGCAGCAGAGCGCCATGTCGATGTCGAACTGGAGGATCTTCAGTCGTTTCTTCGTCCCCTTGGACGTGAGGCCCAGGTCCTCCCCCGGCCCGGCCTTCTCCGTCTCCATAGAGATGCAGTCCACCGGACAGACGCGCACACACTGGTCGCACCCGATGCAGTCATCGATGTCGTTGAACAGCCGGTTGCGCGACCGTTCCGGCATCTCCCACTTCACCTGGGGATACTGCAGAGTGATCGAGGGGACGAACAGGTGGCGGAACGTGATCTTCATGCCTCCCAGCACCGTCCAGATGCCTTCCCAGATGTTGCGGAAATATTCACGCATGGAAACCTCACAGTTTTTACGCCCTTTTGGCGATGGTCTTCTGGCGAATCTTCTCCTGGAGCTTGATGATCCCCTCCATCAGGGACTCGGGCCGGGGGGGGCAGCCGGGCACGTAGACATCCACGGGCACGACGCGGTCCACCCCCTTCAGGACGTGGTATCCGTGCTGCCAGTAAGGCCCGCCCGACGTGGCGCAACACCCCATGGAGATGACATATTTCGGCTCCGGCATCTGCTCGTAGAGCCGCTTGAGCCGGGTGGCCATCTTCAGGGTGACGGTCCCGGCCACGATCATCAGATCGGACTGCCGGGGAGAGGGCCGGAAGACGACCCCCAGGCGGTCCAGGTCGTAGCGCGACGCCCCTGTGGCCATCATCTCGATGGCGCAACAGGCCAGGCCGAACCCCATCGGCCATATCGACGAGAGCCGCGCCCAGTTGATGAAATAGTCCGCCGACGTGACGATGATGTTGTCCTTGAATCGTCCCTCGACCAGACCCATGGTTCTCCTCCTAAGTTGAAGACGCTCTGGCCGTTCGCACGGCCATCTCGTGCTGTGGTAAGTCCTGCTTGTAAGCGTTGCGCTCCGTGATCTCCTGGTCGACCCGGATGGTCACCCGCGTGGCGGGCGGGACGGACTCCATCACCGTGGCGTTGGGGCCGATGACGGACCCCTGACCGATCATGACCGAGACCTCCCAGGATTTGGGGATCACACTGGCGTTGGCCCCGATGACGGACCCCCGGCCGATCACCGTGCGTCCGCCGAAGATGGATGCCCCGGCATAGATCGTCACCCCGTCCTCTATCGTGGGGTGTCGCTTGCCCCCTTTGATCGCCTGTCCGTCCGCCGTCTTGGGGAAACTCAAGGCGCCCAGCGTGACGCCCTGGTAGATCTTCACGTCGTCCCCGATCTCCGTGGTCTCTCCGATCACCACCCCCGTGCCGTGGTCGATGAAGAATCGCCGTCCGAGGGCCGCCCCGGGGTGGATGTCGATCCCCGTCTTGCCGTGCGCCCACTCCGTCATGATCCGGGGGATGAGCGGGACCTCCATCCTGTAGAGTTCGTGGGCGAGCCGGTAGGTGGCCACGGCCAGGACGCCGGGGTAGCTGAGGATGATCTCGTCGTGGCTCCGGGCCGCCGGATCGCCATCGTAGGCCGCCTGCACATCCATCTGGAGCGTTGCGCGGATGTCCGGGATCTTCTTCAGAAGGGCGAGGGCGAACGCCTCTCCCCTCTCTTCGCATCCCCTGGTCTGAGGCTCTCGCGGGTCGTTGAGGCTCCGGGTGATCTCCTCCCGGAGGCGCAGGTAGGTCGAGTGGACCAGGCCGCTGACGAAGAATGAGATGTCCTGCCAGGCAGGGACCTCCAGGCCGATGTAGCCCGGAAAGAGCAGGGTCAGGAGATCCTGGAGGATCTCGGTGACCCGGTCGCGGGAGGGGAGGTTCTCGCTGTCGATCCGGTTGATGCCGCCATATTTCTGGTAGGTCCCGACGATCTCTGAGGAGACGCGGGAGAGTTCATCGATGGAGGTGTGCATAATAAAAATATAAGTGAGACGTGAAGCCCTCTCCCCGTCAGGCTACGCCCCCCCAACCTGTCGCTTCCAGGGGGCGCGACCCACTTCCCTACCCCTCTCCCACCCTTCGACTGCGCGGCGCGGAAGCGCCGCTCCGCTCAGGGCAGGCAGGGAGAGGGGCCGGGGGTGAGGGCCGCTTTTTAAGCGATGGCCAGGGCGCTGTGATCGCGCGTGGGGTGCTCGTGTTCGATCTTCTTCTGGATCTTCATCAGGGCGTCGATCAGGTCCTCCGGCCGGGGGGGGCAGCCGGGGATGTAGATATCCACCGGGAGGAACTGGTCCACCCCCTGTACCAGGGTGTAGGTGTTGAAGACGCCCCCCGAGGAGGCGCAGGCCCCCATGGAGATCACCCACTTGGGGTCGGGCATCTGGTCGTAGATTTTTTTGAGGACCGGCATCATCTTGAGCGAGATACGGCCCGACACGATCATCAGGTCGGACTGCCGGGGGGAGAACCGGATGGCCTCGGAGCCGAACCGGGCCAGGTCAAACCGGCCTGCGAGCGTGGCCATCATTTCGATGGCGCAGCACGCCGTCCCGAAGGGCATGGGCCAGAGCGAGTTTTTTCGCGCCCAGTTGATGAGATGGTCCACGCGCGCGGTCAGGAATCCTTCTCCACCCATCTGGCGATCTATCATAAAACCTCCTCATTTAAAGCCCGAAGAATCCTATAAGCGGAGTAAATATAATGAATTTCGGGGCTTCGTCAAGCTTTTATAATCTGCCGAAACCGCCCCCCCGCTGCATCCGGGCCATGCTCCGGTAGGTCTTGCCGAGACGGACCACCTCCCGTGGCAGGAGGTCGTTGATCTGGGCCTTGCCGTCGGGGTCCAGCTCGTCGTAGTCTTCGATCCTGTATTTCTTGTTCTGAGTGTCGGTGATGAGGATGAGCGGGATGTCGTGGGTCGAGATGTCCTCCCGCGCCTTCACCCGAAACGACCTGGGTCCGTCGTCCGTGTCCACCTCCCAGGAGGAGGCATCCCCCTCGATCCGGACCGAACGGATGGTGTAAATCGTGGGGACGAAGTAGACCTCTCGAAGGGCGGCCTCCATCACCGCGTGCGAAGCGGGGTCCAGGGTCGAGGGGTCTTCGATGATGCCGATTTCGTGCCCTTCCTCATCCAGAAAAGAGATGAAGTGGCCGGGGTTCGTCTTCGGAAAGTTCCGTATGACCTTGTAGAAATGCTTCTCCTCACCCCGATAGGTCATCCGGAGCGCGCCGGTCTCGTCCCGGAAGAGCTTGAGGTCGCGCACGTCCATGAGTTCGAATGCCATGACAAACCTCCGTGAGACGTAAGACTGACCACAAGACCATTGATTACTGACCACTGACCACAAGACCTGTGGTCTCGTGGTCCTGTTGTCTGTTGTCTTCCCTCTGTCGCTTCACTTCAAGACCGACCACAGACCTTCCTGTAGACCTCCGCCGTCTTCTGCGCCACGTCCGCCCAGGCGTGGCGCTGCTCGGCCAGCCTTCTGGAATGACGCCCCATCTCGCTCAGGGTTCCCACGGGCAGCGAGAGCAGGTCGATCATGGCCCTGGCCAGGCCGTCGGGGTCGCCCGGCAAGACCACCCGTCCGTTGACGCCTTCATCCACGGACTCCGGCAGGGCCCCTGTGGCGGTCACGACCACGGGCCGTGCGTGGGCATAGGCGAGTTGCAGGGCCCCGCTCTGGTAGACGCTGACGTAGGGGAGGACGACCAGGTCCGCGGCGCTGAAGTAGACCGGGATGTCCTGGAAGGGGATGTAGCGCGCGTCCAGGCGGACGGCGTCCCTGACGCCCGCAGCGTCTATGGTCCGCTCGATGTCCTGCGGGTCGACGCCGATGGGTTGCCCGGCGATGAGGAGGCGGGCCTGCGGGATCGCCCGAAAGACCTGCCCGAACGCCGGGATGAGGTGGTGGATGCCCTTGTAGGGACGGATGGTCCCGAAGCAGAGGACGACCCTGTCCTCCGGGCCGAGGCCCAGACGGCTGCGGGCCTCCGCCTTCCCGACGCAGCCCCCGGCGAATGTGTAGTCCCCGTGCGGAATGACGCTGACGCGGTCCTCTGGGACGGAGAAGCGGTTCAGCAGGTCGCGCCGGTTGGCCTCCCCGTGGACGATGATGGCGTCGGCGGCCCTGTAGATGACGCTGTGCGCGAAGACCATCCCGAACGCCTCGCGCTCCTCCCGGTCGTGCGGCAGGACGTTGTGCGCCGTGACCAGGATGGGGATGTCCAGCAGGTTGCAGGCCGGAAACCAGGCCCAGTCCCGCCGGGCCGAGAGCGTGGCCTGCACGTGGATGAGGTCGGGCCGCATCTGCTGCCAGACCCCTGCGATGGCGCGGATGGACCGCCAGTAGCCCTCCCGGACCTGGAGGGTATCGATCAGCCGGAAGGACCTGGGCAGGTCACGCAGTTCGTAGTCCCGGTCTGTGACCAGGGCCACCTCCATCCCGGTCCGGCAGAGCGCCTGCGCCAGGTTGTAGGTGTAGTGGCAGATGCCTCCCCAGCCCCCAGGTTCGATCAGCAGGACCTTCACGCGCGTCTCCAGAGTACAGAATTATAGAATACAGTAGTCAGGAAAAACATCTGCTATTTGACATCTGACATCTGACTGCTCATCTTTCAAAACACTTTCCAGATGATGAGCCCTTCCCCTTCGTAGCACCTCCGGAACATCTCCGGATGCGCGTCGAGGCGGGACACGGCCTGTTCAGGGTCCCGGGTTGCCACGACGTAGCCCACCCCGTAGCGCCGCAGACCCGCCACGGCCTCCTCCCAGGGGCCCTCTGCGGAGAGGACCGCTCGGGTGAGGGCCTGCCGCTCCGCCCAGTCGGAGACCGGGTCGTGGGAATAGGCCGTGGCCACGACATAGTGGCCGGTGAGGGCCGGGATCTTCGGGCTGAGGGCGGCGTCGGCCAGGACCACGGCGGGGCCGGGTGAGGCCTTCAGAAACCCCATCGCGCCCCCCGGCCGGACGGCCTGCCCGAACGTCAGGTAGTGCTGCGGGTCCGTGTAGTCCCTGACCAGCGGGGGGAGGAAGATGGCGCAGGCGAGGGCAGCGAGGGCGACGGAAAGGCCCATGGCCAGGCCGGGTATGGGGGGGTGGGGAAAGGGGTTCCAGCGGGGCCACCTCTCCCCCCGGTTCAGAGCGGACCAGGCCGTCGCGACCACGGCGATGACCATCAGCAGCGCGATCCCCCCGGCGATCCCCGCAGTGGCGACCTCCCTGTGCCCCTCCAGCCAGGCGCGCGCGACCGGTCCCCCTGCCCACGCCAGAGACGCCAGGGCCGAGACGCCGAGCAACGCCTTCCAGCGTCCCCGCCGGGACCTTCTCCACCGGGCGGCGAGGATGGGGAGGAGGGTGCAGAAGGCCGTGGCCGCGCAGACCTCCACCGCCGGGAAGAGGACGAGCATCCGGGAGACGAACGTGAGCGATGCGCGCTGGGCGATGGCCGGGACGAGCCAGGGGTTGAACATGACCAGCGGGGGCAGGGCCATGCCGGAGGCGGCGTAGAGGGCCCACCGGCGGCGTTTGACGGCGGCGAGGGCGAGGGGGAAGAGCAGGAATCCGGCGATGCGGACGGGCATCCGGCGCAGGTAACGGGGGTGGACGGCGTAGAGGTCCTCCGTCAGGCGCAGGACCTTGTCCGCCTCCGCGGAGAGGTAGTAGGTCCCCACGGGGCTGTAGGCGCGGGACCGGATGAGGCCGTAGGGGAGGGCGAACAGGGCGACCCAGAGGCAGACGAGCAGGAGCGACCGGACGGCCCGGTCCTCGCCCCGGCGGAAGATGCGGGTCATCAGGGCCAGCCCGCCTGCGGCGAATAGGACGTAGAACGGCGCGAAGGCGTGGACCGCGAACGCCGCCCCTCCGATGAACCCCGATGCGACCCGGAGGCCAGGGCCCCGGTCGTCCAGGGCCCGGAGCGCCAGGGTGAGGGCCGGGAAGAAGAGGAGGTGGTAGGCCACCGGGAAGGGGACCGGGGCGGCGGCCCAGGACATCCCCTGTGCGTCCAGGAGGATGAAGACGATGAAGACGAAGGCGGCGCAGAAGGCGAGGGCGTCGTCCCCGAACAGGGCGCGCACGAAGGCGTAGTAGGCCGCGACCTGGAGGACGACGAGGAGGGGGATGAGGTAGAACCAGGCCGCGAAGGCGTCGGCGGCCGAGAGTCTGGCCAGCGTCGCTGTGGCCAGGTGCCAGATGTTGTAGCCGTAGGAGGGGCTGGCCGGCGTCCCCTGGAACATCACGTCGGTCTCCGCAATGCGCTCCATCCCCGCCATCCGGCGGAGTTTGGCGATGTGGTACCAGGTGTCGTTGCCGGACGGCTGGTAGCCTCCGAGGTGGAAGGCGAGCAGGGCGAGGCCGACCCCGGCCAGGAGGATGAGCCACTCCCATCTCCAGGTTTTTCGCAGGCGCACCGTCCCGGCCACGGGCCAGCAGGCCAGGCCGAGGGAGACGACCGCTGAGAGATCGCACAGGCGGGCGCAGGAGAGGCCGAGCAGGAAGGCGAGGGTCCCTTCCGCGGCGAAGACCGAAAGGCCGAGGGCGAAGGCGAGGGGGAGGGCCTCGACGGGGCCGACGGCGCCGAGCGCCGGCAGGCGACGGAGGAGGAGCCAGCCGGGCAGCAGGAGGAGGGCTGCGAAAGCCAGTGGGAGCGTGAGGAAGGGGGGCACGTCCCGGACGAACCCGTGCGCGAGGGCGAGCAGGGGGAGCAGGGCGAGGAGGGTGAGGAGCGGGCGCTCGAGGTGATGGGTGAGAGAGTGTGTTTGCATGGAGAGATAGGGAGTTCTATCCCCGCCGCTTCGGAGGTGCTATTCCATTTTCCAACTTTTCTTGCTCGTGCAAGAAAAGTTGGGCAAAAGAAGCACGCTCCTCAGACGCCGGAGAGGCTTGGACGCACCGAAATTTGTGCCCCCGGCGAGTGGGTTGCTTCTGCCTGGCTCTGGTGGTGGGGGTTTCTGACGGCGCGCCGTTTGTCGTTTTGCTAAGGCTGTTCCTCAGAGGGATCAGTTTTTCTTTACAACTCGATAGACAGGTGGTTCCGGGATGACTTCGTAATCGGGCGGCAGGGTGTCCCGGCGGAGGTAGAGGCGGGCGGAGAGGCCGGCCCGGTCTTCCAGGGTCGCTGCGTAGACGGGGCGATGGTCGATCTGCTCCGCGATCAGCCGGAGCTGTTCCTGCACGTCTGCCGTGTAGCGGATGGTCACATCCGGCCGAAGGCCCTCCACCTCCCGCAGATAGGTGAGGACAAGGGCCGGGGTGTAGTCGCCGACGATGACGGCGTCCGGGGCGACGGCCCGCAGGGCCCCGGTCCCGTAGCGCCTCGCGCCGTCGTCTCCGCGTTTGGACGGCCAGAGAAAATAGCGCGCATTATCCCTGTGTGGGAGGGTCCGCGCCCTGACAGGATCGACGTGGAGGAGGCGACAGAGGGCCGGGGCCGAGGCGTAGGTGATCAGCGGGAGGCCGATGAGGAGGCCGAGCGCCAGGGCCTCGACACGACGTCCCGAAAGGCGATGGGAGAGCGCACAGATCCCCGGCGCGATCCCGACGGCGAAGCAGGCGTAGAACGACAGGGCGAACTGGTAGTGGTCGCGAAAGTCCCATACCACCGGAAAGAGGAGGTAGGGGACGCCGATCAGCGCCAGCGCGAGGGCGATGCGCCGGTCCCGCCGGAACAGCCTGTAGAGGCCGACCCAGCCGAGGGCGAAGCCAAGGGCCGGGAACTGGTAGAAGAGATAGGCGCCATAGAGGGGGAGACGCTCCAGGTGAAAGGTGATATGGCCCGCGCTGCCCAGGCCGGTCGCGGTCCGGAAGACGGAGAAGAGGCCGAATTGTGACGCCCCTTTCGCCATCGCGTAGAGGAGGGGCGATGCCCCGAGGCACCCCGCCGCCACAACTCCACCCAGAAGGCGGACTCCCCCCCTTCCACCCCCTGCCCCCTCCCTCCCCCCACGGGTGGGGGAGGGAGGGGGAGACAAGGGCTTTGCCCCTTGGAATGGGGGAGGGTGGGGGGCAACCCTGCCCCGGCTCCAGATGAGATAGACGACGCCCGGCAGGGCCCAGACCGTCAGGATGTGGTTGGCCACGCCGGCCCCGAGAAGACCGGCTGAGAGGTAGAGGTCCCGATTTTTTCCGGTCCGGTCCCATCGCAGGAGACAGGCCAGCGCGGACAGGAGCAGGAGGAGGTGGAGCGCGTAGACCTCGGTCAGGACGGCGTGGAGCCAGAAGGTGTGGGAGAGGGCGAAGGCCGCGGCGGCGCACGCAGCGGCGAAGGCCGATCCCGTCAGTTCCCCGCAGAGGACGCACATCGCGCAGACGGCGAGGGCGGCGCAGACGGCGGAGAAGAGGTTGAGTCTGTAGGCCAGGTCCCCGCCCAGCGGGAGCGAGGCGAAGAGGCGACCCAGGGTCACGTAGAGGGGGTGGGACTCCGCCGCATAGCCGATCTCTCCCCGATGCACCCAGAGGGCGAGCTTGGCGCTGTCCCCCCCGCCCCAGGCGATGGTCGGCGCGGCGGTCCAGACATACAGGATCAGCGCGCAGACGAAGGTCAAAAGGCCGATTCTCATCCCTGCCTTTTCGGATAGATGCGCTGGCAGATGCCCCAGGCCAGGACAGAGGCGAGGGCGCAGAAGGCCGTGGCCACGTAGAACGGCAATCCCGTGTAGATTTCCACGAGCCACCCTCCGCCCAGGTTGCCGGAGGTCATGCCGAGGCTCCAGGCCAGGTGTGTGGCCCCCACGATCCGCCCTTTCTCCTCTTCGTCGGCGATGTCGTTCATCACCCCAGGCATCATGGTGGAGAGGGACCAGGCGGAGGCTGCGCCGATCACGCCGAAGACGTAGAGGCCGATGTAGGACCGGGCAAACAGGGCCGCGCCGAGGGCGCTCAGGGTCACGGCGGAGATGGCGACGACGAGGGGGCGACGCCGACCAAACCGGTCGCAGAGCCTGCCCGCGGCCATCTGAAAGCAGGCGGCGATGATGAGGCTGACGGCGGTGTAGTGGGCGGCTGCGGTGTTCGTGCCGGTGGCGCGGAAAATGAGCAGGGGGATGAGGAGCGTGGCCACCCCCCAGTAACAGGTCCTCAGGTACTGCATCCCCATCAGCCTGAGGACGATGGGCTGGCGGAACATCCCTGAATAGTTCCCCATCGTCTTCCGGAACGTGCCCCTGGACGACCGGAGGCCCTCCGGGCGACCGCCGGGGAGCAGGAAGGCCGTCCCGATGAACAGGGCCGCCATCCCGCCCACCATGATGCCGCCCATCGTCCGGAAGCCGAGCGTGTCGGACAGCGGGGCCAGGACGAGGTTGCCCAGCGAATTGCCCAGGGTGAAGCCGATGAAGTAGACGGCCGCGCCGAAGCCGAGGCTCCGGCCGGGCACGGCGTCCATCATGTAGCTCTGCGAGGCCGTGGTCTGAAACCCCCAGCAGATCCCGCTGTAGACGCAGATGGCCACGAGGATTGCGGGGGAGTCACTGAAGAACATGAATCCCGACAGGACCGGCCCGGTGAGACCCAGCAGATAGGTCTGCTTCCGGCCCAGGCTGTCGCTGAGGGCCCCGCCCAGGAGGGAGACGAGTCCACCCAGGACGAGCAGGGATGCGCGCAGGCCCGCGGAGAAGATCGGGGGGCGGTGCAGCACGGACTCGACGTAGATGGCCAGCAGGGAGTTGGTGGGGGCCGTGAGCGTCCCGTTGCAGAAGGAGATGACCCATTGTGTGACGAAGCGCCGGTTGAGGAGGTCGCTCCAGATGGAGGGGGCGGGGAGCGCTCTCACAGCGGATTCTTTATGATCACCCATGGAGCGGATTTCGAGGGATGTTGAGCTGATCGAGCTTCTCCAGGACCTTGCGCGTGAGCAGGTCGCCGTAGGCCGCGCTGGTGGGGTCCACGCGGAGGGTGGCCTCCCGCACGTGCGCCCCCGGCAGCAGGCCCCGGGCGACCAGGAGCCCCTTGTCCACGTGGTGGAAGAGTTCCATGTTCTGGAGCGAGAACAGGATGTAGGGCATGATGGCCGAGAAGACGTCGAACGCCTCGTCGTTCTTCCCCGCCTTCATGAGGCGGAAGACCCGGTCGAGCAGTTCGGTGAGGGGCAGGCCCGGCATCACGCCGCAGATGCCCGCCGGGACCAGTTCCAGGATGTAGAGCCCGCCCCAGCCTTCCATGACGCCCACCGCATCCCCCGTGGCGCTGAGGATGGCCTTGAGTTTCTCCCCCATCATCGGCTCCTCCAGTTTGAGGTAGGCGAAGTTGGGGGCGGCCTCCTTCAGACGCCTGGCGAACGAGGCCCCGACCGTGGGGCCGCCGGGGTTGAAGTCCTGGACGAGCAGGGGAAGTCGGATGGCCTTCGCCAGGTGGGTGAAGTGGCGGAGCAGGTCCTCCTCGGTTAGCGCGAAGAGGCGGGGCGCGGCGGAGGAGACCATGCTGGCTCCCAGGTCCTGCACGCGTCTTGCCGCCTCGGCGGCGAGCCGCGCGGAGGGATGGTTGACCTGGGCGATCACCGGGATGCGTCCCCGCGCCTGTTCCACGGCGGTCTTCACCACGTCGAACCGCTCAGCCTCCGAGAGTTTATAGAACTCGCTGGCGTAGGCGGGCAGGCAGACGGCGCTGGCCTTGGCCGCGATGCTGTAGTCGATCAGCCTTTTCAGGCTTTCGAAGTCGATCCCTCCGTCTTCGAAGAAAGGGGTCGGGATAATGGGCACGATGCCGTCGATCTTGATCATGGGGCCTCCAGATCGCTAAGTGTCGAGTGTTGAATATGGAAGGGTGTAAAATAGGTTCCTTTTGTCGCCAGCGCAAGGAAAAATGGAGACGTGTAGCGGGTTCCGTATATTCTGCTTGACGGGGTTAAGGGCCGGGTTTATCATGAATCCTGTGCGTCTGACTCAAAAAGTCCGTTCATTGAGAGGGAAGGAGGCCCGGATATGAGACACATGACCGAGGATGACAAGTATTTCTTCGACCTCTGGGGCTACCTGGTCGTGGAGAACGCCCTGACCCCCGAAGAGGTGGGGGCGTGCAATGCGGCCCTCGACCACCACGGGGAGCAGATCCGGCCGCGCTCTCTGGACGACCCCCTGGCGCGCGGGTCGAAGACCCTGACGGGGACGGGCGGCCGGCTGGAACTGACGGGCATGCTGGGGTGGGAGCGGCCCTGGTGCGAGCCGTTCCGAAACCTGCTGGTCCACCCGAACATCGTCAACTATATGTACGAGATGATGGGGCCGGGCTACCGGCTGGATCATGGTCCGCTCCTGATCGCCGCCAAGGAGGGGACCGAGGGGCACCAGCTCCACGGCGCGGGGGAACCGCTCAACGCCTGCGTCAACTATTTTCACCAGAACGGGAGGATGTTCTGCGGGGGCGTGACCGTGGCCTGGCAGTTCACGGACGTGAACCCTGGCGACGGGGGGTTCTGCTGCGTGCCCGGCAGCCACAAGTCCAACTACCGGGCGCCGAAAGGGGTCCTGACGGTGGAGAACGACCGGGGGTGCGTGAAGCAGGTGGCCATGAAGGCCGGGGACGTGCTGCTCTTCTGCGAGGGGACCTCGCACGGGACCCTGCCCTGGAAGGGGGCGGGCGAGCGCCGGTCGGTCCTCTACAAGTTCGCGGCGGGGTTCATGGCTCGCGCGGGCGGGCCGCACACGTCCCCGGAGAGCCGGTGGGGGGAGTTCACGAAGGATATGACGGAGGAACAGCGGGCCGTGATGCTGGGCCCTTACATCCACGGCCCGCAGCGGCACGGCATCGGGGCGAAGTAGCCGAAGCGGACAGGGCAGAGGCTGGAGGCTGGAGGCTGGTGACAGGTCTCCCATCTCCAGCCTCATTTTTTATGTGCGCAGATGTAACGCCTGTCTTTATTTATGTAAATTTTATTTCACTAAAAGACCCGCTGGATGCCCCTCAGTTCTACTGAGGGGAGGAAAGCGGGGGTTTTGAGTTGATAATCGTGGTTTGGGTTTGATATATTGACGGTATGGCTATCCAAAGATCATCCCATGCCGTCTATGACCTGAAGTATC
>SICM01000072.1 GCA_009694805.1 Candidatus Latescibacterota bacterium
AGTCGGTATGTGGAGCGGATGATGACGGTCGTGACCACCCTGAGGCAGCAGAAGCGCAATGTGCTCGATTACCTCACGGCTGCCTGCGAGGCGCACCTGAGGGGGGAGACACCTCCCTCACTGCTCCAGACCATCTGAACGGTTACCAACAAACTTCGTCCCCCTGTCAAGCGTTTTTTGAGCACGATCACGCGATTTCAAACCGCAGGCGCATTTTTGCAATTTGCAATTTGCAATTCCCTACACCGGCACCCGGTGCGCCTCCACCCCCTCCATGTTCAGATCTACCCCCAGTCCCGGCGCGTCCCCTGTGGCCATCCGTCCCTTCTCGATCCGCTCCGGGGGCGTGATCAGATCGCGCCGCCAGGGGACCTCCCCCCACCCGAACTCCAGGATCAGAAAATCGGGATGCGCCGCCATCGCCTGGACCCCGGCCGCGATCATCACCGGCCCGAATGGCCCATGCGGCGAAGTGGGGATCCCGTAGGCTTCGGCCATGTCCGCCACCCGCTTCAACTCCCCGATGCCCCCGACCACGGTCACATCCGGCATGATCACGTCCATCATCCCCCGCTCCAGGGCCTCCCGGAACCCCTGCCGGAGCATCCGCTGCTCCCCGCCTGCGGTCCGGAGGCCGCAACGCCGCTTCACCTCCAGGCACGCCTCCACGTCGGACTCCGGCGTCGGCTCCTCGAACCAGAACAGATTCAGGTCCCGCAGCGCGTCGGCCACCTCCAGAGACCCTTTGACGGTCAGATGGCTGTGACAGTCGATCATCAGGTCCACGTCCGGCCCGATGGCCTCCCGCACCGCCCGCATGCACGCGATGCCCGGCTCCGCCTCCTGTGCGCTGTCCATCATCGGCATCCCGTCGAACGGCGCGAGCTTGACCGCGTCGAACCCCTCGGCCACCGCCGCCGCCGCGTTCCGGGCAAACCCCTCCGGCGTCCGGTCCACGGTCGCCCGGTTGATGTTCGCGTAGAGCCGGACCTCCTCCCGGCAGGCCCCGCCCAGCAGCGCGTGGACCGGAACGCCCAGCGACTTCCCCAGAATGTCCCAGAGCGCCTGCTCCACCGCGCTCAGGGCGCAGACCCGGTCCCGCCCCGGCCTTCCCTGAGAGAACTCGTGGACGACCTGCGCGATCCGCCTCGGGTCCCGCCCCACCAGGGCCTTCTCCATCTCGCGCAGGGCCGCGACGCGCCCCCCGTAGTTCTTCCCTGCCAGAAGCTCCCCGACCCCCCGGAGGCCCGCGTCCGTGTTCACGTGGACGAAGACCCAGTCCCCCCGGTGGTTCACATGGACGGCATCCAGGTCAAAGCCCGTGATTTTCATTGGTCCACCACCGACCCGTCCACGTGCAGCCGCGTCGTGAGCGACCTCGGTTTCGGAGGATACTTCTCCTGCGCGCCTTCGACCAGCTCCACGCCGATCCCCGGCGCGTCCGGGATGATCAGGAACCCGTTCTCCAGCCTCAACGCGCCCTTCACGATCTCGCTCTTGGGCGGCTCGTGCTCCCCGCTCGGGTACTCCTGGAGCGCGAAGTTGGGGATGCAGGCCGCGAGTTGCACGCACGCCGCCGTGCTGACCGGGCTGAGCGGGTTGTGAGGGACGACGCCCACGTGGTGCGCCTCGGCCAGCGCCGCGATCTTCTTGCAGTGCGAGATCCCCCCGGCCATGCAGACGTCCGGCCGCACGTACTGGACCGCGTTCCGCGCCAGCAGCATCTCGAACTCGTAAATGGTGTGGATGCGCTCCCCCGTGGCGATCGGGATGTGGATCTTCTGCGCGACCTCCGCCATCGCGTCGAAGTTGTCCGGCCGGATGGGGTCTTCCAGGAAGTAGGGGCGGTAAGGTTCGATGCCGCGCGCCAGGACGATGGCCTCCGCCGGGTCCATCCGCCGGTGGATCTCGATGCAGAGGTCCACCTCGTCGCCCACGGCCTCGCGGTAGGCGCGCACGGTCTCGATTGCGTCGTGAATCTTTTCGGAGTGTGCCTTGTAATATGGCGTCCCGCGCGGCTCGTCCAGGAACGGCGTCAGATGCCCCACGGCCGTGTAGCCCTTCGCCTTCGCATCCACGCACCCCCGGATCAGCTCCTCCTTGGTCCGCCCGTACACATGGCCGTAGACCCGCGCCTTGTCCCGACACTTTCCCCCCAGAAGCTGATAGGCCGGGACCCCGAAGTGCTTCCCCGCGATGTCCCACAGCGCGATGTCGATGGCGCTCAGTGCGCCCATGATGGCCGCCCCCCGGAAGTGGGTGCAACGGTACATATACTGCCAGTGGTGCTCGATCCGCAGGGGGTCCTGTCCGATCAGGTAGCGTTTGAACGTCTCAACCACCTGCCCGGACGCTTCGAGATACCCCCACGTGCCCGATTCTCCAAGGCCGGTGAGGCCCGCATCCGTGTGAACCTGGACGAAGAGGTAGCGGTCGATGTGCAAGACCTGGACGTCGGTGATTTTCATGATTCCTCCATGGATGAACCCGCGCCACGAACTAACGGACTGCCTGCTTGAGCGCCTCCACGACCCGGTCCACCTCCTCCCGCGTCGTGAAGAACGCCACCGAGAACCGGAGCCCCCCCGCCGGACTGACGGCCACGATCCGGTGCTGCTCCCAGAGCGCCTTCTGCAGCGCCCTCGGGTCCGCGCCCTCCACCGCCACGTTCAGCGCGCCTGCCGCGAACCGCTCCGGCGTCTGGACCCGCGCGCCCGGGATCTCCGTGACACGGCCTCTGAAATACCGCACCGTGTCCTGGACCCGCGCCTCGATCTCCTTCAGCCCGACCTCCGAGAGGTAGCGCAGCGTGCGCCCATAGCCGATCCGGAGCGGGAGGTTCCGCGCCCCGAACTCAAACTTCCGGGCCGTGTCCGGGAACGCGAACGTCCCGGCCTCCATGTCCACCTTCACCGGCGCGTGAGCCCCCGAGCGCCGCACGGCGATCCGGTGGAGGGTTCCCTGCCGCACGTAGAGCGTACTTACCCCGTAAGGTCCCAGGCACCACTTGTAGCTGGTCGCCGCGTAGAAATCGCACCCCATCTCCCGCAGGTCGATCGGGAACTGCCCAGCGGCCTGCGCCCCGTCGAACCCCACCAGGGCCCCGGCCGCGCGCCCGACCCGCGCGATCTCCGCCGCCGGCAGGCGAATCCCCAGGCTGCTCGTCACGTGGCTCAGGGCCACCACGCGCGTCCGGTCCGTCAGCAGGCCCCGCAGGCGGTCCACGATCCCCTCCGGGTCCGGCATCAGCCGCAGCCGCTTCACGACCGCGCCCTGCTGCTCGGCCCGCAGGGCCCAGGGCATGTAGCCCGACGTGTGCTCCTGGTCCGTGATGATCACCTCGTCCCCGGCCCTCCAGTCCAGGCCCTCCGAGATGATGTTCAGCCCCTCCGAGATGCTGTGCGTGAACGTGATCTCCTCCGGGGTCACGCCGAAGAATTGGGCCGTGGTCCGGCGCGTCTCCTCCGCCCGCCCGCTCATGACCTCCATCACGTCCGGCCGGTAGCGCCCCTGCATCTCCTCCCAGCGAATCAGGCCCACCACCTCGTCGGCCACGACCGACGGCATCGGCGCGATCCCTGCCGTGTTGAAAAAGGTCGTCTCTCTCAGCGCCGGGATGCCCGCGCGTATGGCTTCGATGTCCATGTCATTACCCCTTCACACAGTTTCTAGTGATGGTCAACCCTCTGGCGCCGGAGGCACGAAACTCGGGGGAGCGGCAGCGCCCCAGAACCGCACCTGGGCGGGGATCTTCCCCTCCAGGCCGGGGGTGTCCGGGCCAAAGGCGGGCCAGGGGAGGTCCCCGAACCAGGACGGCTTTGCCTTCAGGTAGAGCGACGGGGGAAGGTCGTGATCCTGGATCTGGGAATCCCACTGTACGGACCGGGTGGCGGCGTCCCAGTTCCCGTGCCGGAACAGGTCCATCGTGGCCAGGTCATCGTGAGGCGGCTGACGGAAGTTCACGTTCATCTCGTATCCAAGTTTGTAGATGACCCTGTCCGTCGGCTGCCCCGGCTCACCGTTCTTCCGCTCATAGATCGTGTGATAGCCCGCCGTGCCCAGCACATTGCCGATCACGCTCCATTTTCGGTTGTAGTACTCGATGGAGATGGCGCACTGATCGGTGACGCCGCCTGGCTCCCAGCCCACCAGCCGGTTGCGGAAGAGGATGCCGTGGCTGGCGCTGCCCCACGTCCAGTCCGCGAGCGTCTTCACGCCGTGATTCCCCTCCCAGAGGTTCATGTAGGCGTGGGCGCCGTGCGTGGAGACCGAGGGGAACTGCCGCCACTCCCCGGCCCCCTCGAAGACGTAGTTGTACGCGAACACATTCCCGGAGGCGCCGTAGCAGGCCACCATCGGGCCGTGGAGATGCCGGAGGATGTTGTTCTCCACCAGCGAGGCGCTCGTCACGTTGTAGAACCCGATGCCGTAGGCCTCCCCGCCTCCGTAGCCGTGGGCGTCGTGGAAGCAGGAGTCGCGGATCTCCAGGCGATAGCAGAAGGAGGCCCACAGGTGGCAGTTGGCCGGGACATTGTTTCCCTCCACGTTCTTCACCCAGCAGTTCGCGCAACTGTCCATCCGGATGAAGTGTCCGGGAACCCCCTTGGACCAGCCTGTCGCATACTTGCCCTCCATCTGAAGGTCCTCGATCCCGCAGTTGAACAGGGGCGACTCGGACTCGGCGTCATATCCGGCCATGGCGATCTGAGCCTGTTGCGAGGTCCGGAAGCCGTAATAGAGCGGGATCTCGAAGTCGACCTGAAAGTCAGAGGGTCCGTTCTGCTGGACGGCGGTCACCCGAACGATCTGGCCCAGCCCCCGGGGACCGTTGCCGGCCCGCTCCCGGGGGCTTGTGCCCCCTTTCTTCTCCCCGCCGGACCTGACGAAGTCAGGGTCGTCCAACTGGTCGGTGATGTAGAGGTGTCCCGGCTTCACCCAGGGAGGAAGGGTGGCCAGATGGATGTGCGTCTCGCCCTTCACCCCGTCCTGGCTCAGGTCGGCGTCCACGGTGAGGCCGTCCCGCCTGGCGTTGAGGTCGAGCCCCGTGCGCTCCCGGGGCGCGCCGGGTCCCATGTCGACCAGGCCACCGTAGAACAGCAGCCTGGATACCCCGGGTCCCGCACCGCGAAGGGTCCTGTGGCTGCCCTGCCAGCGAATGCCGCTGTCCAGCCGATAGATCCCTGGTGGCACGTGGAGCGCGTGGCCCTCGGGCATGTCCTCCAGGGCCCGGTTGAAGGCGGGACTGGCATCCCTGGCGCCGGTCGGGTCCGCGCCGTAGGGGGGATCTGTGATATTTTTCCACACCGGCCTGTCGGCCGGAATCCCGCCCGGAACACCCACGATCCAGTCCACCCGGCGGTCTGCCGGGAGGATCTGCGAGGAACTCACAGTCACCGGATTCACATCCTATCTCCGTTTTTCTCCGTGTTCTCTGGAGTGAAGTTTATTTCAGTATCCTTTTCGCTTGTCGATCACGCTCAGCAGGGGCTCTCCGGCCAGCAACCGCCGCAGGTTCTCGCAGAACAGCCCCACGATCCGGTCCTGCCGGTTCGGCGACCCTCCGGCCACATGGGGCGTGATCAGGACGTTCTCCATCCGCCAGAGCGGGTGGTCCTCCGGCAGCGGCTCCTGCGGCAGCACGTCCAGCCCCGCCCCGCCGATCAGCCCCTGCCCCAGCGCCTCTACCAGCGCGGCCTCGTCCACGATCTTCCCCCGTGTCACGTTGATCAGCAGGGCGTGCCGGCGCATCCTCCGGAACGCCTCCCGGTCGAACATCCCCTCCGTCTCCGGCGTCAGCGGCGCGCAGACCGCCACCACGTCCGACTCGGCCAGCAGGTCGTGGAAGCGGTCCATCCGCCAGCAGGCCTCCACGCCGTCGGGCCTTGCCACTGGCTCCGGGTCCACCGCGATGATCCGCATCCCGAAGGCGTGCGCCCGGACCGCCAGGTCCCGCCCCGTGCCCCCCAGGCCCACGATCCCCATTGTGCGGTCGACCAGCTCCCACGCCGCATCCCGGATGGGGCGCTGCGATCCCCACGTCGGCCTTCGTGCCGCGTGCGCGATGCCCCGCGTCAGCCCCAGCAGAAGCGCCATCGCGTGCTCGGCCAAGTGTACCCCCACGGTCCCCTTGCCGCTCGTCAGGACCACCTCGCTCTCCACGAACTCCGGGGTGAGCATCCCGTCCACCCCGGCCCCCCAAGACTGCACCCAGCGCAGCTTCTCCGCCCGCCGGAACATGTCCCGGCTGAGCCCCCCGAACACCACCTCCACCTCTGGCATTGCCTTCAGGACCTCTTCCGTCGCCCCGGCCCGGATCGCCTCCACCCGGTCCGATACGGCCCGAATTTGCGCCACGTGCCGGTCCTCCAGCTCCAGGTTCAACAGGATTTTCATGACGGTCCTCCTTTGAATATTTTGCCCCATGATAGCCTGCTCAACTGATTTGTCAAGAGGAATTTGGCCCTCTTTTCGTTTGACTTATGCCGTGCGTTGTGGTAACATAGGGGGCATTTAAATTCCGACAGAAAAGAGACTCCTCAACGCCTTCCTCATGTTCCTGTCCGTCTACCTCCCCACCCTGCTCATCTCCTTCTGCAACGGGCTGCTCCTGCCCATCATGCCGCTCTACGCCAAATCCTTCGGGCTCTCCTACAGCCTGGTGGGCCTGGCCCTGGCCTCCGAGGGCATCGGTACCCTGATCAGCGACGTCCCGGCCGGGATGTTGCTCAGGCGCATCGGCAGGAAGCCCTCCATGCTCATCGGCGTGAGCTGCGTGGCCCTGTCCGCCCTGTCCATGACCTGGGCGCGCACCCTCCCGGAACTGGTCGCCTACCGCCTCCTGGCCGGCGCGGGCGACGCGATGTGGGGCCTCTCCCGTCACGCCTACATCGCCGGCGTGACGCAGGTGCGCGAGCGGGGCCGGGCCATCTCCATCTTCGGCGGCATCGGACGCCTGGGCACGTTCACCGGCCCGGCCATCGGGGGCGCGCTGGGCGCGGCCTTCGGCCTCCGGACGCCGTTCTTCCTGTTCGCCGTCCTGGCGACCATCGCCCTCGTCCTCGCAGCCCTCTTCGTGAAGGAGACCGACCGCCCCTCCCTCCGCAGGGCGGGCGAGCCGGGTCACCTCCGCCGCGTCCTGAGGGGGCACTACCGGGAGCTGGCCGCCGCCGGGTCCGCGCAGGTCTTCGCCCAGATGATCCGGGCCTCCCGGCACATCCTCATCCCCGTCTACGGGGCCGACGTGGTCGGGCTGGACGTCCGGTCCCTCGGCTGGGTCCTCAGCATCTCCTCGGCCCTGGACATGGCCATGTTCTACCCCGCGGGCGTGATTATGGACCGCTTCGGCAGGAAGTACGCCTCCGTCCCCTCCTTCCTGGTCCAGGCCCTCGGCATGGCCCTCGTCCCCCTCTCCAGCACCTTCTATGGCCTGCTCGCCGCCACGACCGTCCTCGGCCTGGGCAACGGCATCGGCTCCGGCACGATGATGACCCTGGGCGCGGACCTGGCCCCGAAGGAGTCCATGGGCGAGTTCCTGGGGGTCTGGCGTCTCATCGGGGACGTGGGCAGCGCCGGGGGGCCGCTCGCCGTGGGCCGCCTGGCCGACCTCCTCGGCCTGCGCACCGCGGCGTTCGCCATGGCGGGCGTCGGCCTGCTGGCCGTCCTCACCCTCGTCCTGTTCGTTCGGGAGACGCTTGAACCCCCCGAAACATAGAAGGGAGTTCCGGCCCTCACCTACCCCCCAACCCCCTCCTTCTCCCAATAATGTGGATTATAGATTATAGAATTTTGTTGACAGGCGGACCCGTTTTATGTATTTTTTATTCCAGAATATAAAATTTATATAAAATTTATTGCAGTTTTAATAAATTTTATGCCGTATTCTGATAAGTTCTTGATAAGTTCTTATATAATATTTGAATGCTCCTGGAAGTTTTACGAAGGAGAGGCTTCATGTCTGAAGAGAAATCCAGGGAAGACAAGTCCAGAGTGCGAACCTACTCCGCCACAGACAGAGACTATGAAATGCTTGAGATCATCGCGCGCTACCACGGGACGAGCAAAAGCGCCATGATCACAGGTCTGGTCAGAAAAGAGTTCTGGCGGATCTTTCCGAGTGGTACGGAGACGATCCGGCCCGAAGAAGGTGCGAGGATAGCCTTATGAGCCAGTGCGTCACAGAAGCCCCGGAAACCACCTCCTACTCCCCCTACGGCCTCTCCTTTTCACCGGAGGAGTTGATCGACAAGATCCATTTCCTCCAGACCGAGAAGAAGGCCGTGATCCTGGCCCACAACTATCAGGTGCCGGAGGTGCAGGACATCGCCGACTTCACCGGCGATTCCCTGGGACTGTCTATGGAAGCCACGAAGACGGACGCGAAGATCATCGTGTTCTGTGGCGTCCACTTCATGGCCGAGTCCGCGAAGATTCTCAACCCGGACAAGAAGGTGCTGCTCCCCCACCTGGGGGCCGGTTGCTCCCTGGCCGATTCCATCACGCCGGAGAGCCTGGACGACTGGAAGCGGCGCTATCCGGGCTACACCGTGGTGACCTACATCAATTCTTCAGCGGAGGTGAAGGCCGAATCGGACATCTGCTGCACCTCGGCCAACGCGGTCGCGGTGGTCAGGAGCCTGAAGACCGACAAGGTCCTGTTCACCCCGGACCGGAACCTCGGCCGGTGGGTCCAGGCCCAGGTGCCCGATAAGGACATCGCGATCTACGACGGGGCCTGCCCGACCCACGACGTGCTCCGGGGGGCCAACCTCCTGAAGACCAAACAGGTCTTCCCGGATGCGGTGGTCATCGCCCACCCCGAATGCCGGGAGGACATCGTGGACATCGCGGACGAGGTCTGCTCCACCACGGGCATGATGGCCGCCGTCGCGCGCCACCCCGAGGCCAGAACCTTCATCGTGGCCACGGAGAACGGCATCATCCACCAGTTGAAGAAGCGTTTCCCGGACAAGGAATTCGTCATGGCGGACGGCTGCATCGGGTGCCGCCTGCACTGCCCCTACATGAAGGTCACCGGCCTGGAGGACGTCTATCTCTCGTTGAAGGAGGAGCGCTACGAGATCCGCGTGGACGCCGAGGTGATCCAGGGCGCACGGCGGGCGCTGGACCGGATGATGGCCGTGCCCCGCGACAATTGAGCGATAACCGACCCTTTTGAAAGAAAAGCCCGGCTTCCCCACGGACGCCGGGCTTTTTCATGACCTCTCCGGGAGGTGCGGATGCGCGAATCGAAAAAAGCATCTCACCGTTTCTCCGATTCTGTCTTTCCCTGCGCTCTCCGCTTGACATCTCCCGTCGATTTGTCTACTTTATATATTCTTGCGGGAGTATGTGTTTGAGTCGATTTTCGATGGAGGCGTCTCATGTCCGACCGGCAGGCCGGAGATATGTTGAGCGGTTTTGGTCTCAAAAGTGACCGATGGATCCGGGAGAAGGCCATCCACGAGAAGATGATCGAACCCTTCGTGGAGACGCAGGTCCGGGAAGGGGTCATCAGCTACGGGCTCTCCAGCTATGGCTATGACCTCCGCATCGTCGATGAATTCCGGGTGTTCACCAACATCAACCACACCATCGTGGACCCGAAGCACTTCGACCCGAAATCCTTCGTCGATCTGCAGGGTCCGTGGTGCATCATCCCCCCGAACTCCTTCGCCCTCGGAAGGACGCTGGAGTACATCCGCATGCCCCGCAACGCCCTGGCCATCTGCATCGGCAAGAGCACCATGGCCCGGTGCGGCATCATCGTCAACGTCACCCCCATCGAGCCGGCGTGGGAGGGGCACATCACCCTCGAGATCTCCAACACGACGCCCCTCCCCTGCAAGATCTACGCGAACGAAGGGATCGCCCAGCTCCTCTTCTTTCAGGCCGAGGACTGCGAGCGGAGCTACGCGGACAAGCAGGGAAAATACCAGAAACAGATCGGGATCACGCTGCCGAGAATCTGAACCGGGTGTTACCGTGGGCAAAGTCCTCACTGACGATCAACTCCTGCTCGTCACGCTGCTGATCCAGGTCGGCGTGATGGCGGCGCTGGCCAGCATCCTCATCCGGTCGGGAAGGTTCGGGCGCATCCTGTTCCAGCCCCATCGGACGCTCCGGGAGCGGTGGCACGTGGCCCTTCTCCTCGGCGGCCTGCTCGGCTTCGGCGTGTTCGTCCGCATCCTCCTGAACTACAACGCCGCAGACCTGAGCCTGATCGGAACCCTGATGGCGGGCCTGGTGGCGGGACCGATCACCGGGAGCGTCGTCGGCCTGATGGTGGGCATCCCGGCGGCCCTCTTCGGGGGGGAACTCCTCGCCGTTCCGATGGGCCTGCTCTATGGGCTGGTGGGGGGGCGGCATCCACCGGGCGTGCCCCTCCAAAGAGGAGATATGGCACTTCTCTCCCGTCCCCGTCCTCAACGCCTATCAGTTCATCAAGACCTGGATACAGGAGCGCAAGGTCATCGACTGGCGGACCGTGATCTTCGGCGTCTGCATCGGCCTGGAGGCCCTGCGCCTGGTCCTGAGTCGAAAATTCGGAACTCATCTCCTCTTCAGCTTTGACCCCCACAGCAACATCGCGCTCCTCTGCATGTTCGTCAGCGCCATCTCCTGCCTGGGGGTGCCCCTGCGGATCTGGGGGAGCGCCCGTACGGAGCGGATGCTCAAGGAGCAGGAGTCTCTCGTCCTGAAAGCGCGCTTCGAGGCCCTGCGCAGCCAGATCAACCCCCATTTCCTGTTCAACACGCTCAACTCCATCGCCTCCTCCATCCGGTCGAACCCGGACCGGGCGCGGGAGATCATCGTCAAACTCTCCCGCATCCTCCGCCGGCTGCTGAGCAATGACCAGGACTTTGTGCCGCTGCGGGAGGAACTGGAGTTCATCGACGCCTACCTGGACATCGAGGTCATTCGCTTCGGCAGGGACAAGCTCCGCATCCACAAGGCCATCGACGACGGCGCGCTCGACGTCCTCGTGCCGGCCATGATGCTCCAGCCCCTGGTCGAGAACGCCATCCGGCACGGACTCGCGCCCAAGCTGGACGGGGGCAGGATCGTGCTGCGAGCGATGCGGAACGGCCACGGCACGCGGGTGGAGGTGGAGGACAACGGCGTGGGCATTTCCAATGAACGGGCCGGGGAGGCGGCCGGGGGATCGGGATCAGCAACGTCAATGAGCGATTGCAGGTGGCCTTCGGGCCGGAGGTGCGGCTCTACATCGACAGCCGGCCCGGCGTCGGGACGCGGGTCTGGGCCGACATTCCGGAGTCGGGCGCCTTCCGCATCGGGGAGAATGGGAGAGATGGGCCTCACAACCGTCATCGCCGACGACGAGCAGTTGGCCAGGGATGAGCTCTGCTTCCTGCTGGAGGACTTCCCGGAGGTGACCGTCCTGGACCGGGCGGCCAACGGGGTGGAGGCCCTGCAGATGATCGACCGCCTCACCCCCGACCTGGCCATGCTCGACGTCCAGATGCCTGGCCTGACGGGCTTCCAGGTCGTGGAACAGCTCCTCCAGCGTGGCCGTCTCCCCTACGTCGTCTTCGTCACCGCCTACGACCAGTACGCCCTCAAGGCGTTCGAGGTCAACGCCACCGACTACCTTTTGAAGCCCATCGAGCGGGCCCGGCTCTCCTCGGCCATCCAGAAGGTGAAGGAGCGGATGGAGGCGTCGGAGAGCATGCAGGATCGGATCGTCAGTCTCCTGGATGCCCTCCGGGGGCAGCGTCACTACACCTCCCGGCTCTCCGTGCGGGGGACCGGAAAGGTCCTCCTGATCGACGCGTCCGACCTGGTCTATGCCACCGTGGAAGAGGGGGCGATCTACGTGGCCACCCCCTCCGCCCGGTGGATGACCAGCTACCGCACCCTGGAAGAACTGGAGGCCGACCTCGACCCGCACGTCTTCTGCCGCACCCACCGCAGCTATCTGGTCAACATCCATCAGGTGGCGGAGATCATCCCCTGGTTCAGCGGCACCTATCATCTCAAGATGAAGGATGAGGCCGGCACGGAGGTGCCCCTGAGCCGGACGCAGGTGAAGAATCTGCGGAAGATTTTGAAATGGTAGAAAACCCCAAAAAAGAAGGAGGACGATGCAAAATGCAAAATGCAAAATGCAAAATGTAGAATAGAACCCTCTGGCTTTCGCTTTGCACTTTTCATTTTGAACTTTGCATTTCCCTATGTCTCTTGGTCTCTACATCCACATCCCCTTCTGCGCCAGCCGGTGCCCTTACTGCGACTTTGCGTTCGTCATCGGGAGGGGTCACCTGTCGGCGCGCTATGCGGATGCCGTGGGGCGGGAGATCCGGGAACGGGTGGCGCGGGAGTTCTCGGGCCCGGTCCGGTTCGACACGATCTTCTTCGGCGGCGGGACCCCCACGGCCATGGCCGTGCCGGAGATCGGCCGCATCCTCGATGCCGTGGACGCCGTCGCAGGCTGGGCGAAGGAGGCCGAGATCACCGTGGAGGCCAACCCCGGCACGGCGGACGTGGAGAAATTTCGGGGCCTTCGGCGTCTCGGCGTCAACCGCCTGAGCATCGGCGTCCAGTCGTTCAGCGACCAGGAACTCCGCCTCCTGGGCCGGACGCACACGTCAGAAGAGGCGGTCCGGGCCTACGACGCCGCGCGGCAGGCCGGGTTCGAAAACGTGAACATAGACCTCATCTTCGCCCTGCCGGGCCAGACCGTGGCCCTGTGGCAATCCCACCTCGACCGGGCCATCGCCCTGGGGCCGGAGCACGTCTCGGTCTACAACCTCACCCTCGAGTCGGGGACGGAGTTCGGCAGGCGGCAGAGGCGCGGGCAGATGACGCCGCTCCCGGAGGAGACCCAGGCGGTCCTGTACGGGGCGGCCATCGACCGGCTGACCGACGCCGGCTATCAGCACTACGAGATCTCCAACTTCGCCCGGCCCGGCCTCTGCGCCCGCCATAACCTCGGCTACTGGGACGGGTCCGACTACCTCGGCGTGGGCATGTCCGCGCATTCGTTCACGGGCGAGTGCCGGTCGTGGAACGTGCGGGGACTGACCCGATACCTCGAACGGATTGAAGGCGAAGGGACCGCCATCGCAGGGCAGGAGATCCTCTCCGCCTCCGAACGCCGGTCCGAGGCCATTCTGCTCGGCCTGCGCCGGGTGCAGCAGGGCGTCCCGTTCGGTCAACTCCCGGGCGATCCCGACGGCCGGCGTCGCCTTGACCGCCTGATCGCGGACGATCTGCTCGAACACGCGGGGGATCGGGCGCGGCTGACCCGGAAGGGGTTGATGGTCGCCGACGCGGTCATGGTCGAACTCATAGGGGTATAAATCATGCCGTGCATCCGCCTTCGCGTCCCCGCCACCACCGCCAATCTCGGCCCCGGCTTCGACGCCCTCGGCCTGGCCCTGACCCTCTACAACCGGGTCTCCGTGGAGACGACGGAGGTTCGGGAGGTCTCCTTCTCCATCCGGGGGGAGGGGGAGGGTCGCATCCCGACGGACGGGACCAACCGCCTCTGCTTGGCCATGAAGAGGGTCTACGACCGGCTCGGGCGGCCCATGCCCGGCCTCAGGGTCCGGATGGAGACCGCCATCCCCCTGGCGCGGGGCCTCGGCAGCAGCGCCACGGCGGCCGTGGCCGGGCTGATGGCGGCCAACCGGCTCTGCGGGTCCCCCCTGTCCGACGCGGACCTGATCGGCCTGGCGACGGACATCGAGGGCCACCCCGACAACGCCGTCCCGTGTCTCCTGGGGGGGTTCACAGCGGCCGCGCACACAGATGGAAAGGTGAGCTACGTGCGCGCCTTGCCGGGCGGCCCGATCCGCGCCGTGGTCGCCATCCCGGCCTTCGAACTGGAGACGGCCAGGGCGCGCGCCGCCCTCCCAAAGTCGGTCCGTTTTCAGGACGCCGTCTACAACGTGACCCACACCGCCCTCGTGACCCTGGCCTTCGCCAGGGGGGACTTCGGCGTCCTCCGGACGGCCACGCAAGACCGGCTCCACCAGCCCTACCGCGCCCCCCTCATCCCCGGCATGGCGCGGGTGTTCGACGCCGCGCTGGACGCCGGGGCCCTCGGCGCGGCCATCTCCGGGGCCGGCCCGACCCTCATCGCCTTCGTCGTGGACGGCGGCGAGCGGGTGGGTGAGGCCATGCGCAGCGCGTGGGAAAAGGAAGGGATTACCTCGCGCGCGTTGATACTGGATGTAGACACACAAGGAACCAGGGAGGAATAGGATATGCTGCGCATAGGATTAGCCGCTTTCAGACAGCCCAAATCCGTCCCCGACGGCGTCGACACCATCCGGCGCGTGCTCAAAGACTGTAAGAAGCGCAAGGTGGAGATCGTCTGTTTCTCCGAGACCTTTCTCCCCGGCCTGCGGGGCGCGGACTTCGACCTGCTCCCCCCGGACCAGCCCACGATGGAGGAGGCCCTCCGGGGTGTGCGCGCCGGCTGCCGGGAGACCGGGGTCGCGGCCATCGTCGGCATGGAGTGGGTGAGCGACCTCGGCCTGGAGAACCGGGCCTTCGTCATCTCCCCTGCCGGGAAGGTGCTCGGATACCAGACGAAGAACCAGATCACCCCCGGCGGTGAATCGGAGAACTACACCGCGGACGGAAAGCGGAGGATCTTCAAGGTCAACGGCACGACCTTCGGCATCACCATCTGCCACGAGGGCTGGCGCTACCCGGAGACCGTGCGCTGGCCCGTGGTGCGCGGGGCGCAGGTCATCTTCCAGCCCCAGGTGACCGGGAGCGACAAGAAGGGACGCACCCTGAAAAAGTGGGGAGAGATGTTCTATGAGAAGGCCATGCAGTGCCGGGCCGCGGAGAACACGGTCTATTTCGCGAGCGTGAACTGCGCCATGCGCCACCAGAACTCCGCCACCAGCCTGATCGACCCCCAGGGGAATATGATGGCCTACGTCCCCTACGGCAAGGAGGACCTGCTCGTCGCGGACCTGGACCTGACGAAGGCCACGCGGTTCGTCGCGAAAAGATACAATCCGAAGCTGTATCCTGCGTAGGGCACAGCGCGCCGTGCCTTCTGTATTATTCCGGAGATTCCCATTTTGTATAGACTGCTCCTCATCCTTCCCCTCTGTCTCGTCCTCGCGCTGCCCGCTGCCTTCGCGCAATCCCGGAAGAAGGACAGGAGCGAGACCGGCAAAGAAGATCAGGACAAGAAAAAACGCTCCGACCTCGACCTCTTCTCCTCGCCGGATGAGGAGGAGACCTCGCAGGAGCCCTCCATCGACCTGAGCAAGCGCATCGTCGTGGATGACCAGGCGCTCCAGGAGGTCATCCGCTCCGGGCGCTACCGCGTCGGACCCGGCGACGAGTTTCTGGTGACCGTGGGGGGGGACGTCCGAAAGACCGTCTCCGTCCCCGTGTCCGCGCAGGGGTACCTGGTCATCCCCGACGTCGGGGCCACGGACCTGGCCGGAGTTCCTCTGGGGGAGGCCCTCAAGCGCATTCAGGAGACCATCCAGAGCCGCTACCGGGGCGCTTCGGTGATCGTCACCCTCGGCCAGCTCCGCGTCTTCCCGGTGAGCGTCCTGGGCTACGTGAAGCGGCCCCGACAGTATCTGGCGAGGGGGGTGGACTGCGTCTCTGAACTCATCCTCCGAGCCGGGGGACTGCCCCAGAACCAGGGCGTCCTCCCCTCCATGCGGAACATTCAGATCCTCCGGCCAGATCGTCGGGAGGGGCTCGCCTCTGCAACCCCTCCCGATTCTCTTACCACGGGTCAGATGCGCGTCGTGGGCCGGGCCGACCTCCTCCTCTGGCACCGAACCGGAGACCCGGCCTACAACCCCTTTATATCCGACGGGGACGTGATCCGGGTGCCTGTCAAAGGGGATTCCATCGGCATCTACGGCGCGGTCAATAAAGAGGGGTTCTACGAGTTCGCGGAGGGGGACCGTCTCTCGACCCTCATCCAGCTCGGCGGCGGGTTGGTCGACGGGGCCGACCGCAGGCGCGCGGAACTGCTCCGTCTGACGGATCAGGGGACGACCCAGATGGAGGTCGAACTGACAGCGGTGCTGGAGGGAGACCCGGCGCATGATCTCGTGCTTCAGAAGGGCGACCGATTCCACGTCCTGCTCGACAAGAAACTCGTCACCGTGGAGGGGGAGGTGAAGTTCCCCGGCCCCTACCCCATCCAGGAGGGGAAGGACCGGCTGCGGGACATCCTGGAACGCGCCGGGGGCGTCACCGCAGAGGCCTCCCTGGAGCAGGCGTCCGTGGTGCGCTGGTCCGGCGGGGACGTGGAGGACCCGGAGTTCGAGCGCCTGAAGAGCTTTGCGCCCGCGCAGTTGACCAAGGAGCAGCAGGACTACATGCGCTTCAAGACGGGGGAGAAGGCTGGCCAGATGGCCGTCAACTTCGTGCGTCTGCTCCACGACCACGATGAATCAGAAAACATCGTTCTCTCCCGGAACGACCGGATCATCATCCCCCGCGCCTCCAAGACGGTGACCGTCAGCGGCCAGGTCACCAGCCCAAGCGCCTTCCTCTACAACCCGGCCTACCGCGTCCAGGACTATATCCGCCTGGCCGGGGGATTCAGCAAGATGGCACAGGAGAAGAACGTGCGGGTGATCAAGGGGAAGACCGGCAAGTGGATCGACGCCGACGACGTTCAGCAGGTGGAGCCGGGGGACACCATCCTCGTCCCGGAGAAGCCCCCGCGCGACGGTTGGCGGATGTTCCTGGACGGCATGCAGGTCGTCAGCACGATCGTGTCGATTGTCTACGCCGCCGTCCTCATCCGGGTCGCAACGAAGTGAGACAACAGGTGAGGGCCGGTATCCCCTTTCGCCTTTCGCCTTTCGCCTTTTCTTTAATATGGACGCTCAAAAAAACCTCCTCGATCACCTTCAGGTCCTGGTCCGCTGGCGGCGGATGATCCTCACCTCGGTCCTCTCCATCTCGGTCCTCACGGCGGTCCTCAGTCTGCTCATAGCCGAGCGTTTCCGGGCCCAGGCCACGATCTTCCCCCCGGAGGAGGAGCAGTCGGACTTCGGGCTCGCGGCCCTGTTGAGCAAGAGCCCGGTCAACCTGGGCAAGATCGGGGGGCAGGGGCTGTCCGCGCAGGACTTCGTCCCCATCGCCAAGAGCCGGTCCGTGGCCGAGGCGGTCATGGACAGCTTTCACCTCGACCGGCTCTGGCAGTCCCGGAACCGGGAGCAGGCCCTCAAGACCTTCGGCCAGCGGCTCACCGTCCAGCTCTCCCGCGAGGAGTTCCTGAGCGTGTCGTTCGAGGCCGAGTCTCCGCAGCTCGCCGCCGACGTGACCAACGCCGTCATCGAGGAGATGGACCGGGCCTACCGCCGGAGCAAGTCGGACCGCGCCAGCCGCCTCCGCCAGCACCTCGAAAAGGAGCTGACCAGGGCGCAGGGGGACGTGGAGAAGGTGGAGCGCGCCTACAACGCCTTCCAGCAGGAGCACCTGGCCGTCAACCTGGAGGAGCAGACGAAGGCGGCCATCGAGGGCGCGTCCCACCTGATCGACCAGATCGCAGAGCTGAAGATCAAGATCGGGGCCGGGAGGGAATTCATGACCGATTCCAACGAGAAAATGGTCGGCCTGGAGGCGGAACTCAGAGAGACGCAGAGGCTCCTGGACCGGATGGTTGGAAGCCCCGACGGACCCGTGAAAGACGGAGAAGGGCCGCAGGTCTACATCCCTTTCAATAGAGTCCCCGACCTGGGCATGGACCTCCTGCGGCGTACGCGGGACCTGAAGATTCAGGAGGCGGTCTACGGCTTTCTGAGGCAGAAGTACGAAGAGGCCAAGTACGAGGAGGCCAAGGCCACCCCCGCGATCCAGGTGCTCGACCGGGCCGTGCCCCCCCTGTTCCGCAGCCGACCCCAGCGCACGCTGATGGTGGCCGGGGCCGGGGCCGCCAGCCTGCTGATCTCCGCCTTCCTCGCCTTTCTGTTCGAGGCATTCCGGGAGATGCGCCCCGAGGACCGCGAAAAGCTCTCCGGCCTGTGGAGAGGGTCGAAAAGATGAACGCGTCTCCGAATCCGCCTCCTGGAGGCCGGCCCCCCCGCCGCTACGCCGTCGAGCGCGCCAGGACGCTGGAGACGCTGCGGAAGGCCCTCGACGAACTGAAGGAGACCAACGCCGAGCTCGAATCCTTCACCTACACCGTCTCTCACGACCTGCGCGCCCCCCTTCGGGCCATACAGGGCTTTGGCGACGCCCTGCTGGAGGACTGCGCCGACCGGCTGGACCCGGCCGGCCAGGGCTACGTCCGGCATATCGTCACCTCCGCTCAGCGCCTGGACACCCTGATCCAGGACCTCCTGGCCTACAGCCGCCTCGGCCGCGCGGACTTTCGATTCCAGTCGGTCAGCCTGACGGCGGTGGTGGAGGACGCGCTGGCCCAGATGGAGGAGATCCGGGAGCGAGAGGCTCAGATCACCGTTCAGGAGGCGCTTCCGGAGGCGATGGGTCATCGCGCCACCCTGGCCCAGATTGTGACAAATCTGCTGGCGAACGCCGTCAAATTCGCCCCCCCCGGGGTACAGCCCCGCGTGCAGGTCCGGGCCGAAGCGTCCGGCCAGCGGGTGCGCCTGTGGGTGGAAGACAATGGCATCGGCATCGCCCCGGAACACCACGAACGCATCTTTCGCGTGTTCGAGCGCCTGCACGGCCTGGAGACCTACCCCGGCACCGGCATCGGCCTGGCCATCGTGCGTAAGGGGGTGGAGCGCATGGGAGGCCGGGCAGGGGTGGAGTCGGAGGTCGGAAAAGGGAGCCGGTTCTGGATAGAACTGCCGAAAGGGACGGACGATTCAGGTCCGGATGAGGTGCTCGTATGAATCCGGCAAACCAGAAACTCGAAAAAGAGATCACCGACCGCAAACAGGCGGAAGAGGCGCTGCGGGAGAGGGAGGAGTTTTTTCGGCACCTGGTGGAAGGGGTCCGGGACTACGCGATCTTCATGCTCGACCCCGAGGGCCGCATTGCGAGCTGGAATGCGGGTGCACAGCGCATCAAAGGCTACCGGGCGGAGGAGATCATCGGCCAGCACTTCTCTCGTTTCTACCCCCCTGAGGACGTGGCGAGCGGCAAGCCCGAACAGGAACTCAAGACCACCGTGGCCGAAGGCCGGTATGAGGAAGAGGGCTGGCGCGTCCGCAAGGATGGGACCTGGTTCTGGGCCAACGTCGTGATCACCCCGGTGCGGGACGAGACCGGACAATTGCGCGGATTCGCCAAGGTCACCCGCGACATCACCGAGCGCAGATGGGCGGAAGAAGCCCTGCGCAGGGCGAATGACAGACTGAAGGAGACCAACGCGGAGCTCGAATCCTTCACCTACACCATCTCGCACGACCTGCGTGCGCCGTTGAGGGCCATGCAGGGCTTTGCCGACGCGTTACAGGAGGACTACGCCGACCGTCTGGACCCGACCGGCCGGGACTATACCCGGCGCATCGCCGCCGCCGCCCGCCGCATGGACACCCTGATCCAGGACCTGCTGTCCTACAGCCGCCTCAGCCGCGCGGACCTTCAGCTTGAAACGGTCGCTCTGGCGTCAGTGACGGAGGAGGCCCGGGCGCAACTGGAGGCGGACCTGCGGAACCGGAAGGCCCAGGTGACGGTGGATGAGCCGCTTCCGGCGGTGAAGGGGCACGCCGCCACCCTGGTCCAGATCGTGGCGAATCTGATGGCGAACGCCATCAAGTTCGTGGCTCCTGAAGTGACGCCCCAGGTGAAGATTTGGGCCCAGGAACAAAAAGGGTGGGTGCGTCTCTGCGTGAAGGACAACGGCATCGGCATCGCCCCGGAGCACCGGGAGCGCATCTTCCGCGTCTTTGAGCGCCTGCACGGCGCTGACGTCTACCCCGGCACCGGCATCGGGCTGGCCATCGTGCGCAAGGGGATGGAACGTATGGGGGGACGCGCGGGGGTGGAGTCGGAGGTTGGGCAGGGGAGTCAGTTCTGGATAGAACTGCCAAAAGCGGAGGAGAGATGAACATCGCCAACTACACCATCCTGATCGTGGAGGATGACTCCAACGACGCCCTCCTGCTTCAGCGCGCCTTTCGCAAGGCCAGCATGCTCAACCCCCTCCAGATGGTGGGAGACGGAGAGGAGGCCATCGCCTACCTGTCCGGCCAGGGGGCCTACGCCGACCGGGAACGCCACCCCCTGCCGGTCCTGATCCTGCTGGACCTGAAGCTGCCCCGCAGGTCGGGGCACGAGAGTCCTGGCATGGTTGCGGCATCAGCCTGAGTTGAAGCGTCTCCCGGTCGTGGTGCTCACCTCCTCCAGCGAGGTCACCGACATCAACCAGATCTACGACCTGGGCGCCAACTCCTATCTGGTCAAGCCCGTAGCCTTTGAAGACCTGCTGAGTATGGTGCAGGCGCTCAACCTCTACTGGTTGATGCTCAACGAGAAGCCCACGGTGGCGCTCTCCGGAAATTAGCGCCCTGTGAGATCCCGGGTAGGGAGGAAATGAATTTTCCACCCCCGGACGATTCACCGGATCGTCTCCCCGCCCTCTACGGAGAAGAAGCCCGGCTACGCCGGGCTAAAAACCTGAGTCCGCTTTCGACACTGTTCACTCACGATTACCAAAAATTGACGCAAGATATTGTTTTAGCTGATATAAATAGCAGTTTTGGATTATCGCAGGAACCGCCTCTTAGAGAGCCGTATTCGTTGGTGAAGCTGACGCCTATATTTCAGGCCCGAAAG
>SICM01000073.1 GCA_009694805.1 Candidatus Latescibacterota bacterium
GGTGGGTAGGGGATGAAGTGACTACCGATTTGATCCGCAAGTACATTACCTATCATCAGCACCAGAGCAGTAATATGCAGTTAGAGCTGCCGTTTTAGGGGTTTTGGGTTTTAATGCCCCGCAGCTCTGCTGCGGGGTTCTTTACTCCATCGGGCGGTGAGGGTGATCTTCCCCCCTCCCTCCATCGCCTGAATGCCGTTGAGGATCAGGTTGAAGAAGACCTCCTTGAGGTCTTCGAGGTCTCCTGAGACGACGATCTGCTCCCCGACCTCCGAGCGGATCGCAACGCCCCGGCGCTCCGCCTCGTGGGCCAGGACGAGGATGATATCGTCGAGGACCTCTTTCAGGACCAGGGGGCGAAAGACCGTCTCCTGCCGGGGCCTTGCAAACCGGAGGAGGCGTTCCACGGTGCGGTTCAGGCGGTCGATCTCGCTCAGGATGATGGACAGGTCCTCGGTCTTTGCCCGGTCGTCCCGCAGGTCTTCCCGGAGGACAGCGGCGATGGTTTTGATGGAACTGAGCGGGTTCTTGACCTCGTGGGCGATGCTGGCGGAGAGGAGGCCGAGGGCGGAGAGGCGCTCGGCCTCGTACATCCGGCGCTCCAGGTCGAGTCTCTGTTCGACCAGGCGGGCGTTCTCCACGGCCAGGGCCATCTGGTTGCAGAGGGTGTCGAGCAGTTCCCGCTCCTCCGCCGAGAAAGGCGTCTCGCGTTTTTTCTCCCCGAGGCAGAGGAGGCCGAGCATCCGCTCTTCCCGCATCAGGGGGATGCAGAGCCGGACCCCCCGGGCGACGAGGGGTGACGCCAGGCGCTTGCCGTGGAGTTCACCGGTATCCAGGGGTCGGCGGTGGGCCGATACCCATTCGGCTGCCTGTGCGATGAGTGGCTGATCCTCCGGCCCACGGCTGAACGGAACGGCGGGAGAGGGCCGTCAGTCTGTAAAACCGCCGGTGGACCTCCATCTCCGAGCGACGCATCAGGCGCAGGCAGAGGAGGGCCGAAAGGGTGAGGGTGAGGATCGCGTAGAGGCTGAAGGCGTGAACCGCCTCCGGCGGGAGGGGGTGCGACCTCCCCAGAAAGAAGGCGCCCAGGCCGGGGAGGAAGATGAGCAGGAGGAGGGTGCGCCTCCGCCGGTCGGCGACCTGCGCCTCCGCCTCGGCGGCGAAGGTGAGCAGGGTCCCGAGGAGGGCGGACGGAAGGAGGGAGAGGCCGAGGCGGACGACCTGTCCTGCCCAGGGGATCGCCGGAGATCCCGGCATGGCCCGCTCGATCAGGATGGACAGCGCCTCTCCGCTGTACCAGAGGGCTTCGGCGGCGAACAGGACGAAGAGGGGAAGCGGGGCGCCCTTTCTCCGGAGGGCCGAGCTGAAGAGCCCCCACAGGAGGGCTGCGCCCAGGATCGACCCCAGAAACCACGCGATCTCGAATCGAGGTGTCCCTGTCATCGTCGGGGGCCTCTTACCTTTGATATGGAAAGGGCCACAGCGCTCCGTGCGCCGTGGCCCTTCTGCATGTCGAGCGGATCACCAGGCTCGCTCCTAACGCTGGACGATCACCGGGGTCGCCCCTACGTTCACATATAGGCCTTCAGGGGGCGACTGCGGGAGGCGTGGCGGAGGCGGCGGATGGCCTTCTCCTTGATCTGCCGGACGCGCTCGCGGGTGAGCCCGAACCGGCTCCCGATCTCCTCCAGCGTGAGGGGGTAGTCCCGCCCGATGCCGAAGTAGAGGCTGATCACCTCCGCCTCGCGGGGGGTCAGCGTGTTGAGGACCTTCTTGACCTCCTCCCGGAGGGAGTCGTTCATCAACTCTTCGTCGGGGGAGGGCTGCATCTCGTCCTGGAGGATATCCAGGAGGCGGTTTTCGTTGTCGTCGTTGAACGGGGCGTCGAGCGAGAGATGGCGGCTGGAGATCTTGAGGGTATCCATCACCTCGTGCGCCGTCATATCCAGCTCATCCGCGATCTCGTTCGCGCTCGGCTGCCGCCCGAACTCCTGTTCGAGGCCGCTGCATGCCTTGCCGATCTTGTGGAGCGCCCCGACCCGGTTGAGGGGGAGTCGGACGATGCGGGACTGTTCGGCAAGCGCCTGGAGGATCGCCTGACGGATCCACCAGACCGCATAGGAGATGAACTTGAACCCCTTCGTCTCGTCGAACCGCTTGGCCGCTTTGATCAGGCCCAGGTTGCCTTCGTTGATCAGGTCGCCCAGGGAGAGGCCCCGGTTCTGGTACTGCTTGGCCACGCTGACGACAAACCGGAGATTCGCCTTGGTCAACCGGTCCAGTGCCCGGTGATCCCCTCGTTTGATCCGCTTGGCCAGTTCCACTTCCTCTTCCGCCGACAGGAGATTCTCATCGCCGATCTCATGAAGGTATTGATCCAGAGAGTCGTCTTTTTGCGTATAGGGCCTGCTTGCTAGTTTGGACACTCGTCAGCCACTCCTTCTTCGCGTGAGGGCGCTGATGTGGGGACATCGCACCTCTGCACGGGTGATGAAGGTCCACAGGAAAGGGAGAACACCTGCGTGGCCTTCGTGGTCTGTGAGATCGTGAGGTCGTTTACCTGGCCCGAAACCCTCCTTACTTAAAAGTTCAACCTTCAAACCCAACCGTGAACCTTGAATCTTTAAACCTTGAACCCTCTCTCCAGGGTCTTTTCGTTCAGTTTCTGTCCTTCATGGCGACGAAGGTGGTGACGACTTCGCCCTTCTTTCGGATCAGGACCAGGACAGGCCTGCTCGATCCTTCAAATTTTTGCGAGAGCGATTGATAGTCCGTCACCGTGGAGACCTTGATCCCTTCGACCTCCAGGATGGCGTCGCCCAGGCCGATCCCTTTCTCCTCGGAGACACTCCCCGGCGCGATGTAGGTGACCACCACCCCCTCTTCGGCCTCGTCGTTGGCCCGCCTCGCTTCGATGGTCTTGCGGTCGTGTACGATCAGGCCCATCCACGGTTTCTCCCGGCTGAAGCCGGGGACAGGCGCCGTCTCCTCCCGATCCTTCGAGGTCGGGCGTATCCGGATCACGCAGGACAGCGTCATCGGCCTGCCATCCCGCAGGATGCCGAGGGGCGTGCGCGCGCCGGGCCTCAGGTCGGCGACGATCCTGAGATAGCCCACCACGTCCCGGACCCGCTTCCCTCCCACCTCCAGGATCACGTCGCCCCGTTGGACGCCCCCCTGGTCCGCCGGACTCCCTCCCTGCACATCCCCGACCAGAATTCCGCGCCCCGGCTCCACCCCTTTGGCCTCGGCCAGGTCCGCCCTCAGCTCCTGGGGATGGACCCCCAGAAACCCCCTGACGACGTGGCCGGTCTCCCGGAGTTCTCTGGCCACCTTTGAGGCGAGGTTGATCGGAATGGCGAAACCGACCCCCACTCCGCTCGGCCTGTAGGCCGTGTTGATGCCGACGACCTGTCCCTTCAGGTTGGCCAGGGGGCCTCCGGAGTTGCCGGGGTTGATCGAGGCATCGGTCTGAATGAAATCCTGGAATGAGGGGGTGCCCCCCTCAATCTCCTCCAGGAGCCGCCCTTTCGCGCTGACCACCCCCACGCTGACCGTTCGCTGGAACCCGAACGGGTTGCCGATGGCCACCACCCACTCTCCCACCCGGAGGGCATCGGAATCGCCCATGGGGGCCACCTGGTCCTCCTTCAGGCGGCCATTCACGACCAGGCGAATGAGGGCGATATCCGTCTCCGGGTCCTGACCCACAACCCGGGCGTTGTATTCCGTGTTGTCGGACAGGGTGACACGGATGGTGGAGGCCCGGTCGATCACGTGGTTGTTGGTCAACACGTGGCCGTCGGCGCTCAGGATGACCCCGGAGCCGAACTGGGGCGGCGCAGACCTGTAGCGCTTGATGCTCCCCCGCTGGGGGTCCCAGAAATACTCAGGGGCATCGGTATCACGGCCTTTTTGCACAGAGATACTCACCACCGTGGGTCGCAGGTGTTCCGCCACGGCGATGAAGGGGCTGGCGAGCGCCTCACCGTCGGAGAGCGCTCCCCGCGAAGGGGTCTGGGCCTGGGCGACGCGTAGGGAGAGACTTACGATTCCTATGAGCGCCCCGTAACGAAGGGAAAACCTCCGCACATCAGGGAAGTGAAAAGTGCAAAATGCAAAGTGTAAAACGCAAAATGAGATCAGGCTGAATTTTTCACTTTTCACTGTTTTTTGGGTTTTCTTCGCCCTTTCCGTATCTCATCAGGCTCACCAGGGCCGCCTCCCGTTCGCGGAGGATCTCCTCCAGCCTGCGGATACGCTGGATGAGGTCCTGCGCCGCGCCGTCTTTGGAGACCTCTTCTCCCCCCTCCGACAGAAGGGGATAGACGCGCCTCCCGAGTTCAGCAAACGCCGCCTGCAAGAGACGTTTGTCGTTGGCGATGTCGAGCTTTAGCCGGCCGACATAGCTGAGATGTTCGGCCCGTTCGGCGACGATCACGGCCCCTTCGAAGAGGCTGTTTTTGATCCGTTCCCAGAAGGTTTCCACGATTCACCTCAAGCCTTTCAGAATTTCTCGCAGGAGTTCCTCCCGGTTGGCCTTCGAAATCTGGCGCCCCTTGATGCCGAGGCCGACCGTGCTCCGTGCGACGCGTCGAAGCTCCACGACGCTCATCCGTTCCAGGTCATCCGTGTGAAAAGAGGTGAGAGGGCCGTCCGCACAGGAAGAGGGGGCAGGGGCAGCATTCGAGTGGAACAGGCGAACCAGGTCATCGTGCGGGTTGGGAATGACGTGCTGGCCGAGCAACTGCCCGATTTTTCGGGCGGCTGCGGCCCCGGCATCCACGGCGGCCTGGACCGCACCCACATCGCCTGAGAGCCTGATCGTCACCAGTCCGCCGGTCGTCTGCTCCACCGCGGCCAGATCGACGGGGGCCGCCTTCACAGCGGCGTCGGCTGCCTCCACCACCCCCACAAACCCGACCGTCTCGATCAGACCCCATGCCTTAGACATAAGCTCATCAGTTAGCAGTCAGCCATCAGCTTTTTTGCTGACCGCTGAGCGCTGATCTTTAAAGTGTTCATACCCGGCTTCGGGCAACCCATCCCAGCCGCCATCCTGCCCCCGGATGCGTACCCCTTCCGCCGGAGGGACCGCCTCCCCGATGATGGTTACGGGCGTCCCGGTGGCGGCCTCCACGGCGCGGGCTACCCCCTCCGCATCGCGCGGGGCGACGGCGAACAGCAGTTCAAAATCCTCGCCGCCCGACAGGGCGAATGCCAGTCCCTTTGCGTCGCACCGCCGGGCCACGGCCTCTGTGTCCGCGTGGATCGGGACCGCCCCGCCTTCGATACGCGCCCCGACCCGGCTCATCCGGCAGAGGTGATGGACCTCGGAAGAGAGGCCGTCGCTGATGTCGATGGCCGCGTGAATGGCCGCCGCATCTCCCATGGCCGCGGCTTCCCGAACGCGCGGAACCGGTTTCAGATACTTCTCGATCGCCTCTTCAAAACAGCCCGGCAGGGGCCTGCCGAGATGCCCTCGCCAGAGCACCTCCAGTCCGGCGCGCGAGCCTCCGAGGTGGCCGGTCACGCAGAAGAGGTCTCCCGATTTCACCCCGCTTCGGGGCGTCATCCGCTCCCGCATCACCTGCCCCAACAGCGAGATGGAGATCATCAGGCCCGATGGCGAAGCCGTGGTGTCCCCCCCCACGATCCGGCATCCCAGCGGGGCTGCAACGGCATCCATGCCGCCGTACAGGGCTTCCAGGGCCTCCACGGAGCAGGAGGAGGGGGTGCAGAGACAGACCGTTGCCCAGGTGGGCCATCCTCCCATTGCGGCGATGTCGCTGAGGTTGGCTGCCATCGCCCGCCAGCCTAGGTCCCGAAAGGGTACGAAGGAGAGGTTGAAATGCACCCCCTCCACCAGGGCATCGGCGGTCATCAAGGTGATCCCCCCCGCCTCTGTTTCAAATGCCGAAGCATCGTCGGAGATTCCAATTATAACAAAATCGGTGGGCGCTGTCACGCACTTTTTTAGGCGCTCTATAAGGGCAAATTCTCCACAATTATCAATATTCATTAGATGTTATATTTATTAAAAATAATATCCGAACGTCTGACGATCTGATGGGCCGTAGGGGCGACCGGCCGGTCGCCCCTACTTGCCGTTCACGCGCGTCAGGAGGGCTCTGCGGATGTGGTTGAGACCCCGCTCGATCTCGGTGGCCACCTCGTCCGGGGCGCGATCTCCCGGCGGCAGGACCTCCAGGGTCAGGCCGCCTGGGTACCGCCGCTCTTCGAGCCAGGCAAAGAGGTGTTCAAACGGCACGTCGCCGTCGCCGGGGGTCACGTGGATGTCCTCCCCCCTGGCGTCCCGGAGATGCACGTGGTCTATCCGGTCGCCGAGCAGGGCGAGGCCCTGCCGGAGGGTCTGCCCTCCGGCCTGGATGTGACTCGTGTCGAACGTGCAGATCGCCCCCTCTCCGATCAGGTCGAGCAGGTCCGACGCCTGACGGGCATCGGAGGCGAGCGTCCCGTGATGGGGGGCCTCCACGCTCAGGGCCAGGCCCAGGCTCCGCGCGGTACGGGCGAGTTCCCGGAGATGATAGGCCACCTTGCGGGCGCTCTCCATCCACTCGGCCCGAGGGACGGCCGCCCCATTCTGGATCGTGACGATTCGGAAGCCGAGGGCCTTGGCCAGGTCGAAGTTCTCCGACGCCGCCTTGTAGATCGTGGCCACGTCAGCGCCGGGGGCGTTGAAGACGCCTGGGCCGGTGTTCAGAGACGTCACCGTCAGGCCGTTCATGGCCACGCAGTCGGCGATCCCCCGGCGCAGGTCGTCCGTGGCCGTCAGGGGGTCGTAGTGAGGGCAAAAACGCGGAATGATCCCGATGTCTACGGTCTTGAACCCGTGGCGACTCAGCCGCTCCAGGGCATCTTTCAGGGGCAGGGTGCGATAGGAGATCGTCGAGCCGCCGATGCGAGAGAGTTCGATGGGCATGAGAGAGACCTCCAGTGAAAAACGACTTACTGAAGTGAGAACGATATCTCAAATCCCATGAAGATTCCTTCACCTATTTCGTTCAGACTTTAGCGTTCCGGTCATATCTCCTGCGCGTCTACCACCGCGATGGCCGCCATGTGGACGATGGCGCTCACGTCGCAGCCCCGCTGAAGCACATGGACCGGGCGGGAGAGGCCCATCAAAATGGGGCCGATGGCCTCCGCCCCCCCCAGACGCATCAGCAGCTTGTAGGCGATGTTGCCCGACTGGAGGTCCGGAAAGATCAGCACGTTGGCGTCCCCCTGAATGGCGCTGAAAGGGTAGGCCTCGTGCGCGATCTCCGGCGCCACGGCCGTGTCGGCCTGCATCTCTCCCTCCACCACCAGGTCCGGGGCGCGTTCCTTGATGATCTCCGTGGCCCGCCGCACCTTCTCCGAAAGGGGGTGACGGGTGCTGCCGAAGTTGGAGAAGGAGAGCATGGCGACGCGGGGGGACTCGTCGAAACGCCGGGCCACCCGCGCGCTCTCGATGGCGATCTCGGCCAGGTCTTCGGCGGAGGGCTCGATGTTGACGGTCGTGTCCGCCAGGAAGAGGAGCTGGTTCTTGAAGATCAGGACATAGAGCCCCGACACCTTCTGCACGCCGGGCCGGGTCTCGATGATCTGGAGGGCAGGCCGGATGGTGTCCGGGTAGTGCTGCGTCAGGCCGGAGATCAGGCCGTCGGCCTGGTCCAGGTGGACCATCATGGAACCGTAGACATTCCGGTTGAGGATCATCTCCGCGGCCTCCCAGTGGGAGATTCCCTTCCGGCTGCGGAGGCGGAACAGCTCCTCGGCGTAGGCCGCGCGCTGGGGGGAGGTCATGGGGTTGACGACGGGGACCCCCTGGAGGTCCAGGCCCAGGTTCCCGGCCTTCTCACGGATGATCTCCTCATCGCCCAGGAGGAGGGGGTGGGCGATCTTTTCGTCCATCAGGATCTGACAGGCGCGGAGGATCTTCTCGTGCTCGCCCTCCGGAAAGACGATCCGTTTGGGGTCCCTCCTGGCCTTGTGGATGATGCCGCGGGCGATCTCGTGCGACCGGCCGAGCCGCTTTTCGAGTTCGTGCCGGTAGGTGTCGAGGTTCACGGAGATGCGGGCGACGCCACTCTCCATCGCCGCCTTCGCCACGGCCGGGGCCACGGACAGGAGGACGCGATGATCGAACGGCTTCGGGATGAAATAGTCCTGCCCGAAGCGGAGGCGTTCGATTCCGTAAGCCCGCAGGACCGAGTCGGGCACGTCCTCTTTGGCCAGCTGGGCCAGGGCCTGCACCGCCGCCACCTTCATCGCCTCGTTGATGGCCCGCGCCCGCACATCCAGCGCCCCCCGGAAGATGTAGGGGAAGCCCAGGACGTTGTTGACCTGGTTGGGGTAGTCGGAGCGGCCCGTGGCCATGAGGACGTCGGACCGGGCGGCCGTGGCGGTCTCGTAGTCGATCTCCGGGTCCGGGTTGGCCAGGGCGAACACGATGGGGTTCCGGGCCATCGACCGGACCATGTCGGCATTCACGACGTCTTTGACGGACAGGCCGATGAACACGTCCGCGCCGGCCATCGCTTCGGCGAGCGTCCGGGCGTCCGTGTCCGCCGCAAACTCCGCCTTGTAAGGGTTCATGCCCTCCGTCCGGCCTCTGTAGAGGACCCCCTTGCTGTCGCACATGACGATGTTCCGGGGCCGGACGCCGAGCATCTCGTGGAGCCGGGCGCAGGCCACGGAGGCGCCCCCGGCCCCGTTGTAGACGATCTTCACGTCTTCGATCCGCTTCCCGGCGATCTCCAGGGCGTTCAGCAGGGCCGCGCCGGTGATGATCGCGGTCCCGTGCTGGTCGTCGTGGAAGACCGGGATGTTCATCCGTTCCCGCAGCCGCTGCTCGATGATGAAGCACTCCGGGGCCTTGATGTCCTCCAGGTTGATCCCTCCGAACGTCGGCTCCATCAGGGCCACGGCGTTGATGATTTCATCGGGGTCGTGGGTGTTCAGCTCGATGTCGAACACGTCGATGTCCGCAAAGCGTTTGAACAGAACCCCCTTCCCCTCCATCACCGGTTTGCCCGCCAGCGCTCCGATGTCGCCCAGGCCCAGGACCGCGCTCCCGTTGGTCACCACGGCCACCAGGTTTCCCCGCGCCGTGTAGAGATAGGCTGCGTCCGGGTCCCTGTGGATCTCCCGGCAGGGTTCGGCCACCCCCGGGGTGTAGGCCAGCGACAGGTCTCGCTGGGTCGTGAACGGCTTTGGGCAGACCACCTCGATCTTCCCCCGACGGCCTGAACTGTGGTATTCGAGCGCATCCTCTCTCAGTCTGGATCCCGTCATTCCTTCCCCTCTTCCCTCACAGGCGCGTCAAGGCCAATTATGTGAACCTTAATAAGATAACCATGTTCTGAATATATGTAAATATCCATCGACGTTCAAGTGCCATGTCAAAAATGCTCTCAAAAATCCCCCCAGGGTTCATCTGCGTCGGACCGGCTTTCCGATTGACTCCCCGACCCGATTCGCTATATTTATTCCATGCGTTCCTTTTCCAGCCTCGCAGATTACGCAGCCGCATTCGCCGGGGAGAGGCGTGGTCGCGCCGCCGTCTCTGTCTCCATCGCCGGCCTTCGCTGGCGTCGGCATCCCGGCCACCGGCTGATCGAATACGAGTTCGATGCGCGCATCGGCTACAATGTGCCGGTTCGGGAGGTGCGGCATGGGGGGTGTATCGTGGATGAGGGGGGACGGGTTTATTGTCCGAAGTGCAAGGTGATTCTGTCCCCGGCCCCATAATCCCCCGCTATCTTTCCAACTTTTCTTGCTCGTGCAAGAAAAGTTGGACAAAAGAAGCACGCCCTTCAAGCGCCAGGGAGGCTTGGCGCGCCGCAACCTCAACGTTCAGTTGACGCACATCATGATATGCCCCCGGAGAGTGGGTTGCTTCTGCTGGACTCTGGTAGTGGGGGTTTCTGGCGGCGCGCCGTCTCAGTCCGGGCATTTGAGGATCGCTCAGAAATGAGGAGAAAGTGCGAGCCCTGACAGATAAATCCTCATCCGCAGGTTCGCGGGCTGCCTCGGCCTACAGCCGGGTCGCCCGTGAGGGGAGGCGCTATTCCTGGCTGATCGACGAGGCCGTGGAGGTCCACCCGGATGAGATCCGGGCGTTGCGGGGGGAAGACCTTCCCCGGCGATTCCGGTGGCGGGACCGATGGCATCGCATTCAGGAGGTGGCCTCCGTCTGGCAGGACGGGCGGAAGCGGAGTGGGGCGCACGGGCGGACCTACGCCTGCGTCTCCGGCGGGCCGGAGGGGTACTTTGAGATGTACTACGATAAGGTGTGGATGATTTACCGGAAGATTGAGATGCGATGATGGAACCTTCGACACCTGACAAAGGGACCGGAGACCAGGGGCCGGGGAATGGGGAGGCCCCGACGCCTGACCTCGACTGGCGGACGGAGTTGCAGGAGCGCCTCGACCACCTGCCGAAGGAGCCCGGCGCCTACCTCATGAAGGACGCGGTGGGGATCATCATCTACGTGGGCAAGGCCAAGGTCCTGCGCGACCGCGTCCGGTCCTACTTCCAGCCTGGCGCGGATGACGGCCGGCGTCAGTTCCGGATGCTGGTGACGAGCGTCCGGAGTCTCGACTACATCGTGACGGATACGGAGCTGGAGGCGCTCATCCTGGAGGCGAACCTGATCAAGGCGCACAAGCCCCGTTACAACATCAGCCTCAAGGATGATAAGAAATACCCGTTCATCAAGGTCACGAAGGAGCCGTTCCCCCGCATCCTGGTCACGCGCGACGTGGTCAAGGACGGGGGGCGTTACTTCGGCCCCTACACGGACGTGAAGGCCCTGCGGCGGACGCTGGACACGCTCCACCGGCTGTTCCGGGTGCGGACGTGCGCCTACGACCTGCCCAACCCGAAGGTGCGGCTCTGCCTGGACTATGAGATCAAGCGGTGTGACGGGCCGTGCGAGGGCCTGATCACGGAGGGGGATTACAAGAAGATCATCGACCAGGCCATCCTGTTTCTGACCGGGCGGAACGAGGAGGTCGTGAATCTCCTGCGCAGCCGGATGGAGCAGGCGGCGGAGGGGCTCCGGTTCGAGGAGGCGGCGGAGATCCGGGACCGGCTGATCAGCCTGGAGAGCGTGACGAACCGGCAGAAGGTGGTGTCGGCGGACGTGACGGACTGGGACGCCGTGGCCATCGCGCGGGAGGACGACGAGGCGTGCGGGGTGGTCATGGAGGTGCGCAACGGACGTCTGCTGGGCCGAAAAAACTACTTCCTGGGGGGCGTCATGGAGTCACCGGACTGCGAGGTGGTGTCCGCCTTCGTCCGGCAGGCCTACCTGGACACGGCGTTCGTGCCGGGGGAGATCTGCCTCCCCTGCGACGTGGAGGACCGGGAGGCGATCTGCGACTGGCTGGCCGAGCGGGCCGGGGGGCACGTGGAGCTCCGGGTCCCGCAGCGGGGGGACAAGGTCAAGCTGATGGGCATGGCGGCCAACAATGCCCACCTGCTCCTGATGGAGCGCCGGCTTCGGCGCGAGAACCGGAAGCAGCAGGTCCCGCACGCGGTGGCGGCGCTTCAGCGGGATCTGAGGCTGCCCCGGCCCCCGCGCCGGATCGAGGCCGTGGACATCTCCAACACGCAGGGGACCGACCCGGTGGCGGCCCTGGTCTGTTTCGTGGACGGAAGGCCGAAGAAGGGGGACTACCGGCGGTTCAGGATCACGGAGGTGGCCGGCCCGGACGACTTCGCCATGATGCGCCACGTGGTGACCCGGCGGCTCAAGCGGCTGATGGAGGAGGGGGAGGCGTTCCCGGACCTGCTGCTGGTGGACGGGGGGAAGGGGCAGTTGTCGAGCGCGATGGAGGCGCTGGCCGGGCTGGGGGTCACGGACCTGCCGGTCATCGGCCTGGCCAAACGCCTGGAGGAGGTGTTCGTGCCGGACAGCCCGGACCCGCAGAACATCCCCAAGACCTCCTCGGCCCTCAAGCTGCTCCAGGCGATCCGGGACGAGGCGCACCGCTTCGCGGTCACGTATCACCGGACGCTGCGGGGCAAGCGCCAGACGCTGTCCCTGCTGGATGAGGTCGAGGACGTGGGGCCGGCGCGCAAGCGGGCGCTCCTCCAGAAGTTCGGGTCCGTCCGGCGCATCGCCGGGGCGGAGGTGGCGGAGATCGCGTCCGTGGAGGGGATCGGGGCGCGGCTGGCGGAGCGGATCAAGGAACACCTGAATACAGGTAAGACGGCAGACGTGAAGCGTGAGACGTGAAAGGCAAATGCGGTTTCGGGTTTCGGGTGTCAGGTGTCAGGGAAAAACAGAAACCGATGATCTTCGATTTTCCTGACACCCGACACCTGATACCTGATACCTGCCTTTCAAAATCCCATCGGCGGTTCCAGCGGGCATTTCGTCAGCTCTTCAGGGCCTGACTCGGAGACGTAGATCATGTTCTCCACGCGGGCCCCGCCCAGGCCGGGGACGTAGACGCCCGGCTCGCACGACAGGGCATCCCCGGCCCTGAGCCGGTCGTCCGGGGCGTCACGGGCGATGCGGGGGGGGTCCCCGCCCAGGCCCAGGCCGTGGCTGACGTGGTGACAGAAGTAGGCCGCCCACCCCTTCTGGGCGTAGAGATCGATGACCGATTGATAGATGGCGGTCGTGCTGGCCTCGGGCTTCATGGCCTGGCTGGCGAGTCGATAGGCGTTCTGGACGGTGCGCAGGAGGTCGCGCTGCTGCGGCGTGCCCTCGCCCACGATGCCGGCGCGGGTCTGGTCGCCGATGTAGCCGTGGACGGCGATGCCCATGTCGATGAAGACCATCTCCCCCGCCTGTATGGTGCGCCGGGCGTCCTCCCCGCTGTCCAGGTAGAACGTGCCGGGGCCGGTCATGACGTGCATGATAACGTGCTCGGCGCCTGCGCGGAGCATGGCCGCGGCCCCCTCGGCGGCCAGGTCCCCGTTCGTGACGCCGGGGCGGATGGCGCGGAACGCGGCGAGCATGCCCAGGTCGGACACGCGGGCGGCCTCGCGCATGCCCTTCAGGTCGCGCTCGTCCTTGGTCCGGCGGATCTCCGTGGCGATGTCGTCCTGGACGGCCTGAAGGCCGGAGGTTTCGCGGTTGAGCAGATCGGCCAGGTCGGGACCGAGGCGGTCGAAGGCGATCTTTTTGAGGGGCATCTTCTTGAGGCGGGCGGCGAGCTGGACGCCAGCGGGCGGGTCACCGGGCTGGTTCGTCACGACCTCGCCGTTCGGGAGCAGGTCCCGGCAGGCGTTGGAGATCCAGATGCCGGGGAAGACGATGGTCTCCTTCGCTGTGAACAGGATGAAGTTGCAGTTCGGGCGGGAGATGACGATGCTGGGGTCCGGATGGTCCAGCAGGTAGAGCTGGTTGGGGCGCTGGGTCGCGACGAAGGCGTCCGCGCCGATGCGGTCCAGGGCGGCGAAGAGGCGTTCTCGGCGTGAGGGCATGGGACCTCCTTAAACAAGGATGACAACATGACACGAATGCTGGCCCGGCTTGGCGCGGTTGCTGTTCTGGTCTGGGGTACGCTGGCCCAGGCGCAGACGAAGAGTCCGGACTTCAACGGGAGCGGGCAGGTGGACTTCGGCGATTTCTTCCTGTTCGCGGACGTCTTCGGGGCGCAACAGGGGGGGACGAAATTCAACGCGAAGTTCGACCTGGACGGGAACGGGAAGGTGGACTTCGACGATTTTTTCCTGTTTGCGAAGGACTTCGGGAAGACCTTTGTCCCCCAGACCTCGCAGAACGACCTCCGGTCCCAATGGAGCCACGGCACGTGCACGGGGCAGGGCACGGTGCGGTTCACGGCCTCCCCGATGGGCGTGGAGGACATCTCCGCCATCATCCCGATGGGCCTGATGGTGGACGCGCACGTCACGCCGATCGATCACCAGTACTACGTCCCGAAGGACGTGAGCGCCGGGCGCTATCGCTACGACGTGCGTGTTCCGGCGGACGGGTTCATCGTGCATATCCAGCGCCGGACGGTGTTTGTGGGGGACGTGAGCGATCCCAACCGGACCACGGACGATTTCCGGCTGGTCATCGAGCACTCCTGCACGTTCTGGACCTACTATGACCTGATGACGCAGCTCGACCAGACGATCCTGGACCAGACCGGCGGAGGGCCCTCCAAGATGGGGCCGCCCACTCTGACGCGCATCCCGGTGAAGGCCGGACAGGTGATCGGCAAGGTGGGGGGCCAGACGCTCGATGTGGGGGTCGTGAACGGTGAGGTGACGCTGCCGGGGTTCGTGGTACCGTCCCACTATGACCGGGAGCCGTGGAAGGTCCACACGGTGGACCCGTTTGACGCCTTCGACGAGCCGCTCAAGAGCCAGCTTCTAACCCTCAATCCCCGGAAGGCCCTCCCGCGCGGGGGCAAGATCGACTATGATATCGACGGGCGTCTGGTCGGCAACTGGTTCCGGGAGAACACCAACGCCTACGCCGGGGCGGCAGGCGATTCGCGCTACTGGTCCGGGCATCTCTCAATCGTCTACCACGCCATCGACACCTCGAAGGTCACGGTGTCCCTGGGGGACTTCAACGGGCGGTCCCGGCAGTTCTGGGTGAAGGGGAACGCCCCGGACCCGGCGACGGTCACGGCGTCCAGCGGGCCGGTGAAGTACGAGCTGGTCCAGATCGGCATCGGCAGCTCGGGACAGACGTTCCCAGGGATCAGTACCGCGGTGCAGGGGGTCGTGCTCTTGCAGATGGTCGAGGACCGCAGGCTGAAGGTGGAAATCTTCCCCGACAAGACCGCCGCGGACGTGGCCGGGTTCACGAGCGCGGCGTTAATATACGAACGGTGAGCGCGTGAGGGAATAAAAAATTCAAGCTTACAGTCCGAGTTGTCTGATTTATGGGGTGACTGCTTCAGGTCGCGTGCTTCATGTGCAATCCAACCATCAGGCCGTGATCATCACTGTGTATGAACCGGACCCTGAAAAGTGGGATAACCTCAAATTGAGAAAAGGGTCACTATGAGAACCTGTCCTGTCTGCAAAGGTCGTATGGTTCCCAAAGTTATCCGCTATACCCAGGAGTGGAAAGGGGAGTTGGTGGCTTTTGAAAATGTGCCGGCAGAGGTCTGTGAGGTCTGTGGCGAACAACTTCTAGAAGGATGGGTCGTGGACAAGATCAATCAGACCCTCTGGTCGATGAAGCCACCTCAGCGTCATCTTCAGGTGCCGCTTTACGATCTGGCAGTTTCCTGAAGGAAGGAGAGTGATATGACCGATACAACACTGACTCACATTGAGCAACTTGTTGATCAACTCTCGCGGGAAGAACAGCTTCGCCTCCTTGAATACATGGCGCAACGGTTGCATCTGACAATCCAGCCGAAGCAACCCCAAAATTTGTGTGGTATCTGGCGCGACCGCTTCCCTGCCGACTTCAACCTCGATGCTGTGCTCAGTGGCATTCGTGAGGAATGGAAACGCGAATGGCCATCTGAGATGAAACCATGATTCGCTACGTTGCCAACACTCACATCCTATTTGTAAGCGCGCCATGACCGAGCTTCGCAATCAGGGCCTGGCGGTTGAGATCGACCCGGCGGACGGGACGATGGCCGGCGTGACCAACCTGCTGACGGGCGAGCGGTACCGGGTCTCCGCCATTCCGGCGCGGATCTTGACCGACGCCGGGACCATCGAGCCGCGCGAGGCGCCGGACAGCCGACGCCTGGATTCGGGCATTGAGTATTCCTATCGTATTGGCGAGGTCGGGATCACCGTCACCTATCACCTGCCTTCGGACCGGGCCTTCCTGGAACGAACCATCGAGGTGAAGAATCTGGGCGCGAGGCCGATGGTCATTCATGAGGTAATCGCGGAGGAGGTCCAGTTCTCGCCCGGCTTCGTGGAGGTCCATCCGCATCGCGATCCCGGCGTGTTCGCTGGGCTCATCAATGTCTTTCTGCGGGGCGCGACGGGCGGGTTCTATTTCGGCGCCGAGAACCCTGTTTACGACCAGGCCAACAAGGGGATCACCTCCAGAAACACCAGCATCCGGTTGAGCTATCGTCCGGACTGGGTCCTGGCGGCGGGCGCGTCCTACCGCGCTGACCCGTCCTTTCTGGGCGCGTACCGCAGGGAGGGAATCTTCCTGTTCCGCGAGATCGGCAAGCTGCGCCGGGCCGTGCGCGACCCTAAAGCCCTGCCGTGCGCGCTGACCTTCGACCCGGAGGTCCTGGACTGGGGGGAGGTCTGGGCGATGCAGGACTTCATCCGCGCCCTCCAGCCCGCGCACGATTTCAGACATCCCGGCTATTACGTGCGCACGGTGGCGATGGTCGGCGGCAGCACGGAGACCGGCGGGGCGGGGTGGCACGTGGCCTTCGGACCTGAGCACGTGGAGGGCTCGAAGCGGTTCGTGGACGACATCGTCCGACTGGGACACGTGCCACACATCGAGTGGGCGACCGAGTGGTTCGGGCTGGGGGGGTATTCGAGGCCGACGCCCGATCTGGCGCTGGAGAAGGCCGGGCCAGGGCAGGAGGTCCCGGTCAACCCGCACTGGCGCGAGGTGGTCCAGTACGGCCAGGGCCAGGAGATCGACACGGGGATCTTCGAGACCGTGACGCGGGACTTTGCCCAGGATCGGGCAGCGTGGAAGGTGCTGGGTCGCGACGGCCGGCCGTGGACGTGGGACACGCCCCCGCGCCCGGTGAACTGCTGGGCGAATTCCGACTATGTCCGATGGCGGCTGGAGGTCACGGACCGCGCGATCCGGGACTGGCGGCTCTGCATGGTGGCCTGGGATTCGGCGGTACCCGCGTACTGGGCCTGGCTGGACTGGCCGGGACCGGGCATCGCGTGCCACGCCGAGGACCACGGCCACCTGCCCGGAGACATCCAGTACCAGGTCTTCCGCAACATCCTCTGGTTCACGGGGGAGTTGCAGGCCCGCCATCCTGAGGTTGCGCTGCGCGTGGCCGCGGGGACGACCCCGGACTATCCGTGGGTCCTGAAGCATCTGATCGAGTATCACCCCAACCTGTATGACGGCGAGACCGGCGCGACGTTCTGGATCAGCAACAACTTTCGTTTCATGCCTCTGTACAAGTCCGGCGTCCTGCTCTCGGCGACCACGGACGAGGGGTTCAAATACCTGCTGCTCCGGTCGATCTCCGCGTCCGATCACTTCATGCTCTGGCCGGACGCCGTGCCCATTGCGCTCAAGAACCGGGACTTCTGGGACCGGTGGCTGACCTGGGCGGATTGCCACATCGCCTATCTGCGCGCCGGCCGGACGCTCTTCCGCGAGCCCTGGGGCGACCGGATGGTGGCCTCCCTGCCGCCTGCCCTGGAAGGCCGTCTGCCCGCGCCCGAGGCCGGGCTCAACGGCTCCGCTCACTGCATCCGGGACCGGGGCTTTCTTTTCCTGTTCAACCCGTCTGAGCAGACCCGCATCGGCGTCGTGCCGATCCATGCCTGGATCGGCCTCACGGAGGGCCAGCGGTTCATCGTGCGGGAACGCTTCCCCGACGACGGCAGGGCTCTTGGCGCTTACCGTCGAGGCGAGGAGTTGCGGGTGGCCGTGGGGCCTGAGGCGGCGATGGTGATCGAGATCGCGCCGGCCGGGGACGACGCCGAGACCGGAAGGCCGCACCTGCCCCCAGACGCGCCGGTGGACAGGGCGTTTCTCCGATGGGAAGACATCCCCTGGAACGAGGTTCTGGGGGAATAGGAGGAGGGAGAGTATGTTCAGCGCCACATTCAAGGACGGCATCCCCGCCGGGTTCGAACTCCTGACCGGGCTCTGGCTGACGGCCCGGGGCGTGCTCCGTCAGAGCCAGGCCGAGGGCGTCTCGATGATCCTGGCGGGGGACCCGGACTGGAACGACTACTCCGCCCGCGTCCGGGTGAGATTCACTGCCGATCCCCATCGTGGCGCTGAGGCCGGTCTGGTCCTCCACTGGCGGGATTCGAAGAACTACCTTGTCTTCTCCCTGAAGCATAAGGAGGGCGGCTCATTCGCCGTCCTCAGGATCGAGGCCGCGCCGGGCCTTCGATACGTCGGCGATCAGGCCCATCTGTCCCTGGACCTCCAGGAATGGCACGATCTGCGGGCGGACGTCCACGGCGTGGATGTCCATTGCTGTGTGGACGGCAGGCATGTGGCCGACTTCGGTTTCGCGGGCGCCCCGCCCGCGTACAATTCCCACGGCAAGACCTGGCCTGAGGACCCCACGCAGGGCCGGGCGGGCCTGATCACCGTGAACGCGACGGCCGAGTTCGACGGGCTGGAGGTCATCCGGCTCACCGACTTCTCCCACATCGTGACCCCGCAGAAAGGCCACCGCGACGGAGGATTGCTGCCGCGTCAGTCGTATGCCGAGACCATGCGCCGCTTCACGGAGTGGATGATCCGCTCCGATACCGTGACCGACAAGGCGAAGGCGCCGGAGTCCATTCGCAGGTATCCGCCCTGTCTGATCACGAATTTTGAGGGTGCGGACGACCGGCTCTGGAACCTCGGGGGGGAGTTCGCCTTCAATCACGCGATCCTGATCACCGGGGCGGTGCAGTACTACGCCTTCTGCGGCGACCGGCGCGCGCTGGACATGGCGATGGCCCTGGCCGACTGGGACATCGCCCACAGCACGCCCGCGGACGCCGCCCTGCCCCACCTGCCGCCGAGCGTCGTCACCTGGCATTCCGACGGGAGCTGGGAGGGCGCGGACTGGGGGCTGTTAGAGAACCCGGTCCAGACGGGCCGCTGGGTGGGCCTGTACGGGGACATCAAAAGCGGCGTGGAGTCCTACGACCAGTGGGTGGCCCTGGAGACGGCGATGTACCTGATCGACCGTCGCGCGGAGAACCCCGCCTACGTGGACCAGGCCAGGGAGATCCTGGACTGGGTGATGCGGACGCTGGGCGTGGACTACGGCTTTCATCCTGGCGTCCCCGGGGTGGTCGAGCAGAGCACGTACAAGATCGTCCTGACGCACCACGAACTGCGGTTCGCCGAGATGCACGCCAAGTTGTTCGAGGTCACCCGGGACCCCGCGCACCGGGCGCAGGCCATCGAGATTGCCAACTCCGTGACCTGGTGTCTCATGTCCGACGGCAAGATGCGGCAGGGGTTCTGGGCCCACGCGCAGGCGGCGCCGCTCGTGCTCTGCTTCAATGACCAGTTCTGCCGGATCATGGCGGCCATCCCCGAAACGGCGCCGGACGGGGAAAACCACATCCTGCAGACCACCGGTCTCTTCCAGGCTGTCCGATACGAAAGGTCCAGGGTCGTCTATCGCACGATAGGCGTGAGCCTGGACACCCTCAAGGTCGCCGGCGCGCCGAAGGCGGTGAAGGCGGGTGGTCTTGCCCTGCGAGAGGCCGAGGCCCCTGGCGAAGGGCGCGACGGGTGGGCCTACGACGCCCAGACCCACCTGTTGAAGGTGGGCCACCGCGCGCCGGATGTGGAGGTCGTGTTCGAGTAGATCAGGCCCGGCGTCATCCCAAAACAGATTTCACTTCAGGAGATCCCACGTGAGCGAATCATCCCCCTATCTTTCCAACCAGGTCATCAGCGATGCGCAGATCCAGGAATGGGTCGAGACCTTCCACCGGCAGGGCTTTCTGTTCATCGAGAACGTCCTGCCGCCGGAGTGGTGCGCGGAGATGCGCGAGGATCTGGACCGGGCCCTGCGGGACAACCCGAACGGCCTCAACAACACCGGTCCGGCCATCGCGCTGGCCCACCGGATGTTCGAGACGAGCCAGGCCAATCTCAGGCTGTTCGACCTGGAGCCGATTGTCTCCTTCGCCGAGGCGCTCGTGGCCCCGAACTGCCACGTGATCCACAACAACTCGTTCATCGTGCGTCACGGCGGGGGCCTGAGCACGTGGCACCAGGACGATGCCCCGCACTACCTGGTCACGGAGGGGGCGCCGCCGACGAACGTGCGGCTGCCGGTCCTGTTCTTCACGGCGAACTACTATCTGACGGACGTGACGGAGCGGGAGCACGGGGGCACGGAGGCGATCCCCGGCTCGCACCTGTTCGGGGCGTCTCCGCCCAAGGATATGGCAGGGACGAAGTGGGAGGACCAGATTCGGTACAATCTGGGGAAGGCGGGGAGCGTGGTCATGTTCGGCAACCAGGTCTGGCACCGAGGGGGGCCGAACCAGAGCGACCGGACGCGCTACATCACGCAGGTCACGTATGCGCGGCGGATCATCGGGCACAAGTACTATCCGTTCATGAACTACGTCATGCCCGAACACGTGTACAAGGACGCCGATCCGAGGTTGAAGCGGCTGCTGGGATTTTTGAATCGCGGGGCGTACGGGTGAGAAAAGGGCCACGTATCCACGTTCCAAGTGCCACGTAAAGCCTTACATCTGGCACTTGACACTTGACACTTGACACTTGGCACGCTTAGAGCGTGTTATGCACTTGAGAGTAAAGGAGCTGCCTTGACCAGCATGAGGATGGCGAACACCACAAAATAGAGACCGGCAACCGTTTCTGGCAATCGTTCATAGTCCTTGGCCAGACGCCGGAACCGAGCCGCCCAGGCAAAGGA
>SICM01000074.1 GCA_009694805.1 Candidatus Latescibacterota bacterium
TCCTGCCGGTGTCTTCGTGACCGATGAGCAAATGGCCCGGATCAAACTGAAGCCTCATCTGTTTCGCGAGGACTGGAACTACACGATTCACCCTAATACTTGAAAATGGAATTAGTCAGTTACTCCGTCATAGGCCCTAAGGGGGAGATGGCTTTGAGGGACATAGGAAATCCTCTGATGGTCCGTGCCAGATCAAGACAATGGACTTCATTGAGTCTGGGCGCTGTTGAATAACCCTTTATCCCTGATGTTTCGCGATAAGTTCCCGGACCACCGGCACCAGTTCGTTAGGAATCTCCATAACCGTTTGCGTCTGATCTTCAAAGGCTGCTTCATCTTCAGCGACAGCTTCGTCTTCGGCCTGCGCCTCATAGTGAGCAAGAACCCTGCGGACCTTCTCCTCGTCCCACCCTGGCGGAAATTTGCTCTGTTTCATCGCTGCCTCCTGCGTTTGCGCCGCTGATAAACCAACAACGGCTTGCCCCTCAACTCGTAGGCTGTGATGACAAAAACACTATCTGGCTCTGAATCAGGCACGTAAATCACTCGCAAGTGTCGTCCCGCCCTTGTCTGGCCAATGGCGATTCTGGAACCTTCCTTTCCTGGTCGATCCTCGCCCGGTCTTGCCAGCACATCCTCGACTTCATTCTCTTGAACATGATGTTTGTAGATGTGGGGTTGACCTGTCTCTGGGTCAATATAAAAGCGAATATTCATTCACTTCTCCCCAAAGTTCCGTCTATGGATTTCATCTCTGTGCGGTAGCCTGCTGTCCAATCGTATCTATGAATCTTCGGGCTTCCGAAGGCGATTTCAGGATGAAGATCTTCTTCTGACCCTCCAGAGCTTTCAGAGTCTCCAGAATCTTCGGCATTCTCTTCCTGGGGTAACTCCATATCCAGCTCAGAAATTCTCTGTCGGGAAGCTGTTCCGGACATCCCGGATTGAGATCCGGTCGAGACCTGCCCCGATAGATGGCGACCCGTTTAAAAACCCGACAGAGACAGATCAACCGTGAAAATGCCAGGAATATGACCGTATCGCACGCCTTCAACCGTTCCTCCAGCGTGCCGCCGTAGTTGCCGTCCATGATCCAGCGTTCTCTCTGCACCATTTCGGCAATGATTCGCTTCCAGTCGTCCTGGGGAGTGGCCTCCCAGCCCGGCTTCCAGTACAGGGTGTCCAGGTGTATGACAGGTAAACCGAGCAATTCACCAAGCCTGACCGCCAGGGTCGATTTTCCGGCGCCGCCGGACCCGATAATCAGGACCTTTTGCATACCGCACGTCCTTCCAGGAGGCCACGATCTTCGGGACCCGAGCCGGGTCGCCGCAGAGGAAGACATACGGGGCGATGTCTCCCTCCCCGCATCGCGTGATGGGCTGGATGTTGCGTTTCATGGCGTAAATCCTTAAAACCGCGCCTCGTAGATCGGAGATAAATCTCCGGGCTACCCCGAACGCGCCCGGCTGCGCCGGACTGAAGTCCGATTTATCGGACGCACACGAGGTAGCGCGGGAACTTCATTCCCGCGCTACCTCGCATAGATGAAAATCAAATGTACCCCGTCGCCCCGTCCGGCCGCACCGGGCAGGTGCGCTGCCAGTGCGTGTATTTGTTGTCCTTGATCAAATCCTCATTCACATCCACCCCCAGGCCGGGCGTGTCGCGCAGCTCCAGGTATCCGTCCTTCGGCAGGTAGGGGTCGTTCACCCACTTGGACCACTCCGAGCGCGTGGGCAGGATGTATTCCAGGATCTTGAAGTTGTGCGTGGCCGCCGCGAAGTGGACATTGACCGCCGTGGCCACCGGCCCCATCGGGTTGTGGGGCGCGATGGACACGTAGTGCGCCTCCGCGATGGCCGCGATCTTCCGCATCTCCAGCAGTCCCCCGCACACGCAGACGTCCGGCTGGATGATGTCTGCGGCCTGTGACGCGATCAGGCTCAGGAACTCATACCGCGCATAGAGGCTCTCCCCCGTGGCCAGCGGCACCCGCATCTGCTGCCGCAGGCGCGACCAGGCGGGGATGTGCTCCGGCCGGATCGGCTCCTCGTAGAAGAACGGGTCGTACGGGGCCAGGGCGTCCGCGAGCTGCAGCGCCCGGATCGGCTCGAAGATCTTGGCGTGCGGGTCGAACGCGAACTCCCACTCCTCCGGCGTCCGCTTCCGCAACTCCTCGAAGAACCCGGCCGCGGCCGAGCAGACCCGGCCCCAGCGGGCGGCGTCCGGGTCCAGCATGAACGGGCTCAGTTTGAACGCCGTGAACCCCCACTCCGCATTCATCCTGTGCGCCGAGTCCGCCACGGCCGCCGCGTCCTTCCCCCCGATGGCGTGGTAGACCCGCACCCGGTCGCGCACGTGGCCGCCCAGGAGCATGTAGACCGGCAGCCCGGCGGCCTTCCCGCTGATGTCCCACAGCGCGTGCTCGATCCCGGAGATGGCCGCCCACCCCGCGCCCCCCGGCGGGAACCGGAACTGCTGGACCGTCTTCATCATCAGGTACTCGATCCGGCGCGGGTCCTCGCCCAGGAACCAGGTGGCGATGTAGTCCACAATGGGCGGGACGGAGAGGTCCGGCCCGATGGAGTAGGCCTCGCCCCACCCGTATATACCCTCATCCGTCTCCACCTTGATCAGCCCCCGGTTCCGGTTTCCGAACGATGCCAGATAAGGCTTGACTGCGGTGATCTTCATGAGAGACTCCTTGTGTAAGCAATCAGCAGTCAGCAGTCAGCAAAATCAATCTTTGATCGCTGATCGCTGATAGCTGATAGCTGGTTTTTTACCACCAGTGTACCATATGCCCCTGCCCGTTGAACCAGATCATGTCCACGACGAAAGAGACCGTCACCCCGGCGGTGTAGCCCGCCAGCAGGCCCAGGAACAGCGGTTTCGACCTCCGGTAGAGCGCCACGCCCCCCACCCGCATCAGCGTGGCCTTGCATGCCCAGGCGATGAACACCGGCATGGCCAGCGATGCCGTGTTGTCCCCGGCGGCCATCGTCGGCCTTTCCCTGTCCGGGCCACGCCTGGCGGAAGACATCCCGAAGGTGGTGGCGCGCCACCCACAGCCTCCAGGCCACCATGAAGCCCAGCGCCCCGAACCCCTGCCACGCCTCCGTGGCCGGGTCCGCGCTGAACGAATCCACGGACGCCCCGATCTCATAGCCGATCCGGTTGAAGATCCCCCCCTCCACGATGTGGAGCAGGAAGAAGAACCAGACGCTGAACAGCACCTCCGTGTTGGCAAAATAGGCGAACCCGATGGTCAAAAACTGGAAAGGCTGGATGTAGATGCCCGGAGAATAGGTCAGAAACCGGTAGTAGCCCGCGTGGGGAAACGCCGATACCCCCGGAAAGGCGGGGATGAACCAGGAGACGAGGTTCCACGCGAACAGCAGAAAGGCGAAGATGGCCCCCCCCCAGAACAGCCGGCCCCGGGTGAAGCCCGGGGGCCTCCCGTCCACGCTCTCCGTCATCTCCACGGCCACGGCCGCCAGCGGAAAGACCAGCTTCTCGTGCTCGGCCCACTGCTTTCTCAGGAGGACCACCGCGCAGGCCGTGGTCCAGACGAGGGCCACGACCAGGGCCGCCCACCAGGCCAGGGGCACGGCCCAGGCCGCCCAGTCGATCCCCCCGCCCCCCTCGAAGAATCTCCGCAGGGCCTCCCAGTCCGTGGGCACCAGCCAGGATGACAGGTGCGGATGGTAGTAGTCCGTCCACCCGTTCTCCGGCGAGGCAAAGTAGAACGGGCTGGCGATCACCCCCAGCAGGAACCCCGTCACCCCGGAGGTGGGCACCACCCCCCCGACGATCCCCACGGCCACCACCACCAGCAGCTCTCCCTGGGACAGAGGGGCGATCCACGGATACCGCCCTCCGGTCCGTCGGCCTGCCCATCCGAGCATCGGATTGATCCCCCCCACCAGCGCGATCAGGACCGCCAGCAGGGTGATCTGAAAATAGCTCAGATTCAGGCGCGACGCGTGGACGACATTCTCGGCGTAGGTGACCCACAGGTTGATAAACACAACCCCGATCACCCCCAGCGCCGACGCCCGCAACGTCAGTCCCCGGTCTGGCAAGGAACCTCCTGAGAAAGCCAGGGGTGAGGGGTGGGGAATGAGGGAGGGGTCTCCTCGCCCCCCCCTCACCCCTATTTCCTGTTTTCCGACCCAAAAAATAGCGGCGGAGGGCCGCTCTGTCAAGCGAAAGTCCCGTCCGCCGCGAAAAACAAGAGATGAAGGGTCAGGGATCAGGTCCCCACCCCCAACCTTCAGGTCTTGAGGGTTGTGCTTTCCCGACCCCTGACCCCCGATCTCCAACCCCTGCTTTTAGAAATCAAACCTCACCGTGAGGAACTTACTGTCGGTGAAGATGTCGTTGAAGCTCTGCGAATAATCGACGGCCAGCGCCGAGGCGCTCACCGGCAACCGCACCCCCACGCCGAACGTCGGCCCGAAGATGAACTGTTTGCCGAACCCGGACGGCGTGGCCTTCGCCTTCGGCGCGCGGGCGTAGCCCCCCCGCAGGAAGAGCATGTCGTTGATGGCGTACTCCGCCCCGGTCTGGTACTCGTCCTCCGACATGTTGTTGTTCCGGAAGGCCAGGGTCCAGACGAACCGGTTCATCTTCGTGTTGTAGAGGTCGAACGAGGCCGCCAGTTCCAGCGAGGTGGGGAGTTCCGACTGCGAGAGCACCGTGCGCGTGCTCCGGTTGCGCGACTGGGGGTCTGCGCCCGGCAGCCGGATGTTGTGATCCAGGTCCGGCCCGTCGAACCGGATGCCCGACCCGAAGTTCCGCAATGTCATCCCGAACCGGATCCCCTTGAACCCCGGCGCGTACTGGAACCCGAAATCAAACGCCATCCCCTGCGCCGTCTCCCGTTTGATCCACTCGTTGAGGTACTTGATCGTCGCCCCGAACGACACCCGGTCGATCAACTGATGCGAATAGGTGACGCCGAACACGGAGAAGGTCGGGCTCGTGGTCTCCCCCGTCCCGTCCGGGTTGTCCTCCGTGGTGACGTAGATCTTGCCCACGTTCAGCACCTTCGCGCTCACCCCGAGGGCAATGTCCCCTTTCACCTTCATCGTCGCCCCGAAGGAGTTCATCGCGACATCGGCGATATAGTTGAGGTGCGAGAAGGCCACCTGCCGCTTCCTGGCCCCCACCACGCCCGCAGGGTTCCAGTGGAGGGCCTCCACCCCGGTCACTTCCGCCATGACCGATCCCCCCATCGCCGCGCCCCGCGCCCCCGTCGGGATGCGGAGTTCCTCCGCCCCCGAGGTCCCGATCCGCGTCGCCCCCCCCCGCGAAGGCATCCCCGGCCCAGGCGGTCAGGACCGCGGCGACGACCATCATCCAGATGTATCGAACACGCATGGTAAGGTCCTCCAATTCTGATGTCAACCGTGGTATAGAAGCTGTCCAGCCGCTCGGCCTCCATGAAGATGGCGATCTTGACGACCTGTCTGCCGATGCCCGGCGCATCGATGAAGGCCAGGTAGATCCCGCTGGCCACCGGCAGGCCGAAGTCGTTCTTCAGGTCCCACGACTCCAGGGACGTCCCATCCGTGTGGTTGAACGACCGGACCAGGTCCCCACCTAACGAGAAGACCTTGATTGCGCACTGCTTCGGCAGGCGCGTGAACCGGACCGTGCGGGACAGGGAGCTCAGTTCATAGGCCGACTGCCCGTAGTAGGGATTGGGCACGACCCGGATGGCCTTCAGGTCCTCCCGCCTCTGGGCCAGGCTGTTGTCGTCCAGGACCGGCGCGGTCGTCTTGAACTCGAACACGTCCGTGGTCGTGTTCACCTTGTTGGCCACGACCCGGAGGACCTGCCCCTCCGCCAGCTCCGCCGCCGTGTGCGGCGCCCGGAGCAGGGGCCAGAACCCGTAGAGGATATCCAGCGTCGGGGCCGCCGCGTTGAGCGGGGTCTTCGTGTACTTCTCCTGCGGCGTGTCCGAGTAGGTGCTGTTGAAGATGAACAGGTACTCCCGGTCCGCGGCGGAGGCCGTGGGCGTCCAGGTCCTGTTCGCCGCCGGTAGCCCGTTCTGCTCCACGAACCCCACGTTGAGCTGCCGGGGCGGGTTGCTGTCGATGTCCCAGACCGTGAACGACTGGTCGGGGTAGTCCTGATAGCCGTAGTTGGGCGCGCCCCCCCGCAGGTAGCGGTAGGCCTTCTGCGTCTTTGTCGGGCTGAACCGGACCTCGATCGACACGAAGTCCGCCCCGCTCGTGATCGCGCTCCCGAAGAAGTGATCCCCCTCCACGAAGCCGCCCCCGGGGAACACCGTCCCGCCCAGGTCGCTGCCCGACGTGATCCACCGGTTCCCGGCGTTCACCGCGCCGTTCAGGAGCCACTGATAACTGCCGATGCCGGGCGGCGGGCTGGGCAACTGGAAGTCCGCGTCGAACGCCGCCTGCGCGAAAGAGTCGTAGAACTTGAGGGCCGTGATGCTCGTCAGCCGGTCCTTCCCCTGGCCCACGACCAGCCCGGCCACGACCTCCTGCGTGTCCCCCGGCGCCATCGTGAACGGCCCGGCGGTCATCATAAACCGGCGGTCCGCCGGGTTGGTGTCCAGCCACCCTTTGCCCGTAACGGGGTCTCCCGACACGGAAAACAGGGAGGCCGTCCCCGTGGTGGGGTCCACGACGTCCTTCCCTCCCGCGTCCTTCCCCTGCATGTAGTTGTAGACCTGCTGCGCCGTGCGGGGGTCCGTGCCGTTGATGTACTTGTTGAACGACGTCATCGGGAGCGGCTTCTTGTCCGGCCCCAGCGGCCCCTTGAAGAAGTCGAACCCCACCGCAGGCGGCGCGGAACCGTAGGAGGCGTCCGTGTTCGTGGCATTGTAGATGTAGCCCAGGCTCAGGCCCGTGTCACACCCCACCAGGTCGTTGTCCGCCTGCCCAAGGTCTGGGTCCGACCAGAGCGACACGTAGGTGCTGTCGATCCTGTTGCCGCCCTTGTTGATGATCCTGAACTTGATGAAGATCGTGTTGCCCAGCGGCCCGGGCCGGTCGAACGCGAAGATCGTCTGCTGCACCTCCAGGCCCATCCCCTTCGTCTGGAAGGTGGGGTGCCGGGAATCGTCGGCGTCGTTGTACACGCACCAGAGCGTCTGATCGCCCTGGATCAGCGGCCTGCCGTCCCTGTCCACCGGTGCGCCGTCGGCGATGGGCCAGTTGGCATAGTCCGCGTTGGACGGGCCATCCCCGGCGTTGATCTTGTAGACTTTGTACTTCGCGTCGTTGCGGTCGGCGGGCTTTCCATTCGCCCCGATGGGGCCGGGGGACCACTCGAACGAATATTCCCCAGCGGCCGTCCGCAGGTCCCCGTTCACCTTCCCCGCGATCCAGAGGCCGGAGGCGTAGACCGCCGTCTTGCCCGTCCCTTTGGGGAATTCGAGCCCGGCGCTTCCGGCCCCGATGTTGTAGGAGAACGACCCCTCGTTGCTCACGTACACCGACAGATTGTTGATGTCGATCTTCTGGTCCGTGCTGATCTTCGCCAGCCGGGGACCCGCCGGTCCCTTGGCCCAGACCCCCGGGGCGACCATCAGCCCTGCCAGAAGGGCCGCCATCAGCCCCTTGACAATCCTGCTCATCTCAAGAACCTCCTCACGAAACACAGCGGTCAGCAGCCAGTGATGAGCGGTCAGCAGAACCGATTTGGTTAGGCTGAACGCTGAAGGCTGAAGGCTGAATGCCATTCATTTCTCAGAAGCTGTACGCCATCCCGAACCGCACCTGTCGCGGCGTGCTGTAGTTGCGGGGATCGTTCTCCTTCACGACTTACTTCTGCCGGCCCGTATCCCCGTACTGCTCCAGAAACTTCTGCCCATCCTCAGTCGTGAGCCACCGCGTCTCGTCCGCCTGGCCCGTCGAGGAGTAGACGGACGACTCAAACCCGCGGGAGTTGATATCCCGCGCCGCCACGTTCTTCCGGTCGAGGAGGTTGATCGCCGTGACGTAGAAGCTGACCCGGTTCTGCCCGGCGATCACGTCCTTGTTCGCCTTCAGGTCGATCTGGTGCGTCCAGGGGCCATAGCTGGAGTTGATCGGCCCGGACGGCCGGGAGGAGACGGAGGCCAGCGTGACCTCGTTGTAGACGAACGTGGGCGTGTAGGGGAACCCGCTCCCCGCCTTGAACAGGACGTTGATCCCCGCGTTGGACAGCGGATGCGTCCCCCACAGCGCGGGGCCGTCCTTCTGGCCCAGGCGATAATCCACGTTGATCGTGACCTTGTGCCGCTGGTCGAAGTTGAGCGGGGCGGTCACCGTCGGAGGCTCCGTCAGCCCCGGCTCGAACTGCCAGGCGATGTTCCGCTGGGACTCCGGGTTGGACCCGGTCCCGTTCGCGAACATCAGGCTGTAGCCCAGGTTCGCCTGGGCGCGGTGCGTCCGGCGGACGATCAGCGTCAGGTCCATCCCCTTCACCGTCCCGAAGTCCTTGTTCACGAAGGTCGCGAACTGCGCTGGGTTGGACGGCACGGCCTCCACCTGCACGAGATTCCGGGTGTCCTTGTGGTAGACCGTGAGGTCCAGGCTGGCTACCTGGCCGAACTGCCGCGTGAACCCGACCTCGTAGGCCGTGGTCTCCTCCGGCTTCAGGTTGGGGTTTCCGAAGGGTTGGTAATAGCCCCCGAGAGGGGCCTTGTATTCGAGATAGGCGTCTCCGACGTAGAGATTCTCCAGATTGGGCTGCTGGTAGAACTTGCCGTAGTTGGCGTGGAACAGCGTGCGGTCCGTGATCGGAAAGCCCAGGCCCAGACGCGGGCTAACCTTCTGATACGCCTTGGTGCCGGCCAGGTCCGCGTCGTCCAGCTTCGAGTCCCCGCCCAGGGGCGCCTTCGTGTCTTTGAGCGTCCGGGTCTTCGCGCTCAGGTAGTCGTAGCGCAGGCCCGCGTTCACGACCAGGCCCTGATACTCGATCTTGTCCTGGACGTAGAAGGCGGCCACGGACGGGTGCTTGGCCCCGTCTGCCCCGCTGTTGACCTCTTCGAGCCTGTTGTTGTTCCAGTCGAACTTGTAACCGTAAGCATCCAGGTCCGCGCCCCCCCCCCGGTTGTTGGCGTCCACATAGGGCCCCCGGTAGTCGAGGTAGGCGAACAGGTGGTCGAAGCTCCGGAGGGTGTGCCGCTGGACATCAAACCCCGCCTGCATCTCGTGATGCGGCGTCACCTGGCTGGTGATGTCGAACTTGATCGGCGTGATGTAGGACGACTGCGTCTTGAGGTACTCCCTCAGGACGTGCCCCTCGTCCCCGGCGTTCCAGGTGAAGTTATTGCCCACGTCGAGCGCGAGCGAGTCCTGCGTCGCCAGGTTGTCGCCCAGGTAGTAGAGCGCCTCCCTGTCGAAGTTCGGGTTGCCCTTGGGACGTCCATACCCCTTCAGGTTGTTGAAGTATCTTCCATCCCCCGACTCGCGCCGCGTCAGGAAGTAGTTCCCCGCCAGCGTCAGGAATGTCTTCGAGTTGACCGAGTAGGTCAGCCGGGCGAAGGCCGACTGGTTGTAGTCCCGGTTGTGCGCGGTATGGTCGAGGCCGTAGCGGTAGTGATGGCTGTAGGTGTTCCAGATGTTCTTCGACCCCAGCACCCCGACCTTCAGGTTGACGTTGTTGGACACCTTGATGTTCAGCTTGCCCTGCCAGGTCCACCCCTCCAGGTCGTTTTGGGGCAGGATCCCCTTCTTCAGCTGGTTGTAGTCCTCCGCCCGCAGGTACTTCTCTGTTCCGTAGGCCATGAGGCTGTCGATGCTGGAGGCGGTCACGTTCCCCTTCGGAGACCGGTCCTCGCGCTCCCGGCGCTCCCCGGAGAGGTAGAACGTGATCCGGTCGTTGTTCGGGATCAGCGGACCACTCAACGCCCCGTCGTAGTTGTTGTAGCCGAACGACGGGGTCTTGAGCCAGCCCTGGCTTGTGGGCCTGTCCGTGATCGCCTCAAATGTCCCGGAATACTTCGCCCCCCCCTCCTTCGTCACCACGTTCACCACCCCCGACATGCTCCGCCCATACTCCGCGCTGCCCCCCCCCACGAAGATGTTCACCTGGTCGATGGCGTTGTTGTTGATCGCCGTCCGGGAGACCCCGGTCAGCGGGTCCTGCTGCGAGAACCCGTCCACGTAGTAGGCGACCTCTTCCTGCCGCCCCCCCCCGCACGTAGAGCCCGGCCCCCCCGAAATCCGTCACCCCTGCCTGCAGGGAGGTCACCGCCTCGTAGCCCCGAAGCGGCATGTTCTGGATGTCCTCGATGGACGCAAACCGGACCGACCCGGTCTGGTCCTTCTGCACCAGAGGCCGCGTGGCGACCACCTCCACCGCCTGGCCGAGCTGAATGGCCTCGCTCTCTATCGCGAAGTCGACCGTCGTCGTGAAGTCCACCAGGGCGGTCACGTTCCGGACCACCGTCTCGCGATACCCGATGAAGGAGCACTTGACCGCGTAGGCGCCGGGCATCACGTTGAGGATCGTGTAGTTCCCTTTCAGGTCGGTCACGGCGCCCGCGACCACGTTCCCCCCGGCGCCGAGCAGCGCCACGTTCGCGCCCGGAATCGACTCCCCGGCCTTCCTGTCCTTGACCACGCCGGCCACCTTCCCGGTCGTTCCGGCCAGGGCAAGCCCGGGGACGAGCAATCCCGCCAGGAGTAAAACAGTGACGGTTCGCATTTCAGTACCTCCTTGTTGTTCTGAAATCATGAGCACCCACACGGCTGGACAGAAGCGCCCCCCTCATCTCCCGTCCTCTGCGAGATGCCCTCCTCCCTTTTGAACAGGCCTCCGGGCCCTGTCACGCTCGCGCACATAAAACAGGGCGGGGTCATGGATCGCCATAGCCCCGCCCTCTGTTCCTTCCCGGGGTCGATTCTCCATCCCAGGGCTGAGTTCGGATATTTAGGAATGGATAGCGGAGACACGCTCAAAAATTGTACCTGGCTTTAGGTCTCTTTGCAAAAAAAAAGCGCAAGCTTCACTGAAATAGAAGCTTGCGCTTGACCCTGCTCTGAGGGACGACCCCAATGAATGGGACGCAAAACCCTCACCCTCCCCGGTTTGTGTCCCAGAGAAGGGTGAGGGTTTGCTTTCTCTTTTGCGTTATTTTGCCCGTGCCCTGGGGCTGGAGGATCGTCGTCTCCTCGAAGTCGTCCGGCTTGGCGCTCAGGACGCTGAACCCCCAGACCCCGCCCAGACCCCATACGATAACATCACATGACAGTCAAGCGTTTTTTACAGAATAACAACCCGGGTTCGGGATTCGTTTTTTCGATCCCCGCCTTCCGCTTCACAGCTCACGCCTCCCCCGTCGAAGCCTCCCGCAGAAATCGGGCGGCATCCTCCGGCGGTGTGGGATTGATGTAGAACCCCGTCCCCCACTCGAAGCCGGCCACGCGGGTCAGTCGGGGGATGATCTCCAGGTGCCAGTGGAAGTCATAGGGGAGCGTGGTCCAGTATCCTTCCCTTCTGGGGCCCAGGGAGGTGTTGGGCGCCGTATGGAGGACAAAGTTGTAGGGAGGGTCCTGCAGGATCACCCTCAGACGCCGCAGGACATCGCGCAGCGCCCTGGCAAACCCTCGCCCGTCTTCTTTGGAAAGATCCCCAAAATCGTGGGCGTGCTTTCTGGGCGCGAGAAAGATCTCAAACGGAAACCGGGAGGCAAACGGAGCGATGGCCACGTATTGCCCGTCGTCATACACGATACGTTCCCTGGATTCCGTCTCCTGCCGGATGACATCGCAGAAAAGACATCGCTCTTTCTGAACATAGTGTTCCCGTGCGGCGCTCAACTCCTGCGCCACGATCTGGGGCGTCACCGGCGTGGCGATCAACTGCGTATGAGGATGCGCCAGGGAGGCCCCGGCGGTCACCCCATAGTTCTTGAAGATGAGGATGTAGCGAAGCCTGGGGTCACGTTTCAGATCGTTGAGGCGCTGTTGATAGACCTCGATGAGTTGCTCCACGTGCGCTTCGGGAAGATCGGGCAGGTTTTGATCGTGGCGTGGCGTCTCGATCAAAACCTCGTGCGTCCCCACGCCGTTCATCCGGTCGAACATCCCGACCCCTGTCCTGTCCAGGTCGCCCTCCAGTCGGAGGGCCGGGAACTTGTTGGCGACCACCCGCACCGTCCATCCCGGCCCGTCGGCCGGACTTCCCGGAGGCCGGATGGCATAGATCTCCGGAGGGGTCTTGTCCTCGTTCCCCTCGCAGAACGGGCAGAACCCCACCGGCCCCGAGGAGGTCGGCTCCGGAGGGAAAATCGGACGGTCTCCGCGCCCTCTCCGTGGAGATGATCACCCACCGCTTCTGAATCGGATCGTGCCGCAGCTCAGGCATGCACTACCCCTTCCGAAAAAGACCAGTAGGCAGAAAGCAGAAAGCAGAAAGCAGTCTTACTGCCTTCTGCCTTCTGCCTGCTCTTTTACCTCGGCCATCCCATGACCGAGAAGGTCTGCCGGAGAAACATCTCCTGCGCCCCGTTTTTCTGCACATCCCCTCGCTTGCCGGCTTCAAAAGAGAGATCGAATCGGCCCCATCCCCCCCGGAACGGTACCCCCATCCCCACGCTCAGGGTCGTCTCCGTCACCGCTCCTCCGCTGCCAGGCAGCCCGGCATACTGGAGGACCTTCCGGCTGCCGCCCAGCCGAAGGGGAATCCGCCTGGCCCTGCCCAGGGGGTCTTCCGGCCCCGTCAGGTAGTTGATCCCCGCCGCCAGGCCGTAGGCGTTCCGGTAGCGGGCCGGGGCCACCTTTCCCCATAGAGAGGCGGTCACATCCGCAGCCACCGCCCATTTCCCCCCCTCCCCCTCGAAGGCCATCCCCCATCCCAGGGACGTGGGGAGATGCAGCCGGGCGGACGAGCGATCTTCCAGCCCGAAGGGGGTCTTCAACCGGCGGGTCTGGGTGAGGTTCGCACGGGGGATCAGAAAGGCCCCGACGCTGAACCCCTTGGCTGTCCGATAAGCTGCCCCGATGGACCAGCGCACCCCCCGGTGTCCCCGGATGATCTCATCCTGCGAGGGGTACAGGGAGTCGGAATTCACAAACACCCGCGTCCACGTCTCGTGAATCGTCCCGATCACCACAGCGTCCAGGCTGCCCCCCAGAAAAAGCCGGTTGTTCAACAGGCGCGCACCCATCCCGCACGAGATCGCCTGCAGGCCTCCCCGCACCTTGAGCCGCAACGTATCCGGCTCCGAGTTGTAGGGTTCGGGCTGCAGGAGGCTGAAGTTGACGCCGGTGACCGGCTCTATCCCCACCCGGAAGGCCATCCGCTTTCCACGGGGCACCACCAGGCGCACGTGGCCGATATCCCCATCGGACAACACGTTCTCCACAAGGCCATCCTTCGCCTTGCGCTCCTCGGCCCTGAACAGGACGGACAGGGCCGGCCTCCGGAACGAACCGAGCACCGCCGGATTCAACCGGGAAAAATTCTGCCCATCCAGAAGCGCGATCCCGGCCCCCCCCATGCCGCTCCCCCGCCCGTCCGGGATCCACTCCTCATCGCCCAGGCCGATGCCGGAAAAGACCGTTGCCGCACGCCCTTCCCCGGCAAAGACCAGCGTCAGCGCCATTGTCAAACCAATGATCCACACTCGCATGAAGAACCTCACAAATAAAGACCAAATGCAAAATGCAAAGTGGAGAATGTAAAGTGCAAAATGAGAAGCCCTAACCTTTGCATTTTGCACTTTGCACTTTGCATTTCCTTTCTCACTCCGTCCCCGGCGGCACAGAATACACAACCGTCAGCCTCGGGTTTTTCAGCACCACCCACGAGAGCAGTTCCGTCCCCCCCACCGGTATGAGGACGATGCCCTGGTTCTCGGCCTGTCCCGATGTCCAGGCCTGGACGACGAACGGGCCGACCTCCACGGAAAAGGTTGTGCTTCCGCTGAGGATCACCCCCGTCCCCCCCTGTGCCACGCTGGTGTCCTTTGTCGTCGGACTGATGACGAGACGATCCGCCCCCACGACCAGGTCCGCCGGGAAGGACCCCGGCTGGGCCACATCCGCCTCCAGGCGCGCCGAGTTGATCGTCGCCCGCTTGGGCAGACTGTCCGGGAGGGCGAACGTCAGATAGGTCCAGTAGCGAAACCCCGTCCCCACCGTCAGCGAGGTGCTGTCCGGCCCTCCCCCCTGTCGTACCCCGTAAAAGGTGTCCTCCAGAACCCGGTAGGACAGCGTCTGTTGTCCCCCATCCGGAGTCCGGAGCGTCAGGTCAAAATAGGGGGCGCTGGCCAGTGAATCGACCGCCACATCCGATGAGACCCAGGCCGCCATGAACTGGGCGCCCGCCTCCGGTTTGAGGGCGATGGCCACCGTGTCCGGCTCATTGGCGGCCCTTCCGGACAGCCGGAACCGGCTCCGCACGAACGACGGAGGCAGGTCGATGATCGTGGTGTCCCCGGCCTGTGTCACGGACGTCGGACCGATACGGGCCAGGGTCGCCGGGGTCTCGACCCCCCGGGTCGTGTCCGCGAAGAAGGACAACTCATCCCACCCGGACAGCGCCTCCCAGATCGTGAGCCGGGGGGCCCCGATGCTCCCTCCGGGCCTTGAGATGAGCCGCACCCTGGCGCGGACCACGGAGATGTCCTGGCCGCCGGACCGGGCCAGCAGGGTGTCCGTCGGAAAGATGAACCGGAGCAGCGTCGTCACCTCGATCTGGTTGAACGACCCTGCCGCCAGGCTCGGGCTGAGCCCATTCAGGACCGGGAGGAGTCCCCGATACTCCGTGACCTTCCGGGAGGGAGGGATCGGCTTGAGACGGACCACGCTGCCCAGCTCTTTCCGGTTCACCAGACCCGCCCCCACCGGATTGGCCTTCTCCCCCCCGCATCCGGCGAGAAAGACCAGAGCGCATAGCATCAGCAATCGAACAGACCAGGATAGACGCACAGAACTCCTTCCTTAAAAAATGCAAAGCGCAAAATGTAAAACACAAAGTGCAAAATTGAAGATCCTCCGCTTCTTATTTTGCACTTTTCACTTTGCCCTTTTCGTTTTGCACTTCCCTTTACGCCTTCTCCTCCGCCTTCCGGAGTCCGGGCAGGAAGTAGTCCTCCACCACCACGTCCCAACTCATCCCCTTACCCACCCGGTAGCCCTCCGCCAGGGCCTTTTCCAGGTCCTTCGACGACCGGGGGAGACGCCGGAACACCTGCTCGGCCACCTCCAGGCTGTTGCGGGACTCGATCTCGTCCCGCACCTGCTGCCCGATGGACAACAGCTCATCCAGCGAAAGGTCCACCCCGCGCAGCAACCGCGTGTAGTCCGCCACGATGGCACGGTCCGTCCCCTTCTCCCCGGCGGCCTTGTTCACGAACCCCACACACCCGCAGACGTTGCTCACCACGCAGATCGCCCCGAAGCTGAGCGGTTCCACCTGGGCGATCCCGAACGGCTCATAGATCGACTGCCCGAACTCCACGTCCGCCCCCTTCCGCAGGTCCATGAACCCCATCCCCTCCGGCATCCGTTCCCCGCACACCCTCCGGTCCCACCCGAACTGGTTGACGTAGACGACCCGGATCGCCTCGGCCCTGGCATTGAAGGCATCCACGCCCACGTTGAACTCCGCCTCGTAGCCCACCAGGTCGGGATACCCGGCGCGGTGAAACACCGGCCATCCGTACTCCCGCTCCATCCGCAGGATGTCCTCCGGACTGCGCGGCCCCACCAGAGTGGAGAGGATGAACAGGACCCCCTTCTCCCCGGCCCGATGAAACATCCCGTCCAGATGCTCCAGCACCCGGAGGTCGCGCCACAGCGCCTTGCTCGGCACCAGGCGCGTGACGTGCGTGAGGATGAAGTCCGGGGGATATCCCAGCAGGACCTCCGCATACTGCTGTAACTTCCGCTTCGCCGTTCGCTTTTCATCCAGGGAGAGCCGGAACGCGGGGATGCCGTTGTACACGAGGTCTACGGGGACCTCGCCGAACGCCTTCCCCATGAAGCGGAGTTCCTTCACCACGTAATCCCCCACCGCGAACAGGTTGTCGCACCGCCACGCCTGCTCGACGAGGGCGTGCTTGTAAAAGTGGGACTGGTCCCCGAACACGTCCTGGACATACTTCCCCTCCTCCATCGCCCGCTCCATCGCGTTGTAGAACCGCGTGTCGTGACCGATGTGCCCCTCCACAATCGGGCGCATGGTGGCCACTTCGTGGGCATAGAACACCGACCGAAACCGCCGGTCCCCCGCCAGGATGGCCTTCAGCGCCAGCGGCATCCCCATGTATTCGTGGGAGATGATGAAGCGCGTCCCCTCCTCGTCGTGCGTCAGAAGCTGCAACAGGGCGTAGGCCGGCTCCGCAAGCCGCACGTACTGCTGGTAGTCGCCCGAGGCCTCGTACCGATCCGACTGGATGCCGAACACGCGGTACAGGTTATGCTTGAAGTTGTGCTCGACCCGGGGCGTCAGCGAGGAGGCGTCGATCAACAGGATCTCCGGGTGCGTCGTGATCCCCGTGTCCCGGTCCGAAAAGTTCCGGATGCCGTAGACGATGTTGATGTTGTACCGATCTTCAATCTGGGCCATCTGGGTCCGCATGCCCCGGCGGTCCACACACGTGATCGAGGAGTAGATCACCTCGCCGTTCCGCTCCATGGCCTCCTCGTCCTTCAGGGAAAACAGCGGGCCGAGCAGGAGGGTTCGTCCCACCGCCTCCTGGTAGCGCCGCGACGTCAGCAATCCCTGTAGCACCGCCCCGATCCCCCCGATCTTGTGGAGCGCCTCGTGCGTCACATGAATGACCGTGCCCATGGCCCATCTCCCTTCACGCCTCACCATCAATCCCTCGATACGCCCCTGCGGGGCTACTCGGGATAGCCGGATGATCCGTATGCCCCGAGTAGCGGTCGCAGACTGCGTATCGAGGGGCTTCAATCCACCATCATATTAATACACCAGCTCACCAGGCTGATGACGAACGCCCCCTTCACGGCCGTCCAGAGTCCGTCGATATGAAACCCGTGGACGAAATGTCCGAGCGCCCAGAGGATCAGACCGTTCACCACAAACGTCAGCAACCCCAGGGACAGGACATAGAACGGGAACGCCACGATGAACAGGACGGGCTTGACGAAGGCGTTGATGATGCCCAGCAGCAGCGCCACGACGAGGATCGTCCTCGGCGAATCGGCCCTGATGCCCGTGAAGAAATACGTTGCCACCAGCACCGCCAGCGACGTGCTGGCCCATCGCACGAGGAAATAGACCATGGTCTAATAGACCTTGTCGATGACGATGTCCACGCCCTTCTGCCCCGGCTTCACGACCGTCTTCGTGGCCCCTTCCAGGTCGCCGGGGTCTGGCTGCCCCGCGCGCCCGTCCTGATCCACCCGGACGAGGATGTACATCTCGTCGATGTCCGCGAACTGAAGCCCTTCCCCGAACATCGGCAGGATATCCGCCTGGCTCAGACTGTAGTGAAAGGGAAACCCGGGCACGGGCAGCCGTTGCACCGCATAGGGCGGTCCCCCCTGGACGCGCTCCCGCGCCATGACGAACAGCGTGGCCCCTGCGGGGATACGGGCCGCCAGTTCGGGAGCGAGGGTGATCGTCCCGGATACCGATTTCTCACCCGCTGCGGGAGAGGCAGCGGAGGCCTGCGCCCCGCCGTAGGTCCGTTCGCTCATCGGCGTCATCCCCTTGGAGGCGGCCTGCGGGGCGACGGCGGCGTGCGGATTGGCAGGCCGCGCGGCCTGCTGCGTCGGCGGGTTCACATCCCCTTTTTCAAAGTTCTGACTGCACGCCAGCCCGGCCAGCAGAACCGATGAACAGAGCCTTAAGACATGTTTCATAAACGTCTATCCCTGGATGATGTTCCACACATAAAAACCGGGTCACGTCGGAGACACGACCCGTCACGTCAAAAACAATTAGGATAATATACCCATCTGCCTGGAAGATGTCAAGTATCCACCCCGGTGTCTGCCTTTATTCAATACATCCCCCTCAGGATCGCCACCAGATCCTCCTCGATGGACGCGCGGGGCCGCGCGGTGATCCGGCCGATCTCCTTCCCGCCCCGCAGGACGATGAACGTCGGCAGGTAGCGCACGCGGTACGCCACCGTCGCGGAATCGATCCTGCCTGGCACGGCCAGGTAGCGCGTCTTCAGGTTCGGGTTGCGCGCCTCTGCCATCACCTTCATGAGCCTGGGCACCTGGGCGCGGCAGCGCCCGCACCCCGCCGAGAACACCGCCACGACCTCAACGGCCTGGCCCTGCGTCTTCAGCGTCTCCACAGCCTGCCGATAGGGTTCGTAGAACCGCATCTCCGGCCCGTATTCCGGGCTGTGCCGCAGCAGGCTGTCCGGCGCCACCTCCCCGGCCAGCAGCGTCTTGGGGATCATCCGGACCAGCAGGCTGTCCACCCGGAACGTCGGGATGGAGTCCTGCACGGTGTAGGTCCCGATCCGCTCCAGACGCAGGTCCTCCGCCACCAGCGCGGCCCCCTCCCCGAACTGCACCCCGCCTCCGGTCACCCGGAGAAGCCCCCGATCCTTCACCTCGAACACGAGCAGATCCCCCAATCTCCCGGACACCACCAGCGTCATCCGGTAGTCCGGGCTGGTGTAGAGGGCCCCGGTGGGGTCGATTTTTCCATTGACCTCCACGTGCGCCGCCTCGATGGCCTCCCATTGTCCGGGAGTCACCTGTCCCATCGCCGTCGCGGTGACGCACACCACCGCGATCACGCTCCAGATCGTATGCCTCATCTCAGTCCCCTTTTCACACAGAACTCCCGTCGATCCGGGTTCAAAAGAATGCCTGGACCCATCACGGCGGGTCCTCTTCCATCCCCTCCAATCTATCCGCATTTGCCGCCAGAGTCAAGAACTTCACTTTCAGTCCCTTCTAAATTTTCGATATCATTCATTTTTATCTTGACTTGGGGTCCTTTCTGTTTTAAATTTAGTTTTGTTAAAAAATTAATCATAATAAATCTAAATTTCAACTTTGTCTCATGATTATCTGTTTTTTAGTCCTATTTTTCAGTTTTTTTCTTCCATTTCCCTAACCAAACCTTGAGGAGGTCCTGATGAAAAGAGTGCTCCGCGTAGGTTTCTTATCTCTATGCTCTGTCATCCTGGTCTTCGCCATCTGGGGGTGTGATACCCTGCTCACCAAAGCGCCTCTGGGACTGGACACGCTGGAGTCCCCGTTCGAGGGGATGTCGAACGCATTGAATGCCACATTTATCAGAGGAGATGAGAACTTCGACCGGGTCTTCACCGTCAGGGACGGGCTCGGCCCCATCTTCAACCAGCCTTCCTGCGGCACCTGTCATCCCGGCGATGGACGGGGCAAGGGACTTACAGGACTGCTCACCCGGTTCAGCCGGGGGGCAGACCTGCTCCCCCTCATGGGAGGTCCACAACTCCAGGACCGGGCCATCCCCGGCGTGACGCCGGAGCGCCTGCCTCCGGGCGTGGATACCTCGCTCCGCCTGGCCCCCCCCGTCTTCGGCATGGGCCTGATCGAGGCCATACCGGAGGAGACCATCCTGAATCTCGCGGATCCCAACGACCGAAACGGCGACGGGATCTCCGGCCGGGTCAACATGGTGGAGCCCGCAGACTTCGTCCCCCCCACCGAGATCGGCAGCGGCCCGGGTCTTCGACTCGGCCGCTTCAGCCGGAAGTCCCAGGTCTCCTCCATCCTCCAGCAGGTCGCTGGGGCCTATCATCAGGACATGGGGGTCACCAGCGACTTCCTCCCCACCGAGAACTCTCACCCTCAGGCCGGCGGCACCACCGCCATGGGGGATCAGGTGGCCGACCCCGAGATCCCGGCCCGCATCGTCCTGGAGACGGTCGCCTATGTCCGGCTCCTGGCCCCGCCCCGGCGGGGAGAGATCACGGAGGAGGTCCGGAAGGGGGAGACCCTGTTTATGAGCATGGGCTGCGCTTCCTGTCACGTCCCATCCCTGCGCACAGGCCCGAGCCCTGTCCCCCAGCTCAGCAACGTCGAGGCGAGGCTCTACTCAGACCTCCTGCTGCACGACCTGGGGCCCGCGCTGGCCGACAACCGGCCCGACGGAGAGGCCAACGGCTTCGAATGGCGCACGACCCCGCTGTGGGGCCTGAGGCTCGTGGCTGAGAACCTGGGGGGGACGCCGTTCTTCCTTCACGACGGCCGGACCTCCGACCTGTCCGAGGCCATCCGGCTCCACGGTGGGGAGGCCGAGAAGACGCGCAGGGCCTTCGTGGGCCTCAGCGAGACCGACCGGGGGGGCGTCATGGTCTTTCTCAATTCTCTCTAGAGCGTGTTATGCACTTGAGAGTAAAGGAGCTGCCTTGACCAGCATGAGGATGGCGAACACCACAAAATAGAGACCGGCAACCGTTTCTGGCAATCGTTCATAGTCCTTGGCCAGACGCCGGAACCGAGCCGCCCAGGCAAAG
>SICM01000075.1 GCA_009694805.1 Candidatus Latescibacterota bacterium
AACCCGGAGCGCTTCGTCAACGGGTCGCCTCGCATACGGCCCCTCCCAAAGAAGGTCTGGATCAACGCGCCGATCGAGGTCGGCTCAGATGCACCACGTCAGTAATTTTTTCGCGCACGTGTCTCAAAGTCCTTGACAGGCTCCGCTCGGAGGAGGATCGAGGGGGCGCGCGTGATCAAGGTATGGGACCCGGACCCCATCTGGGCAGAGCGGCTGGCCGAGACGTGTGACATTCCGGAGGTGTGCGAGACCCCCGAGGCATGCTCGGAGGGCGTGGACGGGGTGGTGATCGTGGACGACGGTTCGGGAGAACATAGCCAGTACGCAGCCCATCCGTTGAAGAAGGGGATTCCCACGTTTTGCGACAAACCGCTCGCGATGACGGCCCGACGCGCACAGGAGATCGCAGACCTGGTCCGGGAGACGGGCACGCCGTTCATGTCGGCGAGTTCCCTCCGGTTCGTGCCCGACATCGTGGCGCTCAGGGACGGGGTGGCGGACCTGGGGGAGGTACACCTGGCGACGGCCGTCTGCGGGAACGAGCTGGTCTATTATGGGATTCACGCCCTGTCGATGGTTTACGGCGTGTTCGGGGGCGGGGCGATATCCTGCGTGAATGTGGGACAACCGGGGCGGAACATCGTGCGGGTGCGGTTTCAAAAGGGGCGGGATCTGGTGCTGATGGTGGCCGAACGGGAATTCATGCGAGCGGGGTACCAGATCAGCGTGTACGGTACCGGGGGCTGGCGTACGGTGAATCCCGATCTGGCGGACCTGTACTATTTCCTGCAGGAGCGGTTCATCCATATGGTCCGCACCGGCGAGGAACCCGTGCCGGTCGAGGAGGAGGTGGAGGTGATTGCCGTGCTGGAGGCGGGCAAGCGATCCCTGACGGAAGGCCGCGAGGTGGCGATCTCCGAGGTCAGATGAAGAGATCCCTCATTTCGATTCCGGGACGAGGCTCCGGTCGTTCTCAAAATCGTAGAGGGTCTGCCGCTTGAGGTCCGCCACGGCGGTCTGGTACTGGATGTAGGCGTTGAGGTAGTCCAGACGGGCGCCGGTGAGGCTGTCCCGCTTGAGGGCCAGGTCCTGTACGGTGATGCCGCCGTTTTCGAACCGCGCCCGGCTGATCTCGTAGCTCCGTAGGGCCACGGCCTCGCTCTTCTTCAGGACATCGAGTCGGCTGCGCGCCTCCCGCAGCCGGGTGAGGGCGCTCCGGATCTGCCGATCCACCTCCAGGCGGTCCTGCTTCCCGAACAGACCGACCCGATCGAGCGCGGCCCGGGCAGAGGCCACCTCCGCCCGGTTGACCCCCCAGTCCCAGATAGGTACGGTGAGGAGGAAGGTGACCCCCAGGTTCCGGGGGCGGTGCTTGAGGTCCTCCCAGCTCGAATCGAACAGATCCCTGGCGCCGACGCCGTAAGGCAGGAAGGGGTCGCTGATCCCGGTCCGGTCGTAGAAGGCTCTAATCTCCCCCTTGAGGGCAGTCTGGGCGTCCACCCGGCGCAGGGCGATCTCGGCCATCCGCAGGGAGATCTCATCCTCGCGGATCTCGGCCCGGTGCTGCAGGCCGTGTTCCACCGCCCGGTTCGCATCGACCTCGAACGGCTTGAGGGCGAAGTCCGTGCGCACGGCCACGCTATCACTCAACTGGAGGCCGAGGGTCAGCTTGAGTTGATCGGCGAACCGGAAGGCGTTCCCCTCGGCCTCCAGCAGGGCGTTCCGGCTCCGGGCCAGGTCCACCTCCGCCTGCAGGGTCTCGACCTCGGGGACGAGGCCGGCGTCGAACTTCTTCCGGGCCAGGTCGAAGAGCTGCTCCTGCTGGGTCACGTTTTCGCGGGCGATCTCCAGGCGGCGCGTGGCGCTGTAGAGGGCATAGAATCCCGCTGTGACATCGTAGATCACGTTCAACTGGATGCGGGTGAACTGCCGCTGCGCCTGTTCGAGTCGAAGCCTGGCCTGCTCCAGCCTCAGTCGCTGTTTGTTCGGAACCAGCAGGAATTGTCGAAAATCGACGCGGAGGCTGGTGAAGAAACGTTTGGTCTTGGTGTTGGCGGCAAGGGCGTCGTTGAACACGGACTGCCGTTGCTGCTGAAGGTTGGAGGTGATCTGGAGCGTGCCGTTGGTGGGGAGGGCCTGGGTGAGGGTCAGGTAGCCATTCCACGCCAGGGTCCCGGTCGTATTATAGATAGGCAACTGGTTGGGCTGGGGGATGCTCGTCACCCCCTCGGAGAAGTTGGGGGTGTACAGGAGCGCAGCCAGATTGGGCAGGAAGCTCCTCCGGACCGAGGCCATGTCCTGTTCGGCCCGTAGCAGGTCCAGGCGAAGGCTGCGGGCCTCGTAGCCCTCCTTCAGGGCCAGGTCCACCGCGTCGTTCAGGGTCAGAACAACAGGGCCTCTCTGCGCAAATGCCGGGGCAGTGAGGAGCAGCCCGATGGACAGGAGGCGCGCGAGACGCCGAAAGGTGAGCATAGCGCAGGCCCTATTTCATAGCGAAGCGCATCGATGGGGTTGACGTTGGCCGCCTGCCGGGCCGGGAAGGTGCCGGAGACGACGCCCACCGCGCCGGACAGGCCGAAGGCCAGGAGGACGGAGAGGGGGGAGACCACGGTCTTGAACTCGGCGATGGCGTCGATGAAGAGCGCCATGCCGATGCCCAGGACCACGCCGGCCAGGCCACCCGCCAGGCTCAGGCCCACGGCCTCGATCAGGAACTGGTGCATGATCTCCTTCCGCTTGGCCCCCACGGCGCGCCGGATGCCGATCTCCCGGGTGCGCTCCAGGACCGTGGCGAGCATGATGTTCATGATGCCGATGCCCCCCACCAGGAGGGAGATGGCGGCGATGGAGCCCAGGACCATGTTGTAGATGCGCCGCTCCTTCTCCTCCTGTTTGAGCAGCTCGTAGGGGATGACGATGTCGTAGTCCGCGTTCTTGTGGTGGCGGCGGTCCAGGATGCGGCGGATGACCGAAGCGGTCTCGACCAGGTCGCCCGATTCCCCGACCCGGACGGTGATCTGGTTGATCTGGCTGGCCAGGCGCTCCTTCTTGGTGAATCGCCTCAGGAAGGACGTGAGGGGGATATAGATGTCCTTGTTCAGGTTGCGGGCGGCCAGTTCACCCACGGTCTCGGTGAACAGGGCCTTGTCCCCCACAGTGCCCACCACCTCGAACCACTGGTCGTCGAGTTTGACCTTCTGGCCCAGGGGATTTTCGACAGAGAAGAGGGTCTGGGCCACATCCGCGCCCAGCACGCAGACGCGCAGCTCACGGGTGTAATGATCGGCGGTCAGAAAGGTCCCCAGGCCGGGCGTGTAGTTGAGGAGGGACTGGAAGGCGGGGGTGACGCCGACGATGACGGACTTCGTGGGTCGGTCGCTGTATTTGGCCTCGGTCTCGAATTCGGCCTGGGGGGCCACCTCCTCCACGCCCGGCACGATCCCGAGGATCGCTTCGGCGTCCTCCAGCGACAGCCCGGGCGAGAACCTGGCGCGGGCCTCCTCCCGCTCCTTGTCGCTGAGGGCCTTGTCGCGGACGATGATGTTGTTGACGCCCAGGGCCTTGAACTTCTCCAGGGCCTCGCGCTTGGCCCCCTCCCCCACCGCGAGCATGGCGATGACCGCAGCGACCCCGAAGATGATGCCGAGGGCGGTCAGGACGGACCGAAAACGGTGCGCGGTCAGGTCCTCCAGGCCCAGGTGGAACAGTTCTCGCGCGTCCACGTCACCTCTCTCCCGGTCTGGAGGCCACGGCCACCTGTTCGCCCTCGCGCAGGTCCCCCGCGACCACGGCCACCTGCGCGTTCCGGAGGCCGGGCGCGACGGGCACGCGCCGGAGGCCCAGGAGCCTCTTGACGTACACGACGTACTGCCCCCCGTCCCGCTGGAGGCAGGCGTTGTCCACGAGCAGGGCATCCTTCAGGTCCGCCACCAGAAACTCGCAACTGACGGTCATCCCCGGCCTGAGGACGGGGTCGGCCCTGTCCAGCAGGACCTCGACGTCGAACACCTTGATCCTGGAGTTGGGTTCCTTGATCCGGCTGATCAGGCTGACGGAGGTCACCACGCCCTCGAAAGCGACCTTGGGGAAGGCATCCAGCCGGACCGAAACCTTCCGGCCCACACGGATCTTTTCGACGTCGGCCTCGCCTACAGACGTGAGGACCTTCATGCGGCTGAGATCGAGCAGGCCCAGGATGGGGTAACCGGGCCATAACGGGTCGCCAGTCGCGACCTTTCTTCCGTTCCAGCCCTTCACGTACTCGACGAGCCCCCCATTGGGGGCGCGCAGGGTGAATCGCTCGACAGCAGCCCTGGCCCTGGCGATCTCGGACTCGATCCGCGAAATCTTGGCCTTCTGGATCAGCAGGTCTTCGGCCTGGACCTGGCGCGCGCCCTCGATCTTCCGCTCTGCCTTGTGAAAAACGTGCTCCGCCTTGCGAAGCTTCAGCGTGGAGATCTGTCGTTTCGTCTCGGACTCAAACCGGACCCGCTGCGTGTCGATGCGGGCCAGGCTGAGCCTGGCCTGGGCGGAGCTGGGCCTCCAGCCCCCCCATCTCCTTCTGCTGGTCCGCCCCCAGCTTCCGGAAGTCCGCGCGGGCGATGGCCAGGTCGGCCCTCTTCTGCTGGAGCCTTCGGGCCACGTCCACGGTGTCCACCTGGCCCACCACGTCCCCGGCCTTCACGTGGGCCCCCTCTTTCTCCAGACTGAGAACTTTGACCTGGCCGTATTCCCACGGATACATGGGCATCGCGAGGACGAAGTAGCGGACGGCCTGCAGCTCCCCCGTCTCGGTGAAGGCGGACCGGAAGCTGCCCTTCCGCACCTTCAGGAACTGACGCCCCTCGTCGCCTGCGCCGCATCCGATCAGCAGGGATAGCGTCGCCCATACGGTGATGAGGACCTGGATCATCTGGATTTCTCCCTGGCCTTGCCAGCCTTCCCCTCCCGGGACCGGGCCTGCGTGGGGTCCGTGATGGCCACCCGGTCCCCCTCCTTGAGGCCGTCGGAGACGATGACGTGGTTGTCGTTCTCCGCGCCGAGGACGACCCTGCGAGGCTCAAATCCCCCGCCGTTCTGGAGGTACACGATCTGTCCCCCCTCCTTCTGAAACACGGCCTCCAGGGGGATGAACAGGGCGCTGGGGGTCTGCTCCACCACGATCTGACAGTTCACCGTCAGGCCGGGCATGAGCCTTCCGCCGCTGGCGTCCAGCTCCACGACGGCGTCGAACACCTTGACCTTGGAGTCCCTCTCTTTGATCCTGGCCAGGGTGGCGATCTCGGTGACGTGGCCGGTGAAACTGGTGTCCGGGGAGGCGTCTAACTTGAGGAGGGCGGCCTGGCCCGGCCGGATCTTGGCGATGTCCACCTCGTTGACCTGGACATCGGCCTTCATCCGGCTCAGGTCCGGCAGGCCGATCATGGGAGCCCCCGGATAGGGCTGATCGTCCACCTGGTACTTGGCGTTGGTCCGGTAGTATCGCTCCAGGATGGCGATGCCCGGCGCAGGCGCCGTGACCGTGAGTTTGGCCAGGGTCTGCTCGGCCTCGTCTAACCGGGTCTGGGCCTGCTGCACCTTCAGGTCCATCTTGTTGATCTCTTCCTGCTTGGCGCGCCTCTGGTTCTCCAGGTCGCGCCGGTCCTGCTCCAGTTTGATGGCCGCCTGGTCCAGGGTCAGCCGGAATTCCTGACGGTTGATCTCGGCCTCGAAGGCGGCCTGATCCAGGGTCAGTTTGGCGATCTGGCGGTCCAGTTCGGAGACCTGGAGGTCGGTCTCCAGGCCCTCGATATCGGACCGGGCGCTGGTCTGCGTCTTGCGCAGGTCCGCCCGGGCGATCTCCAGCTCCGCCCTGACCTCGGCGATGGTCTTCTCCACCTCGGACCGGTCGAACTGGATGAGGAGGTCCCCCTCCTTGACCTGCCGGCCGTCGTCCACGATCTTGGCGACCTTGAGGGCGGTCTGCCAGGAGACGGGGGGGGCCAGGATCTTTCTGGCGTTGACGGCCTGCAGCTCCCCGGTGACGGTGACGCCGTGGACGAACTCCCCCCGCTGGACGGTATACGTGGGCACGGCCCCCGAACTGGAGCGACAGGAGACCCAGATCAGGAGGGCGGCGCTCAACCCGGCCAGGCAGGATGTCCTCTTGTTCCTCATGGCTTCCTCTCGTTCTTCCGGACGAGGGCGGGGTCCGGTTCCCGGAGGGGCAGTCGCTCGCCCCCCTTCAGGTCGCAGTCCAGGACGGCGAAGTCCGGGCCCTGCCGGGTCACGGTGACGCGGTGCGGGACAAAGCCCGTGCGCTCGCGGACGTAGACGACGCTCAGGCTGTCCCGCTGGAACAGGCACTCCAGCGGGACGACCACGGCGTCGGGAAATTCCTCAACGACGAGGCGGACATTCGCCGTCAGGCCGGGCGTCAGGTCCGCGCGCGTGCTGTCCAGATCCACGAAGACTTCGACCTGTTTGACCCGGGTGGTCCCCGGGATGGGCCTGGCCACCCGGTCCACACGGCCGACCCTGCCGGGGACGCGGACGTCCCCCAGCGAGGAGATGGCCACGACGGCCTTCTGCCCCGGCTTCAGCCGCTGCGCGTCGATCTCGCCGACCTGGAGCCTGACCCGCATGGCCGACAGGTCCGGGATCTTGACCACAGGCATGGTGGCGTAGAGGGCGTCGCCCACCTGGACCTTCCTGCCGGAGCGATTGTTGATCTCGTGGATGACGATGCCGTCCACGGGGGCCGTCAGGACCAGGCGCTTCAGGAAGTCCTCGACCTGTTTGACCTTGTTTTCGGCCTGCTGGACCTTGAGCTGCTGGCGGGCGCGCTCCTCCCGCTGGATGTCGTCCAGGGACGCCAGTTGACGGCGGTTTTTCCCGGCCAGCAACTCGGCCCTGGTCACTTTCAGTTTCTGAATCTCCCGCGCCAGCGGGGCGACGAACGCCAGCCGGACGACCTGGAGCTGGGCGATCTCGGCGCTGGCCTCGGAGGTCTTCATCCCGGCCTCGATCAGCCCGCGCTTGCCGGCCATCTCGGCCTCCTGCTGCGCCGCTTCGGCCCGGGCGAGGCCGAGGGCGTTCAGGGCGGTCTGGTATTCGCTCTGGAGCAGCGCCTCATCGAACCGGACCACGGCGTCGCCCTTCTTCACGGCCTGGCCCTCCGGGGCCAGGAAGAGGACTTCAGGCTGACGATACTGAATGTTGGGGGTGATCAGGATGTTGGCATTTTTCGCCTCCAGAACGCCTTCGGCGTTCACGGCGATGGCGAAAGGACCCCGGGTAGGGGTGAAGGTGAGGTAGGCATCGAGGGACTTGGTGGGGGTGCAGCCGGCGGAGCAGATCAGCAGGAGCAGGAGGGACAGAAGGGTATCATGCCATGAATGAAAGCATGTCCGGATACGGTCTATCACGATGACCCCCGATGACGATCGGTACAGTTACTGGAGGGCGACCCGGAGTTTACCCTGAGCTTGTCGAAGGGTGGCCGCCCTGCTCTGTGGCCGCCCGGCGGATCGCGTCAGTCCAGGCCCTTCTCCGAGGGCCCCCCGCCCCCCACCTCGTCCCAGATCCGGACGTGGTGGGTCTCCGGCAGGAAGAACGCGCCCACGATGAAGGTCATGACGGCGACGGCGATGGGATAGGAGAGGCCCGCATAGATGTTGCCCGTGTAGGCCACGATGGACGAGGCGATCAGCGGCGTGAACCCGCCGAACCACCCGTTGCCCAGGTGATACGGAAGGGACATCGACGTGTACCGGATCTTGGCCGGGAACAGTTCCACCAGAAACGCGGCGATCGGGCCGTAGACCATCGTCACGTAGAGGACCTGAATGAACACGAGCAGGGTCAGCGCGACGAAGTTCACAGGATTCGCGTACGCGCTCATCGCCCTGTAGATCGGGACATAGGTGACCGCGGACACCAGGCACCCCACCATCATGATCTTCTTCCTCCCAAATCGGTCGGAGAGCCTCCCGAACACCAGAAAAAACGGCGTCCCGAGGAGGAGCGCCACGGCCACGACGCTGTAGGCGGTGATGTAGTCCACCTTGAGCGCGGTCTGCAGGAAGAAGAGCGCGTAGAACTGGCCCGTGTACCAGACGACCGCCTGGCCCGCGGTCGCGCCGAACAGGGCCAGCAGGATCAGCTTCCAGTTTCTCCGGTTGCCGAAGCTGTCCTTGATCGGCGTCTGGGACGTCTTCCCCGCATCCTTGAGCCGGCTGAACAGCGGCGACTCCCGGAGCCTCAGCCGGATGTAGATGGAGAGGGCCAGCAGGACGGCGGACATCAGGAATGGGATGCGCCACGCCCACGCCTTGAAGGCCACGTCCCCCGCAGACATCCGCGTGGCCAGGACCACGAGCAGCGCCACGAAGAACCCCAGCGTCGCCGTGGTCTGGATGAAGCTGGTGTAGTAGCCCCTTTTGTCGTCCGGCGCGTGCTCGGCCACGTAGGTCGCCGCGCCGCCGTACTCGCCGCCCAGCGCCAGCCCCTGGAGCAGCCGGAGGGCCACCAGGAGGATCGGCGAGGCCATGCCGATCTGCTCGTAGGTGGGCAGCAGGCCCACGGCCGTCGTCGCGCCCCCCATGATGGCCAGCGTCACCAGAAAGGCGTACTTGCGCCCGACCATGTCCCCGATCCGGCCGAAGAAGATCGCCCCGAACGGCCGCACCGCGAAACCGGCCCCGAACGTGGCGAGGCTCGCCAGAAACGCCGCCGTCGGGTGGCCGGGCGGGTAGAACAGCGTCGAGAAGAACACGGCCAGGGTGCCGTAGAGATAGAAGTCGTACCATTCGATCATCGTCCCCACGGAGGACGCCGCAATGACGTGCCCGATCTTGTAACGGTATGCCGCACTTTCGGCCCGCAGGGGGTTCGCCTGCTCCGCCATGTCTGACCTCCTGAATGGAGAGATATATCTTTAGTTCATCACGAAGGGACATACATAATGCAAAGCCCCCGGGATGTCAAGGCAAAATGCACCTTATCGAAGAAAGGAGAAGGACCCATGACCGACTACGAGAAGTACCTGTTCGACCTCAACGGCTACATCGTCGTCCCGAACGCGCTGACCCCGGAGCAGGTGAAAGCCCTGAACGAGGCCATCGACCACAATCAGGACAAGATCCGCATGCGGGAGGGAGAACTCTCCCTGTCCGGCGGCTCCCCGGCCCTCAAGAGGGACCACGGCCGCGGAGACATCCTGGGCCTCCTGGTCTGGCCGAAGCCCTGGTGCCAGCCGTTTCGGGACCTGCTTTCGCTCCCCGGCACGGTCCGCTACATGCTGGATCTGATCGGGGAGGGGTTTCGTTACGCGAACGCCAACGGTATCAGCATGACCGCCGGGGGCGAGGGTCACGTGTTCCACGGCGGCGGAGCGCCCATGACCCACTACTTCTACAAGTTCCAGGACGGAAAGATCTACAACGGCCTGATGACCGTCTGTTATCAACTCTCCGACATCAACCCCGGCGACGGAGGGTTCGCCTGCATTCCCGGCAGCCACAAGGCCAACTATCCCTGCCCGCTGGAGGTCAAACGCCTGGAGGTGGACCTGGGCTGCGTCCGCCACCTCCCCATGAAGGCCGGAGACGTCCTGATCTTCACCGAGGCCCTCACCCACGGCACGCTCCCCTGGACGGCCGCCCACGAGCGCCGGACCCTCCTCTACCGCTACTCGCCGGGGACCATGCTGTTCAGCAATGAGTCCATCCATCCCCAGTACGCCTCCTTCGCCGAGGAACTGACGCCGCTCCAGCGGGCCATCATGGAACCGCCCCACTACAGCAACCGGCCGAACCTCACCGCGCTCCTGGAGGAGGAGGAGAAGGCCCGGAAATAGGGAGGGGCGATCCTTGCCTGCCCTGAGCGCAGTCGAAGGGTGATCGCCCCTACCCAAAAAAAATAACCCCCTCCCTCTCCCAGCATTGGGAGAGGGAGGGGGTATCCAGGTAGGGGCGGTTCGCGAACCGCCCCCATAGACCCGGGGGAGGAAGAGGGCCTGTTGCCTGCCCCTCGATACGCAGCCTCCGGCTGCTACTCGGGGATACGGAATAACCGCCCGTCCCGAGTAGCCCCGCAGGGGCGTATCGAGGGATTTCCTGTTGCCTTATTCTAGTCCGCTGCGGCGTTCGTGCGGGAGTCGGAGGACGTGCCTGGAGCGATGGAACGGCGGAGGGAGCGGATCTGAAACCCGATCCGATCCCAGACCGCTGCCCAGTGGCGCAGGAATGGGACCTTGTTGTGGAGTTTTTCGAGAAGCTCCCGGTCTCCGGCCTCCATGCCGAATGCCCTGAGAAGGCCGAAATAGAGCGGCAGGGAGAGCGCGGACAGGAAGGACCAGGGCGCGCCGAGCCGCATCAACAACAGCCCGGCGACGAAGGCCGGGACGGCGGCCGCCAGGGGCTTGCACAGAGGACGGTGGAACGGATGGACGCCCAGGCAGACCCGGACCTCGACGACGCGCAGGAGGTTGATGAGCGCCATGGACAGGGCGGCTGCGAGGGCCGCGCCCTCGATCCCGTAGCGGGGGATCAGGAACAGGTTGAGGCCGAGGTTGACCGCGACCAGGAAGGCGGTGTTGAGCAGGTTGAGGCCCGACCGTCCGGCCATCGTCAGGAGCAGTTCGGAGGAGCCGAAGGCCCCGTTGATCGCGCAGGCGATGGACAGAAAAACCAGGCACCAGAACCCCGTGGCAAAGGCCGGGCCGAAGAACGACAGGACCCCCTCTCCCCACAGCCCGGCGCCCATCAGGAAGGCCAGCTCCAGGATCAGGATCCACCGGGTCACGGAGCAGAGGAGGGTGGAGAGACGCCCCTGCTCCTTCTCGTGGATGAGGCCCGACGCAACGGGGGCGAAGATCGGGTCCACGGCCTGCCGGATGTCCTTCATGATCCAGGCCACCTCGCACGTGGCCGCGTAGATGCCGACCGAGGTGGCGGGGAGGAACATCGCCAGGATGAACAGGTCGAGCCGGGACATCAGGTTGCCCAGGGCGTCGTGAAACGGAAGGGGTGCGCAGAAGGCCACCATGGGAGACCGGAGCGGAGACCGGCGCATCCCGGAGACGCACCGGGACAGGGAGAAGACGCGGCCGAAGAAGCGGATGGACAGGATCAGGCCGCAGACAGCGGAGATGAGGTAAGCGAAGGCCAGGCCGTGCATCGTCCATCCGAGGGCGCACAGGACCACCGCCACCCAGAGCAGCGCGAACGGCTCTGCGAGGCTCTTCACGTACACGTCGTACTTCATGATCCGGACGGCCTTTAATGCGGCCAGCAGGATCGTCGAGCCGACGAGGAAGGGGATCGACAGGCCCAGGACGCGCAGGATGGAAGCGAGTTCGGGATGGTGGAACACCGACGCGGCGGCCCACGGCGCAGCGGCCCAGAAGGCAGCGGTGACGAAGATGCTGGCGGTCAGGCCCAGGGCCAGCGCCTGCCCGAGGGTCCGGTGCGCCCCTGCGTCATCCCCTTCGGTCCGGTGCTGCGAGACGAACCGGATGACGCCCCGGTCCAGGCCGAACAGCCCGAGCTTGCTGACGAGGTCGACCAGGGACCAGCCGAGGGTGTAGAGGCCGAACACCTCCGCGCCCACAAACCGGGTGATGATGATGAAATAGAGGGACTTGGAGAGTTTCCCGAAGTTGCCCAGGAAATTGACGCCGGACCCCCTGACGACCTCCTCCGCGTCCTTCCGATGCGCCTCCTCCGGCGCGACCTCTCTGTGACGACGCTGCGTGATGGCCTGATCCTCCACGTTACCCCTTGTAGGGACGCTCGCCCTCCACCGCCACCGCCTTCTCATCCAGCGCCTGAACCCCGCTGTCGCGAAGCAGCCGGCCGGCGGAGGACGCCACCGCGCACGTCAACATGCCGATGCCCAGGATCATCGAGGCGAAGATCCAGTCGAGCCGATTCAGCAGGGCAAAGATGCAGAAGGCGAACGCGAAGAAGTCCCGTCGCGTCAAAAAGGTCAGTCGGCTCATCAGCCGGTAGAGGGGGTGTCTGCGCCGATCCGATGCCATCTCGGTGAAGGCCGTCACATATTTTCGAAGGCTTCCGCTTCCGGTGTTCATCAGATAGAAATACATGACGGACATGGACAGCACGGCCACCGCAAGGCCCAGAAAGCCTATGCGCAACGCCGTGAAGGACTGCGTCCGCTGGTAGTGGCCCACGATCACGCCGGTGAAGAAGGCCACATAGGTGAGGGCATCGACCAGCGTGTCGATCCACTCCCCCTTCGTGGAGCCGGTCATCCGGAGCTTGGCCACCTCCCCGTCGCTGCCGTCCAGGATGGAGCTGAATTGGAACAGGAGGCCGGCGAGGGCCACGTGGGCGTAGTTTCCATAAGAGATCGACCAGGCTGCCATAAACCCCAGAAATAGGGTCAGGAAGGAGACCTGGTTGGGCGTGACGCCGAGGGCGAGGAACACCTTGGTGAACTGGATCGAGATGGGCCGGTTGAGCCACCGGGACACGGGGCCGTCGGTGGGCTTTCGGGTCGAGCGGTAGAGCATCCGCTCGGCGTGCCGGAGGGCCTCCGGGGTATCCACGTCCTGCCAGGCGGCCTGCCCGATGTCCACGGCGGCCATCCGTCCGTTCTGCGCCAGGCGGCGGACGCCGTCAGAAAGGGAATAGCCCTGATCGCTGGAGGCGCAGGCCGTCAGCGCGTCGAAGATCCGGGGCGAGCAGACGAACATGCCCGTGTCCACCGCATCGAACGTCCCGAGTGTCTTGCCGATGTCCGCGATGCGGTCCCCGACCAGACGGACCTTGGTGGCGTCGTCCATGTCGAAGATGCCGGACAGGTTCCGGTCTACCCCCAGCAGACACTCCCCCGGCTGGCGCGGGGCGCGCAGCAGACGCGAAAGGGCCTCCGGCTCAAACAGGTGGTCGGACATCAGCAGGACGAAGTCTTCCGACACGACCTCCCGCGCAGCCAGGACCGAGCCCCCGTTGGGAAGGTGATAATCGGGATTGTGGACCCAGGTGACCCGGTCGCACAGGTCCGGGATGCGCTCCACAAAGGCCCGGATGCGCTCCGATTCATAACCCGTGACGATGACGAAGGACTCGATGCCCGCCTTCAACGCAGTGCGCATCACCCGCTCGATGAGCGGAACCCCGGCCACGCGGATCAGCGGTTTGGGAAGACTGCCGGATACGCCCCTCAACCGACTCCCGTTACCAGCCGCGATGATGACCGCTGTCTTGACCACACCAACCCCCCTTTCTCCCTGGGACTCACGTGCAAATACGTCCGCTATGTCGGGCAATCAGATATGCGGAATATGAAGCTAAACTCAAGTTTAACAGGTTCAAACCGGAAATGGGATATGCAATAAATATGCCAGAAGGCCTCACAATAGGAAGTCCTCTGGATCCCTGTCCCGGAGAAGGAGGCGCATCCCGGATTTGGGCCAGAATAGGGGATAGAGCATTCTGAACCAGAGGTGAAGAACGCCTCCGGAACGATCGATTCAAGACAAAAGATGTGAAATGACATCACATGTGTATGGATATTGCCACAATTTCTCTGGCACACACCACAGAAACCCTAAAAGTATTTTTAGTTTCCATAAAAAATCAGGAGATTTGTCACAGTCCCAAATCCCTGATCGTCACCCCTGTCGAAAACCGGCGTCGGCTCAGGCCTGTCTGACCGATGAATAGCCCTGTCGCCGGAGAGGGGGCCTTTCTGCCGAGGAGCGCCATCAGGTGGACGACGTTCTTCTCCAGGTCGAATTCGGCCTCTACCTTTCTCCTGCCCTCTCTGGAAAGCCTTTTCCGAAGCGCCTCGTCTCGCATCAGCCGCACCATCGCCCGGGCCAGGGCTTGCGCATCAGCGGGCGGCACCAGCAAGCCGGTCTGCTCATTTACGACCAGTTCCGGGATGCCGGAGGTCGCCGTCGAAATCACGGGGACGCCGAACGCCAGGGCCTCCATCAGCACGACCGGAAGGCCCTCCCGGTCGCCGTTTTCGGTGACCAGACTGGGCAGCACAAAGACCGTCGCCTGGCGGTAAAACGTCTCCACCTGCGCGTAGGGCAGGCCCCCTTCCATGGTGACGCAATCGCTCAGATTCTTCCGGGCGATCTCCTCCGACAGCCTGCCTCGCAGCGGGCCGTCGCCGATGATCCGGCACCTGAATGGCACCCCCAGGCCCTTCAGCAGCCTGCACGCCTCGAGGAGATGGGAATGGCCCTTCTTCTCGACCAGCCGGCCCACCGATAGGATGAGCGGAGGATGGGAGACCTCCGGCGTCGTCCACGCGATCCTGTCGGACTGAACGCTGCAGCGCACGACGGACACGCGCTTCGGGTCGATCTCAGGACAGAGCGTCCGCAGATGAAGGGCGTTGTAGTCGGTGCACGTCGCGACGAACTTCGCAGCGATCATCTTCTCCCGGAGGGCGTTTGCGTCCACGTAGATGTCCTTCGCGTGGGCCATGAAACTGAACGGGACGCCCAGCATGACCGACAGGCCCATCGCGACCTCGGTCTGTACAGAGGCGAAGTGGGCGTGCAGGTGGGCGACCGGCTGATCCGCCAGGAGGACACGGGCGATGTAGCCGACCGCCAGAAAATGATACAGCGCACGTAGGGTGAAGTAGAGGCTGCGGTGGGGCATCCCCATGACCTGCCTGAAGGCGCGCAGGTAGGTGCGGGGGGCCCCGAAGAACGCCAGGATGTTCGCCAGGAGGACGTTTGGCAGGAAGAGCGGGGGAACGAACAGGGCCTCCCGGACGCACGCTTCTTCCTCCGGCGTCAGCCCGCCGGGATGGACGCGATGGAGGGCCACCACCTGCACGGGCACGCCCATCTTCCGCAACGCCATGACTTCGCGCAGGATGAAGGTCTCGGAGATCTTGGAGAAATACGCCAGGACATACACTACCTTTCCAAACGGGCGCATAAGGATGAGGACTCCTTCTGTCAGAGAGGGTGACCCGGCGGCCACAGCCCCCTTTGCAATCTTTAAAACAAAGGACCGGCTCAATTTCTTAGACTGTAAAACCGATCAAAAGTTACAGGGTGCCCGCACTTACGGCGATTTTGAATTGACAGACGCCTTTTTTAAAGGCATGTTTGGGTTATGGAGACCCTGTCCGGTGGGGGCGTGGCGCTATCCGTATGATGATCTGACCACGGACTTTGAACTTTATGGCATGGAATCTTTTACAGGTCCCCCGGCGCCGGCCGGAGATCTGGCGCAAGGCGGGAAAGGCGACAGGCCAGGAGCGGGCGCAGAACGAGTGGCAGACGTTCTGGCGGTTCTTCCGCTACATCTACCCCCACAAGCGCAAGGTGGTCCTGGGCATGCTGCTCGTGATCATCGGCGTGCCCCTGGGGGAGGTGGGCGTGTTCCTGACCCGATACCTCGTCGATGACGTCATCCTGAACGCGGACGCCTCGATCGCGCAACGCCTCAACCTCTTCTTCATCGTCGTCGGCCTCCAGGCCCTCCTCTGGTTCATCTCCCATATCTCCGGCGTCATCCGGCAGATCATCGGATGGCACATCGACATGAAGGTGACCATCCAGCTCCGGACGCTGTTCTACGACCATCTCCACCGCCTGTCGCTGGGCTTCTTCCGCACCCGCCCGATCGGGGAGCACATGTACCGGAACGTCTCGGACATCGGCGGCGGGCTGATCACGATGATCACGGACAACGTGCCCAGCTTCATCACCGTCGTCTATCAGATCATCTGGACGGGCATCCTCGTGAGCGTCGTGGACTGGAAGATCACCGTCTTCATCTTCCTCTACACCTTCCCCTACACGGTCCTGTCCCACTACTTTTACACCCGGCTCCAGGACACGCAGCGGGACCAGCGCATGCAGGGGCAGTGGGTCACCTCCCTCTTGCGGGACGGGGTCGCCGGGGCCAAGACGGTGAAGGGCTACGGACGCATCCTCTGGTCCGTCCGCCGGTATGCGCAGGCTCTGGTCGAGGCGCGGCGGTACAATCTCCGCTACATCTTTCTCGCTGTCATCGCCAACCAGGGGGTCCTCTGGACGCTGACGATTGTGCTGAATTACACCATGTGGATCTACATCGCCTACCAGACGATGTACGGTCACCTGAGCATCGGGGAGTTCAGCGTGGTCTACTGGCTGGCCCAGCAGTTCGAGGCCCCGATGCAGCGCATGGTGCAGCTCATCCAGAACACGCGGCTGCAACTCGTGCCCGCGGAGCGGATGCTCCAGACCCTGGACGTGAAGCCGGAGATCCAGGACGCGCCCGACGCGGTCCCGATGCCCTCGCTGAAGGGGCGGATCGAGTTCCGGGGCGTGAACTTCGAGTACGTGCCCGGCACGCCGATCCTTCAGGATATCTGCCTGACGGTCGAGCCGGGCCAGCGGGTCGCCTTCGTGGGGCCGAGCGGGTCCGGGAAGAGCACGCTCATCTACCTCCTGCTCCGGCTCTACGAGCCCACCTCCGGACAGGTTCTGGCGGATGGCCTGGACCTCCGGTCCGTGAAGATGCTGAGCTACAGGAACCAGCTCGGCGTGGTGCTGCAGGAGACGTTCCTGTTCGGCGGGACGGTGGCGGAGAACATCCGCTACGGCAAGCTGAAGGCCACGGACGAGGAGGTGCGGCGGGCGGCCCGGATGGCGGAACTGAACGACTTCATCGCCTCGCACCCGGACGGCTACAACCGGCACCTGGGCGAAGGCACGCGGCTCTCGGGCGGCCAGAAACAGCGGTTCGGAATCGCACGGGCGCTGGTCCGCGACCCGGCCATCCTGATCCTGGACGCCCCGACCGCCTCGCTGGACACCCGCGTGGAGGGGAACGTCATGGAGACGATCCGGAGGGCCTCCGAGGGCCGAACGACCGTGATGGTGGCCACCCGGCTCGTGACCGTGACGGACGTGGATACCATCTACGTCCTGGATAGGAGCCGCATCGTCGAGGCGGGCAGGCACGAGGACCTGCTGGCCCTGAACGGCCTCTACCGGCGGATGTGGGACGAGCAGACGCAGCTCGGCGGCCTGTCGCGGGAGGACATGGCCGCAGACTGAGGAATTTCAAATTGCAAATTGCAAATTGCAAATTGAGAAACCCGCACAATCCTCCAATTTTTAATTTTTAATTTTTAATTTCTCTGACCTTCATGGCACAGTCCACACCTCAACTCACCCCTCCAACGGCTGCATCCCGGCACCTCCGGCACGCGCCTCACCCGCCCCAGCTTCGCACCTTCTTCCGCTTCCTTCGGTGGATGATCCCGGTGTGGGACAAGGGGGTCCTGGCCCTGCTGGGGACCATCATCGTCAGCACCCTGAGCCTGGTCGGCCCCTGGCTGAGCAAGTTCCTGGTGGACGACGCCTTCCCGAACCAGGACTGGGGCCTGCTCCACCGCATCTTCTTCGCGCTGATCACCCTGGCCCTGATCAACCGGGTGGTGGCCACAATGGGCTATCTCCTGAGCGTCTACATCGACCTCCGGGTGAGCCTGGCCATGAAGACCCGCTTCTACCACCATCTCCAGCGGCTGTCCATGACGTTCCACGAGAATCGGCCCATCGGCGAGCACATGTACCGTGCGAACGCGGACATCGACGCGGTGATGGGGATGGTGACGGACATCCTTCCGGCGGGCATCCGGGCGGTCTATGACTTCATCCTCATCCTGGCCTTCACGGCCTGGCTCGACTGGAGGGTGACGGTGGTCATCCTGCTCTATGCCTTCCCCTACGCCCTGATCGCGCAGAAGATCTCCACCGTGGTGCGCCGCCTGGACCGGAGGACGCGGGAGCGCTGGCAGGCGCGGGACGCGGGGCTTCAGGAGGGGGTGGCGGGCGTGGCGGTCGTGCAGGCGTTCGGGCGGCGGCGGCACGAGGTCGGGCGCTACACGCACCTGACGATCGAGGGCTACAAGGCGGCCATGCGCCTGTTCTACGTGCGGCTCCTGGAGGGGCAGGTTACGGGGGGCGGAGGGGTTCTCCCCTGGCTCAAGAGTCAGCTCGTCCGGGTCTATTTCTTCCACAAGGTCATCGTCGGAGACCTCTCCTATGGCTCCGTGTTCCCGATCTTCTCCTACATGGACCGGCTGACCAACCCGGTGCAACAACTGATCAACTACTTCCAGCAGGTGCGGGTGGCGATGGTGCCCGCGGAGCGCATCCTGGAGACGCTGGACGTGCAGCCGGCCGTGACCGACCGCTCCGGGGCCAGGCCGATGCCCCCGATCCGGGGGGAAGTCACCTTCGAGGACGTCCGCTTCTCCTACGAGGACGGCACACCGGTCCTGAACGGCATCAGTTTCTCCTTCAAACCGGGACAGAAGATCGGCATCGTGGGGCACAGCGGGTCCGGGAAGAGCACGGTCGTGAACCTGCTCCTCCGTCTCTACGACCCGTCTTCCGGCCGCATCCTGGTGGACGGCCAGGACCTCCGGGAGGTGCGGCTGAGCACCTACCAGGAGCAGATCGGGCTCGTGCTCCAGGAGACGCACCTGATCAACGGCACGTTCAGGGAGAACATCCTGTTCGGGAAGCCGAGGGCCACGGAGCGGGAGGTCCTGGAGTCGGTGCACAGGGCCGACCTGCACCATTTCGCCATAGCCCAGGAGGAGGGCTACGACACCGACCTGGGCGAAGGGGTGAAGCTGTCGGTGGGGCAGAAGCAGCAGATGGGGATCGCCCGCGCCCTCATCCGAAACCCCGCCATCCTGATCCTGGACGAGCCCACCTCCTCCCTGGACACGGCCACCGAACAGCGCCTGGTTCAGATGCTGAACAGGGCAAAGGAGGGCCGCACGACCTTCGTGGTGTCCCACCGGATCTCCACGGTCGTGGACTCGGACCTGATCCTGGTCATGAGCGAAGGGAGGATCGTGGAGCAGGGGAGACACGAAGACCTCCTGAAGCGGCGCGGGGTCTACTACAACCTCTACAGCCTCTATTTCGGGCTTCAGGAGGAGGAGCCGGAACCGGAACCGGGGGAGGATCGGAATCGGAAGGTCGCGTAGAAAGGGGATATAAGAGATCGAAGATGGTGGACTGGCGCAAGAAGTGGAGGCGGCGTTTCATCGCCCGCTACATCGTCTATCTGGAGGTCTTCGGCTACCTGTTCGTGGGGGTCGTGGTGGTGGCCATCGCCCTGCTCTTCTTCTTCAAGGTGGACGACGTGTCCCAGGCCTACAGCAACCCTCTGATCAAGCCGCACGAACAGGAGGTGTCGCAGAAGACGGACGTCATCGTGCTGAACGTCCTGGTCCGGAACCACGCCGAGGTGGCAAAGGAGCAGCCGCTTGCGGAAGTCTGCGACGACCCCGCGTGGGTCAGACGCTATCAGGCGGCCCAGCATTCGGACTCCCTGATCGCGGCGCTCGACCGAACGGCGGACAGGCGGGAACTGATGCCCGACGAGAAGGTCCTTCAAGAGGCGCTGAAAAAGGCCTCCGAACACTGGGAGGTGAGGCTCGCCCGGATGCCGAAGGTCTTCCTGCGCGCCCCGCTGGCAGGGGTGGCCGTCGTGGAAGACGGCCTGGCAGGCCAGGTCGTTCCGGCGGGTAAGGAGATCGTCCATATCCTGGACTTCAACGACCTCAGGATTTCGTCGGACCTGAGGGGGGCCAACCTCGCCGACGCCCGGGTCGGCCAGCCGATCAAGGTGGAGGCCCTGACGACTTACGGAAATGGCGAGATTCTGCGGGGGGATTTCGACCGTTCCGGGCAGTGGCGGTGGAAGAAGCGCCACGGGCAGTTCAACTCCGTGGCAGCAGGGAAGATCAAGGACATCCTCCAGGATCACTTCAAAGGGGAAGTGGTCACGCTGGAGGAGGACACCCTTTTCGCCGTGTCGAAGGTGACGGAGGTGGACCTTCAGGGCACCCTTCGCGTGGAGGACGCGCCGGACGCAGGAGGAGGGCTCGACCCGGAGCCGTTCAGTGAGACACCGATTCTGGGGCACGTGATCGAGGGGACGCACACGGCGTTGGTCCGGTTCCTGGACCTGCCCGACAGCCTTCAGGCGCGTGTGGAAGGGGCGCTCCTGGAGAAACTCAAAGCCCAGGTCGTCCGGAGCCTGGACGGCTCGGCGTTCTCCGTCAAGGGGATACGAGACCTGAAGGTGACCGTCAAGATGGAAGGGGATGAAAAAGGGCTGAAAAAGGCCTATCTGGACGGCGCAGAGCCGCTCCTGACGGAGAAAGTGGAGCGCAAGTTCATCTTCGAGGCGAAGATCGACAATCCCTCTCCGGCGCTCAAGGCCAAGGTGCGGGAGCTGGCCCTGGCCGGGACGCCCACTTACATCAAGACCAAGACAGAGGTCGTCGTGGGGCAGCGGCGGATCGCGAT
>SICM01000076.1 GCA_009694805.1 Candidatus Latescibacterota bacterium
GGGGTGTGGTGCGGGGCCTCGTGGAGCAGGTCGGGGGACTCCTGCGCCTCCTCCGCAATTTTGATCATGATGTCGATGAAGGCGTCGAGCTGTTCCAGGTGCTCGGTCTCGGTCGGCTCGATCAGCAGGGCCTCGGGCACGACGGTGGGGAGCGGGAAATAGACCGTGGGGGGGTGGATGTGGTAGTCGATCAGCCGCTTGCAGATGTCCAGGGCCGAGACGCCGTTCTCCCGCTTCTGCTTCGAGGCGGAGAGCACGGTCTCGTGCATGGGCTGCGTCTTGTACTTCTGCTCGTAGTGGTCCAGGAGGCGCGCCCGGACGTAGTTGGCGTTGAGCACGGCCATCTCGGAGGTCTTGCGCATCCCTTCCGCGCCCAGCATGATCGCGTAGACGTAGGCCCGCAGGACCATACCGGCGTTGCCGTAGAACCCGCTGACCTTGCCGATGGACTGTGGGAGATCATAATCGAGCCGGTATCGGTCATCCTCTTTGACGATGACGGGCACGGGCAGGTAGGGGAGGAGGTGGGCCTTGACGCCGACCGGGCCCGCGCCGGGGCCTCCGCCGCCGTGCGGGGTGGTGAAGGTCTTGTGGAGGTTCATGTGGACCACGTCGAACCCCATGTCCCCGGGCCGGCACTGTCCCAGGAGGGCGTTCAGGTTCGCGCCGTCGTAGTAGAGCAGGCCACCGCCGCGATGGACGACCTCGGCGATCTCCAGGATGTCCGCCTCGAAGATGCCGAAGGTGTTGGGGTTCGTGAGCATGATGGCGGCCACCTCGTCGTTCATCCTGGCCTTGAGGTCGGCCAGGTCCACCATCCCGCGCGGGTCGGTTTTGAGGGGCTGCACGGTGTAGCCGCACATGGCCGCGGTGGCGGGGTTGGTGCCGTGCGCGGACTCCGGCGTGAGGACGATCCGCTTTTTCTTCCCCTGCGCCCGGTGGTGGGCGGCGATGACGGAGATGCCCACGAACTCCCCGTGCGCCCCGGCGAAGGGCTGGAAGGTGATGCCGTCCATGCCGGTGACCTCTTGCAGGATCTCGCCCATGTCAAACAGGAGGCGGAGCATGGGCTGGGCGTGGTCCCCGGAGGTCAGGGGGTGGAGGCCCGCAAATTCCGGCATCCGCGCCACGCGCTCGTGGACCTTGGGGTTGTACTTCATCGTGCAGGACCCCAGGGGGTAGAACTCCGTGTCGATGCTGAAATTCTTGCGCGACAACTGCACGTAATGGCGGATCAGCTCCAGTTCCCCCACCTCCGGCAGGGCCGGGGCCGCATCCCGGCGCAGGTCCGTTGGGATCTCCTCCCCCAGGTCGTCCACCTCCGGATAGGAGGCGCTCCGCCGACCCGGTTTTCCGCGCTCGAAGATCAGACGGCTCTCCGCAGAGGCAGTGCTGAGTGCTGAGTGCTGATCTTTCATCACAACACCTCCTTCCACGCCTGCACGGCCTTTTCGATGTCCGCTTCGGATTTCGTCTCGGTGACGCAGACCAGGACCGAGCGATCCATGTCGGGGTAAAAGCGGCCCAGATCCAGGCCACCCTCGATCCCCTTCGCCCGCAGCCGGTCCAGCAGGACCGATGCCTTGTGGGGCGTGGTGACGGCGACCTCGTTGAAGAACGGGGCGGAGAAGGCCCGCTCCACGCCCGGCAGGCCGCAGAGGGCCTTCGCTGCGCGGTGGCTGCGCGCCCAGTTCAGCCGGCCCACCTCCCTGAGCCCCTGAGGCCCCAGGGCGGCCAGGTAGACGGTGGCGGCCGTGGCGCAGAGGGCCTGGTTGGTGCAGATGTTGGAGGTGGCCTTCTCGCGTCGAATGTGCTGTTCGCGGGTCTGGAGCGTGAGCACGAATCCCCGCCGTCCGCTGTGATCCACGGTCTCGCCCGCGATCCGGCCCGGCATCTTCCGGACGTGGGCGTCCCGCGTGGCGAAGAACCCGACGTAGGGCCCGCCGAAGCTGAGCGGGATGCCGAGGGGCTGGCCGTCCCCCACCACGATGTCCGCCCCGAAGTCCCCCGGGGGCCGGAGGACGCCGAGGGAGATGGGGTTGACGGAGGCCACGAACGCCGTCTTCCGGCCCTTCAGCAGGGCCCCGATCCGGTCGATGGGTTCCAGGAGGCCGAGGAAGTTGGGGTTCTGCACGACCACCGCGGCCACGTCGTCCGAGAGCCGGGATTCGATCTGGCCGACGTCCAGGGCCCCCGAGTCCGACCAGGGGACGTCGACGATCTCCAGGTCGATCCCGCGCGTGTAGGTCTCCACGACCTGCCGGTGGAAGGGGTGGACGCTGCGGGGCATCAGGACGCGTTTCCCTCCGTTGAGCCGGACGGACATCAGCACGGCCTCGGCCAGGGCCGAGGCCCCGTCGTACATCGAGGCGTTGGCCACCTCCATGCCGGTGAGCTCGCAGACCATCGTCTGAAACTCGAAGATCACCTGGAGCGTGCCCTGGCTGACCTCCGGCTGGTAGGGGGTGTAGGCCGTGTAGAACTCCCCCCGGCCGAGGATCTCCGGGACCACGGACGGGATGAAGTGTTCGTAGGCCCCGCCGCCGACGAACGAGAGCGCCGGGGCGCGGGACTGAAGCTCCGCGCCGATGGCGCTCAGGTGGGCCATCGTCTCCATCTCCGTCAGGCCGCGCGGGAGCCTGAGGCCGTCGATCTTGAGAGATCCGGGGACGACGCTGAACAGGTCCGCCGGGGAACCGATCCCCAGGGCCTTGCACATCTGGTCGATCTCTTGCTGTGTGTGTGGTGTGTAGTTCATGAAGTCCTCTTGACGTGCGATTCCACGAAGGGCAGTTTGACGACTTCCGCGGCCTTGCGGTCCGTCCGGATTTCGATGGAGAGGGGGGCGCCGGGCTTGCTGAGGGCGGGCCGGACGTAGCCCAGGGCGATGCCCGCCTTGAGGGTGGGGGAGAAGGTCCCGCTGGTGGTCTCGCCGCCGGCGTTGCCTGCGGGACTCAGGATGCGCTGGTGGCTGCGGGGGATGGCCCGCTCGGTCATCCGCAGGCCGACGAGACGGCGCTGCGCACCCGCCTCCTGCTGTTTGAGGAGCGCGGCCCTGCCGATGAAGTCGCCCGGCTTGTCGAAGCGGATTGTCCACCCCAGCCGCGCCTCCAGGGGGGTGGTCTCCTCATTCAGGTCGTTGCCGTAGAGGGCGTAGCCCGCCTCCAGGCGGAGCGTGTCCCGCGCCCCGAGGCCCGCCGGGACCGCTCTTTTGCCGTCTGTCTCCTGCAACAGCAGGTCCCAGACCTTCGGGCCCTCTGCCGGGGCGCAGAGGACCTCGAACCCGTCCTCCCCGGTGTAGCCGGTCCGGGAGATGAGGGCTTCGATCCCGGCGAGACGGGCGGCGGTGTAGTGGTAGTAGCCGAGGGCGGACAGGTCGGCATCCGTATGACGGCTCAGGATGGCCTCCGCGTGGGGCCCCTGGAGGGCGACCATCGCGTACCGGTCTGACGCGTCCACCCGCTCGACGCCTCCGAAACCCCTGGCCTGCGCCTCGATCCAGGCGACATCCACGTCCTTCCGGCCGGCGTTGATGACCAGCAGGTAGTCCGCTTCATCCCGCCGGTAGACGAGGAGGTCGTCGATGATCCCCCCCGCCTCGTTGCACATCGGCGTGTAGAGGATGCCGCCCGGCCTGATGGCCCCGATGTGGTTGGGCAGGAGGTAGTCCAGGAATGCGGTTGCGGAGATGCCCCGGACCTCCACCTGCCCCATGTGGGAGACGTCGAACAGCCCGGCTTTCGTGCGGACGGCCACGTGTTCCTCTGTGATGCCGGTGTACTGCACGGGCATCAGCCATCCACCGAACGCCACCATCCGCGCCCCGGCGGCCACGTGGGCGTCGTAGAGCGGGGTCTTCTTCAGGTCTTGAGAGGTGTCATTTGACATGGATATTGCCTTCAAAAATGATGTGCCACGTGCCAGATGTCACGTGCCATGTCAAATGCGTAGAGGATTACTTGACACTTGGCACTTGACACTTGACACTTGACACTTGACACTTGACACTTGGCACTCTCCTGGTGATGGGGAAGAGGGGGGGCCGGGCTTCGTTACACCAGGCTCTCCAGCACGGCGCCGAGCGTGATCTTTCTCTCCCTGGCGTCCAGACGGAAGGAGACCGCTTCCAGGGCGGTGAGCACCGGGGAGGCGATCTCCCCGATCTCCACCCGGACGCCGGGGAAGGTGATCCCGTCCACCCGTATGGCGGCGTGCCGGAGGCGTTCGGTCTGGCGCTGTTTGATCTGTTCCTGCGCCTCCGTGAATTTCCGACGATACCGGATCAGTTCCTGGAGTTTGGACACCAGCAGCACGAAGGCGTTCCGTCTGGGGGCCGGGGCGTTCTGAATGGCCTGCCGGAGGCTTTCGGGGGTGAGGGCCGTGACCCGCAGGGTACGGAAGATGCGGACGCTGTTGGTGTCACAGAACTCGATGCCAGCCCTGATCTTCAGCAGCCGATCGAGATCGCGAGGGTCCACCCCGGTGATCAGACGCGTCTGGCTGCCGAAGCTGGAGCCGGCGGAGGCGAGCCGGACGCCCTCCACGGCCAGCAGGCTCCCGCCCACCACCGCGCTGGTGTTGCGCCTGAGCCGACCCCGTCCGTGGGCCCGGATGTGACCGCCGGCGCTCACCTCGGCGTTGTGGATGTAGCTCCCCACGACGACGTCCCCTCCTGCATTGACCCTGGCGTTGGCGATGAACCTGGCGCGCAGGTCACCCCCGGCCTTCACGGCGGTGGTCTGTCCCACGATCCCGTGGCTCACGACCAGGTCCTCCCCGGTCTCCACCTGCGCCCCCATCTCCACGCCGCCTCCGACGGTGACGGACCCGCTGGCCCTGACGGTGAAGCCGGTTCTCACCGTCCCCCCCACCTCCACGTCCCCCGCGAAGTGGATGTTTCCGGTCCTGTAGTCCACGTCCCCCTGCACCCGATAGCTGGCGTGGACGGAGAGCCTGTTTTTGGAGAAGATCACGCGCCCGGCGACGTCGGCGAAGAACTGGACGCTCTCCCCCTGTTCCTCGACGCGCACGTTGGCCCCGGCGCGGGGGCGCGCGTCCCTGCCGTTGTCCGCCTGGACAGGGTCGCCGGGGACGGTGACGCCGGGGACCCCTTTTGTGGCCTTCGTGTAGAGGGCGATGAGGGTTCCGGCGGGGATGCTGGGGGTATTTCTCTCCTTGAAGTCGATGGTACCGTCTTCCAGGACCTTGCCGGGATGCAGGACCACATCCACCTGCATCTGCGTCTGGCCGTCCACGCCGGCCACGGGTGGGACGCCCTGGGCAATGGTCACGAGCCTTTCGCCGGTCTCCCCGGCGCAGAGGCGGGCGATGGCCTGTTCGTCGAGGCCGTGCGCGATGCCCACCCGGGCGAGGGTCTCCCGGAGATGTTCCTCGGAGATCGGGCGGGAGGGGCCGAAGGGGGGGAGGTTGATGAAGTGGGCGGTCATCCTGTCTCTGGACAGCAGGATGGCATTGACGACCGAGACGCGCTCCTCCCGGACCATGAGGTAGCCGAGCGCCTGAGCCTGGAAGTGCAGGCCGTCACTGGACAGGAGGACGTGGGGTCCGGGCTTGAGCGGGACGTCGTGGCCGCTCCTGGGCAGATGCTCCACGCCGAGGATGGACGTGCCCTTTGCCCCCTCCTGGCGCGGGACCTTGCGCAGGACGCGCTCCCCCGGCATCACACGGATGGCCCGCAGGGGTTCCTCCCGCAGGTGGTCGAGGCCATCCCGAAACGCCTTGCGGACCTTCGCCATCTCGTGCAGGATGTCCTCCGTCAGCTCCGGGGCGGCGCCCGCGTCCCCCGGCCTGTCGTCCAGACACTCGAGGAGGAATCGGGCGTCCTGGCCCTCCACCACCGGGATGCCGTGCGCGATGATGACGTTGAGGGCCACTTTTCCGCGTTTGGCGGCAGCCCGGAGGACGGACCCGATGGCGCGCTCGTCGATCCCGAAGACGATGCGGTTCTTCTCCAGGACGGCCACGACCTCCTCCACCGAGATGACCTGACGGCGGGGCTCAAACACCGCCAGGGAGGCGACCATCCGGTCCGGGGAGATGCGGATCTCCAGGTCCCCCAAGCCCTCGCGGAGGACGAGGGTGACCAGCCCGGGGTCGAATTCGGCGGTCTGATCCTGCACGGGCTTTTCATGAGCCGGCTCGTGCCCGGATTCCTGTGGCTTCGTCTCTCCCAGGTCCAGGGGGGTGACGGTCTGCGCCTGGAGGCGGTCGCCGGATGCCTTTTCGACCGGGATGGCGTCGAGGTTGACGGCCTCGTCCGACTCCTGTCCCCGCTCAGGTCTGTCTTTCCGGTCGTTCATCAGGGATTCCCCAGGTTCTCCAGCGCCGTCCGCCACTTTTCGCTGTCCCCGTAGAGCCGGGCGTCGCTGACGGCGACGGCTGCCTGCGCCGTCAGGCTCGCCAGGGTCTGCACGTCCTCCTCGGCGAGGGGGCGATTGCTGAACGGGTTCTGGGCGAAGATCACGCCCACCCGCTCTCCGAGGCGGAGCATGGGGACGGCGACGCTGTCCGGCGGACCTTTCCGTTCGACGGCGCGGCCCTCCCGGAGCGCCTGCTCCGCAACGACCTCCGCCTCCCTGATCCACGCTTCGGAGACCCCGCGCAGCGTCTCCGGAGAGGCGGAGTCCTCCGGGGCGCTCACGCCCGTCCCGGCAGCAGGCCCCAGTTTTTGCCCGGAGACATCGGGCAGAAAGATCACCGCACGCTCCAGGCCGATGGCGCTCTGCACGGCCTCAAGGATCGCGGAGAGCGTCTCCTCCAGCGTATGCACCGTCAGCAGGTGCTGGTTGATCCGGTCGCGCCCTTCCAGTTCCTTCACCTTGCGGTGGAGCTTGTCCAGGGCCTCCTGAAGCGCTCGCGTCCTCTCCTCCACCATCCGCTCCAGGTTAAGCTGGTATTCCCGGTTCTGGAGCACGAGACGCCGGTGATCGAGCGCCCGGAGCACGGATTTTTTGAAATCAGACAGGTCGAACGGCTTGATGAGGAAGTCGTAGAGGCCGAGGAAGACCGACTTCCGCGCGTTGTCCACATCCGCGAAGGCCGTCATCAGGATGACCGGGCGGTCGGGGTCGGAGGCCAGCGCCCTCTGGGCCAGGTCCAGTCCGTTCATGCCGGGCATCTTGAAGTCGGTGACCATCAGGTCGAGGTTGCGCCGGTCCAGATGAGGAAGGGCCTCTTCCGCGCAGGTGGCCGCGGTCGTCTCGTAGCCCTGGATATTGAGGTAACGGATGACCAGATCGCGCACGTTGTCGTCGTCGTCGACGACGAGGATGGAACCGGCTGTCATGAGATATCTCCTGTGACGCAACGAAGACGCGACAGAGCGCGTCTATGTGGACGCGACAGAGCGCGTCCTTCCTAAGAGGTCAGACGCGCCCAGACCTCGGACGCCCGCGCCTTCAGGTCCTCCTCCGTCCCGTCGTTGACGATGACGTAGTCCGCCTGCCGGACCTTCTCCTCCTCCGGCAGTTGCGCCTGCATCCGGGCCTCCACCTCCTCCTCGGAAAGCCCCATCCGGCCCATCATCCTGGCTTTTCGGACCTGTTCCGGGGCCGTGACGACGACGAGCGCGTCGAGCCAGTTCAGGTCCCCCCACTCCACCAGCAGGGCCGCGTCCACGACCACGGGACGGTCCGGCTGCTCCCGGAGGGCCGCCTCCACATCGGCTCGGAGCTTCCGGAGGAGGGGCGGCCAGACGATGCGGTTGAGGCGTTCGTTCGAAGCCGTATCCGCGAATGCCCGCTGCCCCAGACGCCGGCGATTCAGGCGGCCCGAATCGTCCACGATATCCTCGCCGAAGGCGAAGATGAGGGCCTCCAGCACCTCCGGGTCTTCGGCCACCTCCCGTCCGGTCCGGTCGGCCTCGATGACCCGCGCTCCGTGGGCCTCGAACAGACGGCAGACGGACGTCTTGCCCGAACCGAGACCGCCGGTCACACCGATGACCATCGTCCTCAAGACCGAGTGAGAAGGTTCCAGGTTAGAAGGTTCAAAGCTCAAACCCCTGAACCTTTCCTCATCCTTGGAGTAGACCTGAAGGGAGGGACGAACCGGCCCCGCCTCTTCGGCCTCCCACTGCCGGACCCTGCGACGGTTCCGGAACTTCGTGGCGATGTAGGCCGCCAGGAAGAGCGCGGTGACGATGAGCCAGAAGTCGAAGGAACCCGACAGGAGCGCGACCGGCCCGAACCGTTCCTGCGCCTCCTTCCGCCAGCGCGCCTCGAACGCCTCCGGCGTGACGCCGAGGGTCCGCGCAAACGCCTCCTCGAACCCCTGCCCGGCGCCCATCTCCGCCAGCAGCCGGGGGATGGCGTCGGGACCCGCCAGGCCGATGAGGTGAGAGATGGCGAAGAAGCTCTCCGCGTAGGCGAGCCGGGCCTTCGGAGAGGCGAAGGCCAGCACGTCATCGACGTCGTGAAGGGGGATGAGGCTTCCCCAAAGGGCGGCGGTGGCCATCTCGTAGGACTGCGACCATTGCCATTCCGAGGCGTTCCACATGGCCACCCCCTCGTCGAACCAGGTCGGGACGGCCCGGTCTCCGGTGACGCTGTGCAGGAGGAGGTGGGAGACCTCGTGGAAGATCGTCTCCCGAAGGTTCCGAGGAGCGCCGGGGATCTTGCGCAGGATGAGGGTCCGCTGCGCTGGCAGGGCGCATCCCACGCCCCAGTCCGGGACGGCCCCGGCGGTGAGGGCATCGAACTCCGCGCCGGAGGCGGCCAGATAGACGGTGATCTTCAGGTCCGCCCGGAGGCCCAGGTTCCGGAAGACGTGGCGGTAGCCGTCCTCGACGTCCTGCCGGACGTGATCCGCCAGGGAGCGGTCCGGGGGGCGGAAACGGATGGCGGCGTGGTCGGATTCGAGCTGTTCCCATTCCTCCGAGGCAGAGGCAGGGGCAGAGGAAAAGGCACAGATCACACAAATCCTATAGACCGCCAAGGCGCCCCATACGCGGCTCATCTCGCGTATTCTCGAATCCGTCCGATCTCCTCGATCCCCCTCAGGCAGCAGTTGGCGCCGGCGGCGCGGTTGGCGAAGACAGAGGCTCGCCGCACGTCCCGGGAGCGCAGGTATTCGACGGTGAATGCCATCAGGAAGACATCGCCGCAGCCGGTCTCGTCCACCGGCGAGCCCGGAGGCTCGGCAGCGGCGTGGAAGGCCGCGATGCCTCCGTCGGCATCCCGGAACAGGGCGTCAGACCCCGCCGCCCCCCGGGTGACGACCAGGACGGAAGGCCCGAGGCCCAGGACACGCTCCCCGAACCGGCGCATCTCCGCGCCGCCCGTCACGTCCGTCCCCCACATGAGGGCGGCCTCCCGCTCGTTCATCTGCACAACGCGGGCGCAGGCGATCCATCTCTCCCAGTCGGGAGGGCGTCGCCAGTAGCGCCGCCGCCCTTCGTCAATGCCGAGGGTCAGGCTGTGAACGTCCATCAGGATGGGCGCGTCGGTCGAGGCGCGGACCTGCTCGAAGGTCTCCAGCGAAAGCTCAAAGCCGGTGATGAAGTTGAAACAGAGGGCATCGCACGTGAGGAAGGGGGAGAGGCGGTCAAATGTGAGCGGAGGGACGCCGCCCTGCAGGGTCTCCTGCTTGCGGCCCTCCGCGTCATAATCGAGGAAACAGTGGTTGTTTCTGTCCGGCACAAACCGGACGCCGTCGCACCGCACAAGGGGGTTCAGAAGACCGGCCACCACCGCCTGAACGTCCTGGCCGACGTTGCAGACCGGGAAGACCTCCGCGCGCCCGTCCATCAGCGCAACGAGGGAGAGGATGCTGTAGAGCAGCCCCCCGTAACTCTCCGTCGTCATCCCGTCAGGGGTGCGGATCGTGTCCCGGTTGATGGCGCCGATGAGGGCGATGCGAAGGGTATGAGCCAAGAGGGCCTCGAGGGACGGGATTCGTATCTCGTATCTCGCTTCACGAGATACGCTTCACGCTTCACGATCTTACGCCTACGAATCTACCATAAAAAATACGCATCATCAAGGGGTTTTTGCCAGGCCGGGAGACGGAGGCATCCCGCGAGGAGCGCCGTTTAAAAAAGGTTGACTTAAAAGGTGAAAAGCCATAATATATCTTCTGGTCCGTTCTGCTGTTCCAACCCGTCAACTCGGTTTTCATCGGAGGCCGGTACGGATGTTAAAATCGTTTTTCGGAAGGAAGGAAAAGGAAGAGGAACAGCCGCCCCGCGAGAAACAGATCGTGATCGAGGGGCAGGAGGAGCAGGTCGAGGAGACCCTTTCGCTACTGTCCAAGGAGGGGGAGGGCCTTCTCGACGAGGCGATGGAGGAGGTGGCGGCCGCGGTCAAGGAGGCGGCCAAGACCTCCCTGCGCGATCTCCGCATGATGGAGGAGGGGCGCTGCCCGGATTGTGGCCGGAAGCTTCACCAGTTCCTCTTCACCAGCGTCTGCAGCCACTGCGGGTGGTTTGCGCCGATCACCGCCGAGGAGGGGCACACCATCGTCCACATGAAGGACGGCTCCACCTTCGAGTGCGGCACGACGTTCGACACGAAGGGGGGCTACATCCTCTGCATCACGGATGAAGTCGTGCGGGCGAAGATCGACAAGAACAACGTCAATTACGAGGAGTTCGTCTGGTCGGAGGAGGAGATCGCCCGGCGGCGGCAGCGCGCATCCGAGCCTGCCGGACGCGCCGAGAGCGCCTGATAGGCCCTGGAGACAGATCCGTATGCTAAAAAATCTGCTCGGCCGGAAAAAAGAGCCGGAGGGCATCGAGCAGTACAAGGCGAAATCCCCCGTCCTGGCTGACCTCGACGAGGCGGTCGAAGAGACCCTGTCCGTCCTGACCCGGGAGGGGAAGAAGACCCTCAGCGAGGCGATGGTAGAGGTGGAGAAGGCCGTACAAGAGGCGGCCCGAAGCTCCCTTCGAGACCTGCGCCTCATGGAGGAGGGGCGCTGCCCCGACTGCGGCCGCAAACTCCACCAGTACGTTTTCACGAGCGTCTGTTCGCATTGCGGCTGGACCACCTTCATCATGCCGGAGAAGGGGGGGGCGGCCGTGTACCTCAACGACGGCTCCAAGATCCCCTGCCAGGCGGTCTTCGACACCAAGGGGGGCTACGTCCTGTGCGTCGCTGACGACGTGGTCCGAGCCCGGATCGACAAGAAAAATGTCAGCCATATCGCGTTCACGTGGAAGCCGGAGGAGGTGAACGAACGCCGGGAGCAGCACCGGCGGGAGACCTGGGGGGTCTGCCACTGGTGCGAGAAACCCTTCGGCCAGGTCTACACCGAGCACGTGAAGCGGGTGGAGGAGGCCAGGAGGGCGGGCAGGACCCCGGAGAAGCCGTGGGAGTCGATCATCGTCTACGCGGCGTTCGGGATCTACCAGAGTCGCTACGAGTTCTGCTCGGAGCGGTGCGAGAACTCCTTCAAGCGCCAGTACCCGGTGCGCGTTCACAAGAACTGTTACGACCGTCCCTGTCCCGACTGCAACCTCTGCATCAAGAAGTTCGATGGCTACGACGAGACCCTCCTCAAACGGATCGAGACGCCGGTCTGAGACGTGCGGTCGAGGCTCTTGGCAAAAGGCCCAGGGCTATTTTTATGCGCGGGATATATGTGGAACCGACCTAATCCCCCACCCCCCTTCCTCATCGGAGTGCCACGTTCCACGTGTCAGGCGCCACGTCAAATGCGTAGAGGTTTTACCTGGCACTTGGCATTTGGCACTTGGCACGCTTTATTCATATGCCTTCTGCTCCCGGCCCTCTGTTTCGCCGCCGGTCCGACCGAGGTCCTGATCCCCCGGAATCTGGGCCTGGCCTATCTGGAACAGGACCGGTATCCGCAGGCCCTGGAGTCGTTCCAGAAGGTGGCCGCCCTGGCCCCGGAGGAGGCGCTCGGCTATGCGGATGCGGGCCTGGCCCTGCTGCGGATGCAGCGACTGGACGAGGCCGAGGCGTGGCTGAAGAAGGCCCTGGCCCGCGACCCGGCGCACGCGCAGGTCCACGTGCTGCTGGCGGAGGTCTACGAGGGGCAGCGCAGGGGGGAGGACTTCGTCCGGGAGATCGGGGAGGCGATCCGCCTCCGGCCCTCGGACGCCCGGTCCCGCTACCGGCTCGTCCGGTATGACCTGGGTTCCCGCCCGACGCCGGAGGGGCTGGCCGACGCGGAGGCGCAGATGCGGGCGCTCTACGGGCAGCTCCCGGCCAATGCCGTGGTCCGGCTGCGGCTCGGGGAGGTATTGCTGCGGGCCGGGAAGGTCGCCGAGGCCCGGGAGGTCTACCAGGCCGTCCGGGGGGACCTCTGGAACGTCCCGGAGGAGGCGTTGACATTCCTGGAGAAGGGGCTGGCGCTGCTGTCCCAGGGCCAGAGGGAGGAGGCCCTCCGGCAGATGATCGTGTTCGAGAATGTCCAGAAGGGGGAGTATCGCTATCAGTCGGCGATCTCCGAGCTGCTGACGAACGCCGCCGGGCTGCCAGTGGAGCGGTTCAGCGCGGGGTTCGAGGCGCGGCTGGCGAAGGCGCAGGCAGACCCGATCCCGGTGAAGTTTTCGGAGGCGACCCAGGCGGGGCTGGGGGGCGTCCGGGCGGATGGCTTTGCCCTGGGAGACTACGACGGGGATGGGGATGTCGATGTCTACGTCCTGCGGCAGTCCGACGGACGGACGCCCGGCAATGTCCTGTTTCGGAACGATGGCGGGCGGTTCGCAGATGTCACGACGCCCTCGGGGGTCGGGTACCGGGGCGCGTTCACGGGCGCGGCGTTCGCGGATTATGACAATGACGGGGACGCGGACCTGTTCGTGTGCAACCGGACCGGTCCCGACCTCCTGGCCCGGAATGAGGGTTCGACGGGGCTCACCAAAGGCCACGGGCGGTTCGTGAACGTCACGACCCCGTCGGGCCTGGGCAAGGACGCGAGGCAGTCTCTGAAGGCCGTGTTCGTGGACTACGATCATGACGGCGACCTCGATCTGTTGCTGCTCAAACAGCCGACCCACAGCCGGAGCGTCCTGCTGTTCCGGAACAACGGGGAGGGGACCTTCGCGGAGGTCGGGGAGAAGGCCGGGCTGACGCCGACCCTGCGCGCGACGGACGCGGGGTTCGGGGACTTCGACGAGGACGGAGACACGGACCTGGCGTTTGCCGGGCCGGGCGGACTCTCTCTTTACACGAATCTCCGGCAGGGTCGCCTTGCAGAGATCCGCACAGAAATCCCTCCCCTTCCATCGACTCTCCTTTCTGTCGGGGATTTCGACAATGATGGGTTCCTGGATGTCTTCGCAGGGGCTCTTTATCGTAACCCGGAAAACGGACGGCTCCTCCGGGTAGAGACAGGGCCGCCCGGGCGACGAGAGCGTCAGGCGGTGGATGCTCATTTTTTCGATTTTGACAACGATGGGTGGCTCGATCTGGCTTCCGTAGACACAGGCGGCCTGCACCTGTTCAGGAACGGAGGAGGAGCGTTCCTGGAGGCTTCCGGGGTGCTGCCGTCGGGCCTTCAGGGCGTCCGGCAGGGAGCGCCGCTGGATGCGGACGGGGACGGGGATCTGGACCTGCTGGTCCTGGACGGGCAGAAGCTCCGCCTCCTGCGCAACGACGGGGGAAACGTCCACGGCTGGCTGGACGTGCGGCTGGCGGGCCTGCTCACGGGCAACACGAAGAACAACAGCGCCGGGGTGGGGGCGAAGGTGGAGGTGAAGGCCGGGCCGCTGTATCAGATGCGTTGCGCCACGGACCCGGTCACCCATTTCGGGCTCGGAAGGGAGACGAAGGCCGAGGTCCTGCGCGTGGTCTGGACGAACGGGGTGCCGCAGAGCGAGGTCGCCCCGAAGGTCAACGCGACGGTGACTGAGGCGCAGGTCCTGAAGGGGTCCTGCCCCATGCTCTATGCGTGGGACGGGACGGGATACCGCTTCGTGACCGACCTGATGTGGCCCAGCCCGCTGGGCATGGTGATGGACGACGGCCGGCAGGCCTTCCCGGACGCGGCCCAGGACTACGTCCGGGTGCGGGGGGACCAGCTCCGGGCCAGGGACGGGGTCTATTCCCTGCGGATCACGGAGGAGCTGTGGGAGGCGATCTATCTGGATGAGGCGCGGCTGATGGCCGTGGACCACCCGGCGGAGGCGGAGGTCTACGTGAACGAGCGGTTCATGCCGCCGCCCTTTCCGCTTTTTCGCCTGTACCCCGTGCGGACGCCCCGGCCCCCGGTCTCGGCGACGGACGACCGGGGGCGCGACGTGCTGGACCGCCTGCGGGCGCAGGATGGGCGGTACGTGGACGGGTTCGCGCCCACGGCCTTTCAGGGGGTCGCGGAGGCGCACAGCCTGACGCTGGACCTGGGCGCGTTTCCGGACAGCGCCCGCGTGATGCTGTTCCTGAACGGCTGGATCTTCCCGACGGACACGAGTCTCAACCTGGCCCTGTCCCAGCGGACGGATGGGCTGCGCGGGCAGCCGCCGGGGCTGGAGGTCCCGGACCGGGAGGGGCGCTGGCAGACAGTCGCGACGTTCGTGGGGTTCCCGAACGGCAAACGGAAGACCTGTATCCTGGACCTGACCGGGAAGTTCCTCTGCGCCGACCGCCGCGTCCGTCTCTCCACGAACATGCAGATCTACTGGGACCGGGCCTTTTTCACGGTGGACGAGGCCGAGGTCCCGACGGCGGTCACGACGCTGACGCCCGCGACGGCGGACCTCCGGTATCGCGGTTTTTCGCGTTCCTACCGGGAGGGCCCGAATGGCCCCCACCTGTTCGACTACGACGACGTGCGGCGGGAGCAGGTCTGGCGCGACCTGGAGGGGGACTATACCCGATATGGGGATGTGCGGGCGCTGCTCCTGGCCGCGGACGACCAGTACGCGGCCATGAACGCCGGGGACGAGGTGGCCCTCACGTTCGAGGCCGGGGGGCTGCCGCCCCTGCGCGACGGATGGGCGCGGGATTTCGTGTTCTACAGCAACGGCTGGGTGAAGGACGGGGACATCAACACGGCGCATTCGCAGGCGGTGGGGCCGCTGCCCTACCACGGCATGTCGGCCTACCCCTACGGGCCCGGCGACGCCTACCCGACGGACGAGGCGCACCGTCTCTTCCGGGAGACGTACCTGACGCGCCGGGTGACGAACCAGGGGTTCAGGGACAAGATCAAAAACAAAACCACAGATTAACCCCAAAAGCATCCGCAGATGACGCAGATGGATTTATCTATAATCTGCGAAGATCTGCGAAGATCTGCGGATGTCTCTTTCAAAGGAGGATACCATGTATCTCACGAATGAAAAGGTCGCGGTGCTGGGCGCGGCGGGGGCCATCGGGTCCAACCTGGCGCAGACCCTGCTGGCCACGAGGACGGCCAACCGGATCTCGCTGTACGATCCGCTCGAAAAGCCGCTGGAGGGGACGGCGGAGGAGATCTACCACTGCGCCTTTCCGCAGGCGGAGGTGACCTGGACGACCCGGATCGACGAGGCGCTGAAGGATGCGGCCTACATCATCTCCTCCGGGGGCGCGCCCCGCAAGGAGGGGATGACGCGGGAGGACCTGAGGCGCGGGAACGCGGAGATCGCCAAACAGCTCGGCCTGGACATCCAGCGCCTGACGCCGGACTGTAAGTTCGTGGTCGTGATCTTCAACCCGGCGGACATCACCGGCCTGACGACGCTCGTCTATTCGGGCCTTCCGGCGGGCCGGGTGAGCACGCTGGCGGCGCTGGACAGCACCCGTCTCCAGACGGCGCTGGCGCAGCATTTCCAGGTCCGTCAGGACCTCGTGACGGGCTGCCGGACGTACGGGGGGCACGGGGAGCAGATGGCCGTGTTCAAGAAGGGGATCGCGGTGGACGGCGTACCCCTGACCGAGATCCTGGCCGGCCAGAAGGCCAACGGCGTCGGCATGACCGCCGACCAGTGGATGCAGGTCCAGGAGCGCGTGCGCGGGGGCGGGGCCAGGATCATCGGCCTGCGGGGGCGGTCCTCGTTCCAGTCCCCGGCGCAGCAGAGCGTGGAGATGCTGCGGGCCGTGCTGGGGGAATCTTACGAGTGGCCGTGCGGGGCCTACGTCAACGAGGGGAGTTTCTGCCACATCATGATGGCCATGCGGGTCAAGGTCTCGAAGGACGGGGTGGCGTGGCAGCAGCCGGAGGGGGACGCGGAGGACCTGAAGGCGCTGGAGGAGTCCTACCAGCATCTCGTGGCCCTGCGGGACGCCACGATCGCCGACGGCATCCTGCCTCCCATCGCGGCGTGGGGGAAGCATAACGCACATCTAGTCTGAAAGAGCAGAAGGCGGACGTGAAGCGTGAAGCGTGAAGCGTGAAACGGCCCTCACCCTCCCCCTGTGACCTGAGGCCCTCTCTGTGCGCCCCTTCCCTCTTCCAGCATTGGGAGAGGGAGGGGGTGTGGGGGTGGGTGAGGGTCTGAAACTCCCGCCTTCAAAACCAATCTCCCGTACGCCGTTCCTCAATCCACTCAAAAGGTCCGGTCGGGTCGCGCCCCAGGAAGCGGGGGCGGTCCGTCGCGGGGACCTTGCGCGCCCCGTCGATCCGGATGTGCGCCCAGGTCAGCCGGACCTGTTCCATGAGGGCCGGGCGCATGGCCTGTGGGAAGGCTTCGCCCAGGCTCAGGTAGGCGCTCAGAAACGCCCTGGCCGTCTTCTCCTCAAACTCGAACGGGGCGGTCAGGGACCAGATGTCCGCCCCGTCGATGGGGCTGGACCTCCGGCTGCAGAACAGGATGAGGGCATAGGCCAGGTCGTAGATCACGGGCTGGATGGACATCCAGTCCACGTCCACGAGGGCCAGGAGGCGATCGTCGAAGATCGCGTTGCCGGGCTGCACGTCCCCGTGGACCAGGGTCGCGGGCAGGCTTTCGTAGGCCGCGTCGCTGAGCCGGGACGCCCCGATGCGTACCTGGGCGAGGTAGGCGCCGGCCAGCTCGTCGCCCTCTCCGGAGACCCCCTTCGAGTCGGCCAGGTTCCGGATCAGGCGTTCCGGGGCCATCTCGCCCCGGCGATACCCGCCCTTGGCGTACCTTCCGGGATAGGAGGCCCCGGCGCGATGAAAGGCCGAGAGGCCTTCGGCCAGGGAACGGAGGGCCCGGGACGTCCCCGGAAAGGGGTTCCCGGAGACCCAGGGGTAGGCTTCGTAGGTGTGATCTCCGTGCCGTAGCCAGGTGTAGCCCCGGCTGCAGGTCAGGGGCAGGTTGACGGGGGCGTCCTCCCGGGTCAGATGGCGCAGGGCCTCGTGATCGAACCGGAGCCACCCTTCATCGCAGTAGTCGGGATGCCTGCGCCGCAGAAAGACCCGGCGGTCCCCGCTGCGAACGCAGAAGTTGGCGTTCCTGGTGCCCCCGGCCCCGGAGATGGCCGCCTGAGGGGACAGGCTGTAGGACCTGAGCACTTCTTCCGGGACGGTCATGGAGCGCCCTGTCCGCCCGCCGCGTCCTTCCCCCCCCGTTCCGAGTCCAGTTCCGCCAGACGCTGTTGCAGGTCCTCCTCGATGTCCAGGATGCGGTTGTCCTCCCCGGCGTAGTCCGTGGTCCTGAGGTCCATGTGTTGCACCATCCGGTCCAGGCAGTCGAGCACGGCCTTGATCCGCGCCGTCTGGTGAAGGCTGATGGCGATCAGCCGGTCGGGCTTCTCCTTCGTCAGTTCGCAGAGTTGGGCGGTGCCCAGGATGGCCTGGGTCGCGTTGTTGATGTGGTGCGACAGGGTGGCCAGGGTCTGGCGCAGGGCCTCCACCTTCGCCAGGCGTCTCTCCTTCTCCACGATGTCCGCCTGGATCTGCCGCAGGCGGAGGAGGGAACGGATGCGGGCGATGACCTCGTCCACCTGGAACGGCTTGGTGATGTAGTCGTCGGCCCCGGCGTCGAGCCCCTCCACCTTGTTTCCGGACTCCCGGCGTGCGGTCAGCAGGATGACCGGCAGGTCCCGGTACTCCTCATCTGCCCGGAGGGCCTTCAGGACGGTGATGCCGTCCATCCTGGGCATGGAGACGTCGAGCAGCAGAAGGTCGGGCTTCTCCTGTACCACCTGCTGGAGGGCCTGCTCCCCGTCGGAGGCCGAGAAGACCGTGAAGCCTCTGGCCGTCAGTTCGTCTCTCAAAAACTCCACGTTGATCTCCAGGTCGTCCACGACCAGGATTTTAGCGCTCTCTGCCACGTCGAACCCTCCTCCTCCCGAACCGCCGAGATTTCGGAATAGAGCGAATGTCGAATGTCGAATGTCGTAATTCGAAATATTAGATGCTCTCTGCTGGCTGTTTCCCCTCCCGTTCCAGCGTGGCCCACTCCTCGTACAGCCGGTCCACCGTCCCCTTGAGTTCCTCCCGCTTCCGGCTCAGGTCTCCGAGCCGTCCCCAGTCGGCGGCCACCTCGGGTCTGGACATCTCCCCGTCCAGTTCCAGGATCTGATCCTCAAGGGAGACGATCTTCTCCTCGATCTGCGCGAACCGCCGCTCCCGCCGCTCCCGTTCCCGATCCGTGCGTCTGGTCTGTTCGTAGAGCGCTTTGCGCTCCGCCCTGGAGGCGGGCGCATCGGGGGATTCCGTCCCGCGACGGCCCCGGGCCTCGACGTAGTCATCGTAGTTCCCGCCGCAGAGGCCCCAGGATCCCTCGTCGAGGTAGAGGATGGCGCGGGCGATGCGGTTGAGGAAGTAGCGGTCGTGGGACACGGTCAGGATCGTGCCTTCGAAATTCGAGAGCGCCTCCTCCAGGGCCGTGCGCGACCGGATGTCGAGGTGGTTCGTGGGCTCGTCCAGGAAGAGGAGGTTGGGCCGGGCGAGGATGAGTTTGGCCAGGGCCACGCGGCTCTGTTCCCCGCCGCTGAGCGTCCCGATCTTCTGATGGACCTCGTCCCCGGAGAACAGGAAGCTGCCCAGGAAGGTCCGGAAGACTTCGTCCTTCTCCAGCGGTTTGACGGAGCGGGCCTCCTCCAGGACCGTGTTGCCCAGGTTGAGCCCGGCGCGCTCCTGGTCGTAGTAGCCGACGGAGATGCGGTGGCCGAGCAGGACCTCCCCCCGGTCCTTCGGGAGACGCCCGGCCAGGATCTTCAGCAGGGTGGTCTTTCCGACGCCGTTGGGGCCGACGATGCCCACCCGGTCGCCGCGACGGAGGGTGAGGGTCACGTCCCGGAAGAGGGTCCGTCCGTCGTAGGACTTGGTCACCCCCTCGGCGCTCAGGACGTGGTCGCCCCCCCGGTCCGGTCCGGCGAGGCGGAGGCGCACGCCCTTTCCCTCTGTGGCGGGCCGGTCGACGCGCTCCAGTTTCTCCAGCATCTTCCTGCGGCTCTGGGCCTGTTTGGTCTTCTGACCGGCGATGTTCCTGCGGATGAACTCCTCGGTGCGCTCGATGAACTCCTGCTGTGCCTCGTAGAGCTTCTGTTCCCCTTCGACGCGCCTCTGCTTCTCCGCCGCGTAGGCCGTGTAGTTTCCGGTGTAGAAGACGAGCTTCCTGCGCTCGATCTCCGCGATCTGCGTGACCGTCCGGTCGAGGAAATAGCGGTCGTGCGAGATGAGGACCACGGCCCCGGCGCAGGCCGACAGGTAGCCCTCCAGCCACTCCGTGGCCTGGAGGTCGAGGTGGTTGGTAGGCTCGTCCAGGAGCAGGAGGTCGGGCTTTCGGACCAGGAGCCGGGCCAGGGACAGGCGGCTCTTCTGGCCGCCGCTCAGGACCTGTGCGGGCCGGTCCAGGTCCTCCTCCCGGAAGCCGAGGCCGAACAGGGCCGCCTTCGCCTCGTGCTCGAAGGCGTAGCCTCCCCGTTTCTCGTAGAGTTCACGCAACTGGCCGTAGCGGGCCAGCGTGGCCTCGGCGTGGTCCCCCGATGCCATGCGCCGCTCGACCTGGACCAGGTCCTCGTGCAGGGCCAGGAGGTCCTGAAAGGCGGTGAGCGTCGCCTCCAGCACGGTCACGCCGGGCTCCACCCCAGCCTCCTGAGCCAGGTAGCCGACGGTGAGGCCCTTCTTCCGGTGAATGGCCCCCCGGTCGGGCTCCAGGTCCCCGGTGATCAGGCGCGCGAGGGTGGTCTTTCCGACGCCGTTGGGGCCGATCAGGCCGATGCGCTCCCCCTCCTCCACCTGCCAGGAGAGGTCCACCAGCACTTCGTTCGCGCCGTAGAACCGGGAGACGTTGTCGAGATGGATGAGGGTCATGAGATGAAATGTAAAATGTAAAATGTAAAATGTAAAATGTAAAATGTAAAATGTAAAATGTAAAATGTAAAATGTAAAATGTAAAATGTAAAATGTAAAATGTAAAATGTAAAATGTACAAAAGATGGC
>SICM01000077.1 GCA_009694805.1 Candidatus Latescibacterota bacterium
CGGTCGGTATCCTGCCGGTGTCTTCGTGACCGATGAGCAAATGGCCCGGATCAAACTGAAGCCTCATCTGTTTCGCGAGGACTGGAACTACACGATTCACCCTAATACTTGAAAATGGAATTAGTCAGTTACTCCGTCATAGGCCCTTTCAGGATACTCCTCTTGTCCTTTTTCCGGTCCACATCCCTGTTCTTTTGCATCCTGCTGTTTTTTTCGTGCGGGGCCTTCGGGCAGACCACGCTCAAGGTCTCCAAGATCGAGGTCACGGGCAACGTCTCCGCGGAAGAGACGGGCATCCTGTTCAACTCCGGCCTGTCCGAGGGGATGACCCTGTCGGAAGACCGGCACGAGATCGCCACGGCCATCCGAAACATCTATAGCATGGGTTTTTTCGACGACGTTCGGATCGAGGGGGAGGCGAGCCCATCCGGGGACCTGAAGCTCCGGGTTACGGTGAAAGAGCTGCCGAAGCTGGACAAGCTGGTCCTGCAGGGGAACAAGAAGATCAAGAAGGACAAGCTCGAGAAGGCGGTGGGTCTGGTGCCGGGGCAATTCATTTCGCCCGGGCGCGAGCAGCGGGCGAAGAACCAGATCCTGGACCTCTACACCAAGGAGGGGTATCTCCTGACCGAGGTATCTCTGAAGCTGGGCGAAGCCACGCCAAAGGGCCGGCAGCCCCTGATCGCCAAGGTCGACGAGGGGCCGCGCGTGCAACTGCGCGGGGTTCATTTTTACGGCAACCAGGCCGTCGCCGCTTCGAAGCTTCAGAAGCAGATGAAGAACACCAAGCCCAAGGGTTTCCTGAGGGGTGGGGATTTCAAGGAGGAGGACTTCCAGGGGGACCTGCGGAAGGTCGTGGATTACTACCGGAAGAGCGGGTACCGGGATGCGTACGTCGTGTCCGACAGCCTGTATTACGACGCCACGAAGAAGGACCTGTTCATCGACATCACCGTGGAAGAGGGGCCGCTCTATCACTTCGGAAAGATCACCTGGTCGGGCAACAAGATCCTTGATGACAAGGAGATGGCGAGCCTCGTGATCGCACAGCAGGGACAGGTCTACAGCCAGGAACAGTTCGACAAATCCAGGGAGCAGGTTCAGGCGCAGTACTCGAACATCGGCCACATCGCGGCGCAGGTCGCGCCGAAGGAGACGGTTCGCGGGGATACCATTGACATTCATTTCAATATTGAGGAGAAGGACCCCTCGAAGATCCGGATGGTCACCATCGCGGGGAACTCCAAGACGAAGGACCGGGTCATCCGCCGGGAGTTGGTCATCCGGCCGGGGCAGACGTTCAGCCGGGCGCTCCTCGAGCGGAGCCTGCGGAACGTCAACCTGCTGAACTACTTCAACAACGTGGAGCCCGAGGTCATCCCCAACGAGGACCTGAGCCAGATCGACGTCACGCTCAAGGTGGAGGAGAAGTCCACGGGCACGGCGTCCGTGGGGGCAGGGTTCAGCGGACAGGGGGGGCTGGTTGGCACCATCGGCCTGTCGATCCCCAACTTTCTGGGCAATGGACAGTTGCTCAGTTTCAGCTGGGAGTTCGGCACCCGGCTGTCGCAGTTCCAGGTCGGTTTCACGGAGCCGTGGCTGTTCAACACGCCGACCAGCCTGTCCGGCTCGGTCTACCGGACCGCCCAGCGATACCTCGAGAGCGAATTCGACATCCAGAGCATCGGGGCCTCCGCGCAGGTGGGCCGCCGCCTGCGCTGGCCCGACGACTACTCCCGCGCGTCGATCGGCTACGGGATTTCGCAGACGAGGTTCGTGAACTTCACGAACGACTCCCTCCGGGTCAACCGGCCGCCGCAGCTCAGGGACAACCTCACCAGCCGGGTCAGCCTCAACTTCACCCGTGACAGCCGGGACCTTCCGCAGTTCGCCACCACCGGCTCGGTGTTCTCCTCCAACAGCATGCTGGCGGGCGGCATCCTGGGCGGCAACATCAACTATTACCGGCACAGCCTCGACAACAGCTTCTATTTCCCGCTGTTCTGGAAGGTCGCCCTGAGTTTCAAGCAGCAGGTCGGGCTGATCGCGGGGTTCGGGGGTTCCACCTCCCCGTTCAACGAACGGTTCACGCCGGGCGGCATCGACATGGTCGACGGGACGGTTCTGCGGGGGTACGAGGACCGGTCCGTGGGGCCCCGGGATGCCTCCGGGCTGGTGGGGGGGCGGGCGATGCTCATCTACAACCTGGAGGCCAGCTTCCCGGTGGTCAAGAATCAGGTCTACTTTATAGCCTTCGCGGACGCGGGGAACTCCTGGGAACACATAGGCGAGTTGAGCCTGGTCGACCTCCGGCGCTCCGCCGGGTTCGGGGTACGCATCTTTGCGCCGGTGGTCGGCATCCTCGGCTTCGACTTCGGGTGGGGGTTCGATCGCAGCCGGGTGGACGGACAGCCCGTGCAGATGATCACGCATTTCCAGTTCGGTCCGCAGCAGTTTTAAAACCCGTGAAGCGTATCTCGTGAAGCGTGAAGCGCCCCCCTCTTATCCCCCCGTGGACGGGGGGACAGGAACTCACTCCCTGTTCACGGGGAGGGCCGGGGTGGGGGCGAGATACGAGATACGAGATACGAGATACGTTTCACTTTTTTCTCAAGGGGAGGTTCAAAGTCCCATGAAGCGTACGGTTTTGCTTGGTCTGGGGGTTCTGATGGTCTCCGCGCTCGCCCTGAGCGCACCGGCCTTCGCGCAGATGAAGATGGGTTATGTGGATACGGATCAAATCCTGGCGGAATACAAACCGTTCCAGGATGCGCAGAGCGAATACAGGCGTTATGAGGATGAGTTGCAGAAGCAGTACGCCGAAAAGGAGAATGTCGTCGGTAAGCTCAGGGAGGACTATGAGCGCCAGAAGCTGCTCCTGAGCGATGCCAAGAAGCAGGAGATGGAGAAGGATATTCAGACCAAGCTGGCAGAGCTCCAGAAGTTCTACCAGGACTCCAGCGGGAAGGTTCAGCAGAAGAACCAGGAGCTTTCGGAGCCGATCTTCAAGGAGGTGAACGTGGTCCTGGAGCGGGTGGCGAAGACCGGCGGGTACGATTTTGTCTTCAACGCCAACCAGGTCTCCTACGCAAAAGATGAGCACAACATCACGCAGAAGGTGCTGGAGGAACTGAACAAGGAATTAGAGGCCAAGAAGAAGGGGTCGCCGGCGACGAAGGCGGGTGCGCCCCGGTGAGCCGGGTTTGAGAGATCGCGTGGGCGAGAGGCGCTGTTCCAGAAGCCGGACAGCGCCTCTTTCATGACCACCCAGGAGGTGCCATGTCTGATGAGAATAGGGTGCCGATCACGATGGACATCCAGGCCATCCAGAAGGTTCTGCCGCACCGGTATCCGTTTCTGTTCGTGGACCGGGTGGTGGACATGGCGCCGGGGGAGCGGATCGTGGGGATCAAGAACGTGACGGCGGACGAGCCGTTCTTCGTCGGGCACTTCCCCGGACGGCCGGTCATGCCGGGGGTGCTGATCGTGGAAGCGATGGCGCAGACGGGGGGGCTGCTGCTGATCGGCACGGTCGGGGAGAATGCCGACGTGACGCCCTATTTCATGGCCATCGACAACGCCCGATTCCGAAAGCCTGTGACGCCGGGGGACCAGCTCCGGATGGAGGTGGCGCTGGTGCAGCGGCGACGGAACGTCTGCAAGATGGCCGGGAAGGCCACCGTGGACGGGCAGGTCGTGGCGGAGGCGGAGATGACGGCGATGATCGTGGAGAATAAGTAAAACCAGCCATCAGCTATCAGCTATCAGCAAAACCCAGAACGGGTTTGCCTTTGCTGAATGCTGACCGCTTCCCTACGCTGTCCGCATCCATCGGACGATCTCCGGCAGAGTGGGGCGTTTGCCGTACATCAGGATGCCCACCCGGAAGACCCTGGCGATCAGCCGGATCAGGAAGAGGAGGGTGAGGAGGAGCAGGAGGATGGAGAGGGCGATCTGGTAGGCCGGGGGCGTCAGCAGGTTGATGCGTATGAACATGGTGATGGGCGAGAAGAAAGGGATGAGCGACAGGGCGACGGACAGGCCGCTGTCGGGCTGCCGGATGACGGCGCCCATGGTCATCATCGGCACCACCAGCATCATGGTGATCGGAAACACGAAGGATTGCGCCTCCTGGGCGGAGTTGCAGAGCGCCCCTGCGCCGACGTAGAGCGTGGCGAACAGGAGGAAGCCGAGGACGAAGAAGACGAAGAAGAAGGCCAGAAATGCCACTGAGAGGGCCGGGAACGGCGCGTCCGTGGCCAGGACCCGAAACCCGTACGCTGAGGCCCCTGCGGCGGAGAGGACCCAGACCAGGCTCTGCGTCAGCCCCACCGCGCCCACGCCCAGGATCTTGCCGCCCATCAACTGCGAGGGCGTCACGGAGGAGAGGAGGACCTCGATGACGCGCGAACTCTTGTCCTCGATGATGCTGTGCATCAGCGAGGCGCTGTGGAACAGGATGGCGAAGTAAAGGATCATGACAAAGGCGAACGTCCCCACATAGTCTGAGAGGAATCCCCCCTTCCGCTCCTGACCCTCCTGAACCTTGATGGTCCGCAGTTCGATCCCTTTCATCAGCCCCCGCACCTTCTCGGCATCCAGGCCCGCGCTTTGCAGCCGCTCCGTCACCACGACCCGGTTGATGGTCTCCCTGAGCCTCCGGGTCTCCTCCGGATCTCCCGCTGCCTTCGCGTAGTAATCCACTCTCCCCCGGTCCAGGACATCCTCCGGGATGACGATGTAGGCGTGGATCACCCCGTGATCCATGTCGGCGTTCAATCTCCGCTTCGTGGATTCCAGGTCTCCTTCCACGGCGGCTGAAATGAGCAGGTAGCGGGCCCTGCCTCCTTTCAGCGTGTCGTCGAGGGCCTGGTGGAGGCGGTCGCCGAGGGTCCTGGAGAGGTCCACGACGGCGAGGGTGCGCTGGCGCTCCGCAGGGGCGCGGGCCAGCAGGACGGGGGCGACGCTGATCCCGATCGTGAAGATCGGCCCCAGGATCGTCCCGATGATGAACGCCTTCGAGCGGACGCGGGTGATGTACTCGCGGCGGATGATTTTGAGAAGTTTGTTCATGGTCCGTGATTTGCAGGGGCGCCCCCCAACCGCCTAACGCTCCCGTGAGGTCGCGTTCCGCGCCGCTGGGTCGCCCCTACGATTTAACGACCTTCAAAAAGATGTCGTTCAATGACGGCTCCACGACCACGGTGCGCTGGACGGCCAGGTCGCTGTAGGCCTGTTTAATGTCGGACAGGCTGCCGCTCAAGACATTCCGCCCCCGGTTGATCAGGCAGATGCCGTCGCAGAGGCGCTCGGCGTGGTCCATGAGGTGGGTGGACAGGAGGATGGTCTTGCCACGGCTCCTGAGGTCGAACAGGATGTCCTTCAGGATGTCGGTGTTCACCGGGTCGAGGCCGGTGAACGGTTCGTCGAGGACGATCAGGTCGGGGTCGTGGGCCACCGTGGCGATGAACTGCACCTTCTGTTGCATCCCCTTCGAGAGGGCGTCCACCCGGTGTCCCTTCCAGGCTGAAAGCCCCATCCGTTCCAGCCATTCGTCGATGCGGGCCTCGACCTCAGGCCCTTCCGCGCCCTTGATGCCTGAGAAGAACTTGAGGACTTCCCCGACCTTCATTCTGGCGTAGAGGCCGCGCTCCTCCGGCAGGTAGCCGATCCGTTCTTTCGCGTGGTCGTCGAGGGGCTGGCCGAACAGGGTGATGTGTCCCTCGTCGGGGGCGACGATGTTGAGGATCATCCGGATGGTCGTGGTCTTGCCCGCCCCGTTCGGGCCGAGCAGGCCGGTGATGGTCCCGGCGGGCACGTCGAGGGAGAGGTGATCGACGGCGACGAAATCGCCGTAGCGTTTGACCACGGACTGGAGGGAGAGGGCGATCATAGGCGTTCCGAAAACTTCTGCCGGGCCAGCCACGCCGCGCCGACCACGACGACCTGCTCGCCGAGGGTCGCCGGGACGATGCGACAGGTGTCCGCGTAGAGGTGAAAGACGTAGCGCCCAACGTGACGACGCAGGGGCTCGAAGAAGAGGTCCTCCATCAGGGAGACGCCGCCGCCGATGACGACGACCTCGGGATGGAGGAGGGTGATCAGGTTGGCGACGGCGAGGCCCATCGCGTGTCCGGTCTCGTCGAGGACCCGGAGGGCGAGGGGGTCTCCCTGACGGGCGGCGTCCGAAACGGTGACGGCGGTGATGCGGTCGCTTTCGCCCGAAGCGAGCTTCAGGGTCAGTGAATCCGGGTGCTTCCGGACGACCTCTTGTGCGCGCCGACCGATGGCCCAGCCGGAGCAGAGGTCCTCGACCTTTTGAGGCGGGGAGGTTCCGAGGGAGACGAAGGTGTGGCCGATCTCCGCGGACCCGATGCCCTGGCCGCTGTCCACGACGCCATCCACGACCCAGCCGCCCCCCACGCCACTCCCGACGGTGACGTAGAAGACGCGGCGGCAGCCCTTGCCCGCGCCGAGATGCGCCTCCGCGAGCGCGGCGGCGCTGGCGTCGTTCTCGATGGCCGCCGGAAGGCTGAAGGTCCGCTCAAACCAGGTCTGGAGGTCAAAGCCGCTCCACCCCTCTACCTGGTGGGAGATGAGGACGCGGCCACGGGCGGCGTCCACCGGCCCGCCGAACCCGACGCCGATGCCTGCGATGCCGGAGAGGCGCAGGCCGGCCTGATGGAGGAGGTCGGGGATCAGGCGTTTCAGGCTGGAGAGGATGGCTTCGGGACCTCTGGAGGGATCGATGGTCTCGCGGGCCAGGGCCTTCAGGTGGTCTCCGTCGAAGCCGAGGCCGGCCTGGAGTTTGGTGCCGCCGATCTCGATGCCAATCACGTGGTTTTTCATAGCGGCCTCTCCCCCCCTTCTTGCTCGTGCAAGAAAGGGGGGGCCAAAGAAGCACGCTCCTCAGACGCCGGAGGGCTTGAGCGCGGCGTAAATGCTCCCCCTGTCAGATCGGAGAGTGGACGGCCGCGACAGGGGCGTTGCCTCCGAGAGGCCGTTATCAAGGGGGATTCCGACGCCGCGCTGCCTTGGGGGCGGATCTTCAGGACTGCTATATAACCGAAAAGAACGCTCTCTCTGACATGTCCTCCCCCTCTTCCCTTCAGAGGAGGGGGATGGGGGGAGGGGTCTCTTCGTGAATGCGCCTGAATCGCTCCTTCAGTTCCACGATCAGGTAGTGGAAGACGACGGTGTGCATCGACTCCGTGATGCCCATGTCGTGGACCTGGATGTGGAGGCTCTGCTTGCAGAGCTGCTTGAGTTTTCCCCCGGTGAAGCCGGTCATGCCGAAGGTCTCCATGTCGATGCGGTCCGCGTATTCCACGGCGCGGAGGACGTTGGGGCTGTCCCCGGAGCCACTGATGGCGATGAGCAGGTCGCCGGGCGAGGCGAGGTTCTTGAGCTGCTCGACGAAGACGCGGTCGTAGCCCTCGTCATTGCCCCAGGCCAGGATGTAGGGGGTGTTGTCGGTGAGGCTGAGGACCTTGAGGCGCTTTTGGCGCTCGAAGTCAGTGAGGGTCCCCTTGCCGAGATCCTCGCACATGTGGGAGGCGTTGGACCCGCTCCCGCCGTTGCCGATGATGAACACGAGCCGGCCCTCCCGGTAGCAGCGCTCGATGGCGTCGGCCAGCGCGGCCATCTCACCGGTGTCGATGCCGTTGAGGACGGTGGTGACTTGATTCAGAAACGTGCGGGGGTCCATCGTCATACCTTTCCCGCCTCGACCTCGCCGAGGACCTCGTCGATGACGGCCAGCCCCTCGTCGATCTCCGTCTCGGAGATGATCAGGGGTGGGGAGAGGAAGAGCATGTTCCAGCGGACGTAGGCGAGCAGGCCGCGGTCGAGGAGACGGCGCTTGATCCGGCCGGGCAGGGGGTCGCTGCTGTTCCAGGGGACGAGGGGCTCGCGCGTGGTCCGGTCTTTGACGAGTTCCAGGCAGGCCAGGAGGCCGAGGCCGCGCACGTCTCCGACGGAGGGGTGCGTCTCCTGGAGCGTCCGGAGGCCGGCCATCAGGTAGCCTCCCATGGTCGCGGCGCGGGCGGGCAGGTCCCGGTCGCGGTACTCCGAGATGGCGGCCACGGCCGCGGCGCAGGCGATGGGGTGGCCGGTGTAGGTGCAGCCGAGGGGGAGGTATTGCCGCTCGAAGTAGTCGGCGATGGGGGGGCGGACGACGGCCGCGCCGAGGGGGACGTAGCCGGAGGTGATGCCCTTGGCGAGGACCAGGATGTCGGGGACCACGCCCCAGTGGTCCACGGCGAACCATTTTCCCGTCCTGCCGAAGCCGTCGATGACCTCGTCGGCGATCAGGAGGATGCCGTAGCGGTCGCAGATCTCGCGGAGGCCCTGCATGTAGCCGTCGGGGGGGACGATGCAGCCGTTGGCCCCGGTGACGGGCTCGACGACGATGGCGGCGACGCTCTCCGGCCCCTCGAACTGGACGATCTGCTCGACCTTTCGCATGCAGTGGAGGTCGCAGGCCGGGAAGGTGAGGCCGTAGTCGCAGCGGTAGCAGTAGGGGTCGAAGAAGCGGACGGTCCCCGGCACGCCGGGCTCGGACCGGAGCCGGCGCGGGTCGCCCCCCACGGAGAAGGTCCCGATGGTGGTGCCGTGGTAGGAGCGGTAGCGGGCCAGGATCTTCTGGCGTCCCGTGACCATGCGGGCCATCTGGAAGGCCATCTCGTTGGCCTCGCTCCCGCTGTTGGTGAGGAACGCCTTGTTCAGGTCACCCGGGGTGACCTCGGCCAGCAGCTCGCCGAGCCGGATGCGGGGCGCCGAGGTGAGCGTGGGGTTGAGGGCGGAGAGGCGTCCGGCCTGGCTCTGGATGGCCTCGATGACCCGGCGGTTGCCGTAGCCGAGGTTGACGTTGAAGATCTGGGCCAGGAGGTCCAGGTAGCGCCGCCCCTCTGAGTCCCAGAAGTAGCACCCCTCTCCCCGGTCGATCACCGGCACCGAGTCTTCCTTCTCCTGCGTGGCCCAGGGCTGGAAGACGTGGGCGCGTGCGGTCATGGCGTCCATCGGATGACCTCGCTGATGGGTTTGCGTTTGGGTTTCGGGACCTCGTCCGGGTAGCCGACGTAGTAGAAGCCGATGATGTATTCCCGCGCCGGGTCGAGACCGAGGAGGTCGTAGGTGGACGGGGCCATCGTGACCGGGTGGGTGCTCCACTGCATGCCCACGCCCGCGTCCCAGGCGGCGAGCTGGACGTTCTGCACGGCGCAGCAGGCGGCGGCGTAGTCCTCCCTTCGGCGCTGCTCGTCCCCCTCCTGGAGGCAGGAGACGGCCAGGACCGTGGGTTTGGACATGAACTTTTTGTATCCCGCCTCGCCGATCTTCGCGCGGTTTCCCGCGTCCACGTGGGCCGGGGTCCTGTCCATCTGGGTCTGTTTGTAGCGTTCGGCGAGGGTGCGCTTCGTCTCTTCGCCGATGACGGTGAACCGCCAGGGCTCCGTGAAGAGGTGGTTGGGGGCCCAGATGCCGAAGCTCAGGATCTTCTCGATGACCTCCTTCGGCACGGGATCGGGCTTGAACTGGAAGATGGTGCGACGGGAGAGGATGGCTTCCGCGAGGGTCATAAAACCTCCGTGAGACGTTACACCCCCCCTTCCACTCCCAATCCCCTCCCTCCCCCACCCTTCGACTGCGCGGCGCGAAAGCGCCGCTCCGCTCAGGGCAGGCTGGGGGAGGGAGGGGGAAACAAGGGCCCTTGAGATGGGGGAGGGCTGGGGGCTGCGTTCACACGCTTTCGAGCAGTCCCTTCAGGTAGCCCAGGCTGCGGGAGGCGATGGTCTGAGGGTCGGGCTTAAAGTCGAAGACCTCGAGCGAGACGTAACGGTCGTAGCCGAGGTCGCGCAGGGCTTTGAGGACGGGGCCGAACTTCAGGTCTCCGAAGCCGGGGCCTCGACCGTTCGGGTCGTTGACGTGGACGTGGCGCATGTGGGGGCCGGCCTGGCGGAAGAGTTCGGGGAGAGGCTTTCCCTCGGTCGAGCCGCTGCAACAATCGACCATGGTCTGGAAGTTCGGGTGGTCGACGGCCTGGACGAGCCGGAGGGCATCGGCCACCGAGTTGATGAAGTTCGTGTTGGAGGCGCTCAGGGGCTCGATGCAGTAGGTGACCCCGCGCTCTCTGGCGACGCCCATGCAGGCGGCGAAGGTGTCTACGGTATGCTTCCAGACCTCGTCCCGGTCCCAGCCCTCCTGGATGGTGCGCTGTTTGGGCGAGCCGTGGATCATGATCGTCCCGCCGAGGTCGCCGCAGAAGTGGATGAGGGCCTTCATGTAGTCCTGTGTGCGCCGGCGGACAGAGGCGTCCGGGCAGTTGATGTAGAGGCCCTCGGGTTTGATCAGGAGCCAGTGGAGGCCGACGATCTCGATCCCGGCGGTGGTGGCGGCCTTTCGGATGTCCTCGCGCTGTCGGGCGGAGATCTGCTCCACGGAATCGGCGAGGGTGAAGGGGGCGATCTCCACGCCGTCGTAACCGATGGTCTTGCAGTAGTCGAAGACCTTCTCGATCGGCCATCCCTCGAAGAATTCGTTGCAGGCGGCGAGTTTCATGGTAGGCTCCTTCGGAAGAGCGGTGTCAGGTGTCGGGCGCCGGGCGCCGGGCAAAGATCAATACCTGACACCCGACACCTGTTTTTAGATTTTTTTCTTGAGCTCCCGGATGGTCTTCGCGTCCGCGGATTTTTTGTAGAACGGGTCGAGGGGGTAGCAGCCGGACCGGAGGCCGTTGCGCGGCGCGGTGGTGCAGTCGCTGAAGGTACGACAGAGACGCTTTGTGTCGAGACGCCCCCTGGAGAGCGCATCGTGGGGGAGGTCGTGATAGGCGAGCACCATCCGGCCCAGCCCCACGAAGTCGACCTGCCCCTCCCGGACCACGGCCTGCGCCACGTGGGGGAGGTATTCCTGAAGACATGAGTAGGCCGTGCCGACGATGGGGAGGTCGGGGTAGCGCGCCTTGATCCGGGCCGTCACATCGATCTGGCGGCACACCCCCAGGAGAGGGTCCTCCGGGGGCTGGTAGCCGTCCGAGGGGGGATAGTAGGCGGGCCTCTGGATGTGCGGGTTGTAGTAGGGGCTTCCGGCGGAGATGTTGACGAGTTCGACCTTCAGGGACCGGAGCAGGTCCATGAAGCGGCAGGTCTCCGTCAGGTCGAACTCCGTGGGCCTCTGCTCGTTCACGCCGAACCCGTAGCGGTAGGGGAGGCATCCGGCGAAGTCCTCCGGGATGCCGGGGCCGAGCCCCTCTTCCGTGGTGAGGGCCGGGTCCGGGCGGAACGGGACGAAGTCGAAGGCGCTCAGGCGCACGCCGATCATCAGGCCGGGGGCCTCCGAGCGGATGCCCTCGACGATCTCCCGCAGGAAACGGGTGCGGTTCTCAAAGGACCCGCCGTAGTCCCCGGGCCGGGTGCAGGCGCTCAGGAACTCGTGACCGAGGTAGCCGTGGCAGTGCTTGGCATCCACGAACCGGTAGCCCATCTCCCAGGCCGCGCGCGCGGCCCGGACGTAGTCGGCGATGATGCCCCGGATCTCCCCGTCGGTGAGGATCGGATAGTCGGCGGGGAGGTGAAACTTCCGGTCCAGGATGGGGTGCCGGTAGAGGATGCGGGGCTCCATCCGGTCTTTCCGGTTCGGCTTGCAGAACCGGCCCGAATGGGTGAGCTGGAGGCCGACGAGGAGGTCATCCGAGGTCCCGAACCGGTCCCGGTGGGCATCCGTGAGGGCCTCAAGCAGGCGGGCCAGGCCGGCCCGCGTATGGTCCGCAAAATAGAGCTGGTTGGGGTTGGCGCGGCCCTCGTGTCGCACGGCCACGGCCTCGCCCCCCCAGATCAGCTTCGCCCCGCTCTCGCCGAAGCGCACCCACCGCCGGAGCAGGTAGTCCGACGGATTCCCGTCCTCCTGTGCGTCCCATCCCTCCATCGGCTGGATGGCGAAGCGGTTTCCGACCCGGAAGCCGCCGACGTCGATGGGTTGCGCCAGGGGGGACCCCGGCGCGGTCAGGATCTCATCGTCACAGCTCAGGTTCAGGCCGAGCCGGGCGACGTGGGCGCGGAAGGCGACCACATCCTTCAGTGCGCCGATCTTCACGAATCGGTCAGGGGCCATGCTAACGTATCTCCTTGGGGGATGACAGGGAGATGTTCAGTTTTTCAGGAACCTGCGGGAAATCGTCCGCGCTCCAAAAATGGACAACAGGAGATCAGGATCTTCAAAAAAGGGAGCGGGCGAAGTCTTTTCAGGCATTCGTTGAAGACTAATTATAGACAATCGGCGCTCAAAATACAAGCAAAGAAAATCGCCGAATGGACCTTCCTGGTTGCCATTTCAGGCTTCCTGCCCTATATTTTAGGAGAGGACGGGGAGGTCCACGGTCCCGGCTTATCGCACTGAGATGGGAGACTACAAGATATGGGTTTTAAAAAGAATTCTCTGAAGGGCGCGGTGGTGGCGCTGGCGGTGTCCGCGCTCGCCGGGATGGGGTGCGGGGACGAGAACAGGATTGTCGCGGGCACCGGGGGTCCGCCGACAGGGGGCGCCAACCTGGCCAACAGGCCGATCGACGCCACCAACTCGGCCCTGGTCTACGCAGCGGCCAGCGCAACCGTTGGGAATGCCATCGCGGGGGCCTTTGCGCAGGCGGGAAGAAGCCCACGACCTCCCCGGCCCTCGCCAGGGTCGTGGACGTGACGGTCAGCGGCAGGAACTCCGGCAAGGTGTCGGCCAGCGGAGACTACAACCCCGGCAGTTCCGAAGTTTCGATGACTGTCAAGATGACGTTCGATAACTTCTCAGATGACGGCAGACTCTTCATCGGCGGGCCGCTGGACATCACCTATAAGGTTCCGTCCGCCAACCCTGTCGGGCTGACGGTGGGCTACAAGGGGAAGCTGTCCTTCTCCGGGGACTACAAAGGGTCGATGGATTTTGACATTTCAATCACCGGGGGAAAGGCGTCGGGATCCTTCTCGTCCGGCGGACAGACGGTCAAGTTCTAAAACCAGCCCTCCGCGCAGAACAGGGAAGCCTCTCCGGGAAAACCGGAGGGGCTTTTTTTTGATCGCGCTTATCGCGCTTGTTGTATATTATGCCGGATGTCGCGACAGGGGGTCGTCACCCTTCACAGCGTGTGAACCAGGAGGTTCGGGATGCGCAAGTTGGGAATCGCAGGCGCAGCCGTGGTCGTCTTCGCGGCGACTCAGGTTACGCTGGCCGAGGATGCCATGGTCACAATCAAGCTGGGCGGCGGGGTGTTCTACAACAGAGGGGGCGGCGCTCAAAAGACGCATCCCGGCGGCCACCTCTCGCTTGACTTGAGACTGCCCGACAAGAACATCCTGCTCTCGCCCTACGGGGACGTTTACAAAAAATCGAGCACGACGACGATGCTGGGCGGGGTTCACGCGTTTGCCAAGCCGCCCATGAGGAGCGACGTGGTGAGCCTCTATTTTGGCGCAGGGGCGGGGGTCGCAAGGCAGAGGTACAAGACGACGGTCATCGACTCGACCACCCTGAGGGCCAGTGAGGTTTTCGTGACCCGGAACCTCAAGCAGATCGACCTGGTCGGGGGGGTCGAGCTGAGAATATCCCGGACGATCTCCCTGTTCGTCGAGCCCCGTTACGTGAGGGGGGACTCCACGCTGAACGGCCTGGCCGCGCATGCGGGGCTGTCGTTTGAGATGAAGTAGAAGCGTTGTCCAGGGGCCAGAGTCCAGAGTCCGGGGGAGTGGACTTTGACCCTGGACTCTGGACTCGTGACCTGTGACTCATTTTTTCTGGAGGGATCGCCGTGGAAAAGATGCCTGTGGGGGTGTTCACGTCCATCGGGGCCGGACTGGGCGCCTCTCTGGACGCGGTCAAGCAGCTCGGGGTTCGCACGGTTCACCTGCACGCCCCGCACGGGGACATGCGGTCCCCCGAAAAGGCGGCGGACATCCGGAGGCAGTTCGCGGAGGCGGGGATCACCGTGACCGTGGTGTTCTGCGGGTTCGAGGGGGAGAGCTACGAGACGATTCCCAGCGTGCAGCAGACCATCGGGCTGGTGCCGAGGGCCACGCGGGCCGTACGCCTGAAGGAGACGCTGGAGATCTCCGATTTTGCGAAGGTCCTGGGCGTGGATATTGTGGCCATGCACCTGGGGGCGGTGCCGGAGGACCCGAAGGATCCCGAATATCCGGGCATCGTGGAGGCCACACGTCTGGTCTGCGAGTATTGCCAGCGGAACGGCCAGCGGTTCCACCTGGAGACGGGACAGGAGACGGCGGACGCCCTGCTGCATTTCATCGGGGCCGTGGGGCGGGACAACCTGGCCATCAACTTCGACCCGGCGAACATGATCCTCTACGGCGCCGGGGAGCCGATCTCGGCGCTCAAGAAGGTGAGTCAGTACGTCAAGAGCGTCCACTGTAAAGATGCGAAGAATACGCGGGGGCCGGGCCAGAAGTGGTATGAGGACTGCGCCCTGGGCACGGGGGACGTGGGGATGGAGACGTTCATCCGGACCCTCAAGGGTCTGGGCTACGAGGGCCCGCTGACGATCGAGCGGGAGTACTCGGCGGACCAGGCCGGGGACCTTGCCGAGGCGGTGAGGCTGCTGGAGAGGCTGAGAGGCGTGTAGGGTGTTTTGACGATATACCCTTTCCCACTTTTCTTGCTCGCCCAAGAAAAGTGGGCAAAAGAAGGGCGCTCCTCAAGCGCCGGAGGGCTGGGCGCGCCGCAACCTAACGTCCTGCGGTGTATCAGGATTTGTGCCCCCGGGCAGTGCAGCGGCTTCGTTGGGCTTCGGTGGTGGGGGTTTCTGGCGTCGCGCCGCTGGTCGTTTTGACCAGACTGTTCCCGTAGGGGAGGAGCTCTTCAATCCTCACCCTTGAGGATGGCGATGATCTCCTCTTCGAGCGTGGTGCGGGGGGCCTGCTCGATACGGCCGAGTTCGTCGTCGCCGTGGAAGAGGAGGATGGCGGGGAGGGTGTTGATGCCGTAGCGCCGGAGCGCGGGGTGGTCGGGGGTGTCGACGGCCCAGTAGCGGATGTTGAAGACCGGATTCCCGGCGGTCTGGAAGACCTTCATGAGGCGCGGGACCCAGGTGCCGCAGGGGGGGCTGGAGATGGCGAACAGGACGATCACCTCCGCCAACTCACCGTAGCTGGCCAGGGCCTGCGTCGATCCCTCGGACGGGACGTAGCGGTTCCGGCGGCACTGGTACTCCGGGCTGTGCATCAGGAGGCGGGAGAGAGGGACTTCGCCTGACAGAGGCGGCTTCGGGACGATGCGGAGGGAGAGCCCCTCGGCGGTGAAGGTGACCGTGGAGTCGACGAAGGTATAGGTCCCGATGCGCGCGGGGCGGAGGCTGTCGGGCACGACCGCCGTGACGCCTTCGCTCTCGACCCGGACCCCCGTTCCGGGGATGCGGTAGAGCCCCCCATCCTCCACCGTGAGGGCGAAGGCGCTTCGGAGACGGCGGGAGAGGATGAGCAGGGTATGATCGGAGGGGTCTGAGAAGAGTTCGGCAGAGGGGTCTATCTCGCTGTCGATCTCCAGGCTGGATTCTCCGAAGGCCTCGAATCGCCTCGTCTCTCCCCACCCAGAGGTGGGCAGGAGGATCGCCGCGAGCGCTATGGCCGCGCGGATCGTCTGTCCGGTCCATTTTATCATGCATAGAATATACCAAATTTCCCTGTCAACCGCTCTCTCCCTCGTCCTGTGGTTCGCCCCCGCGCGAGGGGAGGATGAGGCCTCCGCCCTGGCCGAGGGGGTGGCCCACGCGAAGGCGGGCCGGCTGAAGGAGGCGGAGGCGGCGATGGCGCGGGCCTCGACGCTGAACCCCCAGTCGGCGGATGCCTGGCACAACCTGGGCATCATCGAGGCCCAGATGGGGAAACTCGAAGAGGCCGTGAAGGCGCTGGGGCGGGCGGTGAAGCTGGCGCCGGACCGTCGGCCCACGTACCTCGTGCTGGGCGCGGTCTACCGGCGCCTGGGCCGGCTGGAGGAGGCGAAGGGGGTCTTTCTGAAAGCGGCGGATCTGGCCCCCGGTCTGCCGGACGCGCACCGGGCGCTCGGCCTCCTATCGGTGGCTCAGGGGGACCTGGCAGGGGCTGCCGCCGTATTCCGTCGAGGCGCTGAACGGGTCCCGAACGACGCGGAGCTCCATTACAGGCTCGGCGCGGTGGAGTTGCGGAGGGGGGATTATCCGGCGGGCGAAGCGGCGCTGCTGCGGGCCCTGGCGATCGATTCGACCTACGCCTCTGCGTGGCTGGAGCTGGCCGCCCTCTACAAGCGCCAGCGCCATCTGGATCGGGCGCTGAACGCCTACACCCGCGCCCTGGCGCTGAACCCCGCCTCCTCGCGCGCGCTCCAGGGGCTGGGGGACGTGGAGGCCGGGCGGAGAAACTTCGCCCGGGCCGTGGACCTGTTCCGGCAGGCCGAACAGGCCGCCCCGTCGGATGCGAGCGCGCCCTTCCTTCTCGGCAAGGGACTCGTGGCGCTGGGGAGGGCGGAGGAGGCCGTGCCGGCGTTTGAACGCGCGATCCGGCTGGCCCCGGATTTTGCGGATGCCCGCTGCGCGCTGGGCGAGGCCTACGCCGCGCTGGGGGCGGACGGGAAGGCTGCGGAGGCCTTTCAGGAAGCCGTTCGGTATGCGCCCAGAAGGGCCGACGCGCATTACGGGCTGGGCGAGGCCCTGGCCAAGCGGGGCAGGATGACGGAGGCTGCGGACGCTTACAGGAAAGCCGTGGAGGTCGATCCGGAGCACGCCAAGGCCCATTACGGTCTCGGTCGGGTCTATCTCCGGGAGGGCCGGCGGGAGGAGGGGGAGCGGGAGCTGGCGACGTTCGAGCGGCTGTCGAAAGAACAGGGGGGTCTGGATGTGCTGGAGCGGGCCGTCCTGCGCCATCCCGAGGACGCCAGGCTCCACTACCGCCTCGGCCTCGCCTATGCGGCCCAGGGGCGGCCGCGAGAGGCCGCGGAATCGTTCGGTCGGGCCGTGGACCGGGATACCTCCTTCGCCGACGCCTACGAGCGATTGGGGATTGCGGAGGCGGAGGTCGGAGACAGGGTGGCCGGGGAACGGGCGCTGTTGCGGGCTGTGACCCTTTCGTCGTCGGCCAGGCCCTGCCTGGCGCTGGGTGCGCTGTATGAACGGCAGGGGCAGTGGGAGAAGGCCATCCCTGCATTCGAGCAGGCAGCCCTGCGGGATGTCGGCTCTGCGACTGCCTATCGATCCCTGGCCCTGCTCTACGAACGGACGGGGAGGATCAGCCAGGCCGTGCGGGCGCTGGCGCGCGCCGTGGAGATCGATCCGGGGGATACGGCGGCGGGGGCGGACCTGGAGCGGCTGAGAAAGCAGGCGTCGGGGGACAAAGGTCAGGGGTCGGGGAGAAGATAGCGAAAGGACGCAACTGTGCGACTGTGGGTCGTCATCGCCCTGTGGGGCCTCTCTGTCTCTGCGGTTTCGGCGCGGGAAGCGCCCGGGTCCGCAGCGACTGTGGATTCCCTGTGCCGTGCAGGGACGGAGGCCATGCGGACGGATGAGGAGAAGGCCCTCCATCTTTTTAAGGAGGGGCTGGCGCTCGATCCGAAGCATGCCCCGACCATGACCCGGCTGGGCTTCCTGTATCTCAAGCAGGGGAACATCGACGAGGCAGAGCGGTCATTCCGGCACGCGATCCGGCGCAGTGGGCGTCTGGCGGAGGCCTATAACGGCCTGGGGCTGGTCCTGCTCAGGCGTCCGAACCAGAGGTACGCGGCGATCGAGCACTTTCATCAGGCCGTGCTGCTGGACCCGAAGTACGCGGAGGCGCAGTACAACCTGGCGAAGACGCATCTGTCGCTGGACGATTTGGACGCCAAACCCGCGTTCAAGAAACTGATCGAGATGGCGCCCCAGCACCCGGATGCCTACATCCATCTCGGCTCGATCTATGAGAAAGAGGATCTGGATTATGAGGCTGCGATCCGCTGTTACGGGGAACAACTGAAGCTCACGCCTCACCATCCCACGGCCCGCCGTCGCCTGGCCGCGCTCTACCGGCGGACGGGTCGGGAGGAGGAGGCGGAGAAGGTCATCCGGGCCGGGGGCGATCCCCGGACCGATCGGGGGAGGCTTCTGCAGGCCATCAAGCAGTACGTGGAGAAGGGGGAGGCGGACCTGGCGATGAATCTGGTGGATGCCTATCTGGCGGGCCTTTCACCGGAGGAGCGGGCGCTCTACCGGGACATCCGATTCGTGGTGTCGCCGGAGGATCTGGCCAAGTACAAGGCGCTGCCCGCCGAGGAGCGGGCGGTTTACACGACGCGGTTCTGGAACCGGCGGGATATGACGCCGGTCCTGGGGGTGAACGAGCGCCTGCTGGAGCATTCCCGGCGGGTGGCCTATGCGCGGGAGTTCTTCTCCGACGGACAGCAGCCGTGGGACCGACGGGGGGAGGTGTTCATCCGCTACGGGGAGCCTGACCACACCAGCCGGTTCGACGACGTGAAGCCGGAACGCGATCCGCGGATGAAGGGGATCAAGGATCGGCTGGTCTACGGGTTGGGGGACGCGATGGCCCTCCTGCTTCCGTCGGCGGACCCGTTCTCCGGAAATAACCGCCCCACGCCGTACGGGAACTCCTCCGGGGGTTCGGGGGGGGCCGGCTGGGAAGAGGGGATAGGGCAGTTCGACTTGCGAATGCGGGCGGCGGACCTGGACCTGCGCGGAAAGCCCGTGTTCCCGGTGCGATCCGAGGTGCCGTGGGAGTACTGGCTCTACAAGGACATCGACCTGGGGATCGAGGTGGTGTTCACGGACGACCTGCGCGAGGAGCGGTATGACTACGCCCCGTTCCGGTACGACTATAATATGAAGGCGCTCACCTCAAAGCTGGGGCTGAACGTGGAAGATGTGTTGCAAAGATACCAGGACATCCAGTCGAAGGTTGTGATGGAGCGGGTCGCGGTGCGGTTCCCGGACCGCTCCCGGTCCCGCCTGGGGCCGGCATTGCCTTCGGGGTTTGACCTGGCCGACTTCCGGGGGAAGGATGGGGAGAGCCGCGTGGAGTTTTACTGCGGGGCGTCTATCGGGGGCATGATTCCGACGGGGGAGGGGGGAAAGTCGGTGTTGCTGCTGGAGCGGGCCGTTGCGGTGTATGACAGCCTCTGGGACCGGGTGGCCTATCGAAGGGAGGATATCTCGCTCAGCGCCGAGGGGGCTGACCGGAGGCGGATGATGATCCCGAATCCTTTCGCCCTCGGCCTGCCCCCGGGGGTCTATCACTTCACGTTTCAGGCGAAGGACGGGGGGTCCCGGGCCACGCAGGTCTTTCAACGGAAGGTGGCTGTGGAGTCTTATGCGGACAGCAGCCTGCATATCAGCGACATCCAACTGGCCTCGTCCGTGACGCCGGTGGACCAGCCGGGCAGTTTCGTCAAATCCGGTCTGCGCGTGACCCCCATGCCCACTCCCACCTACCTGCGTGACCAGCCGGTGAGCGTCTATTTTGAGATCTACAACCTGAGCCCGGACGATTACGGGTTGAGCGCTTATGACATCACCTACCGGGTGCGGTCCGAAGGGGGACGGGGGGGCCTGGCCAGGGCGCTGGCCGGGGCAGGCCGGCTTCTGGGGATGGGGAGAGAGGGGGAGGACGTGGCCGTGTCGTTCGAGCAGGCGGCCAGGGGGCGAGAATCGGCGAGCTATCTCACCCTGGACATGGACGAGGCCGGGCCAGGGCGTTACGTTCTGGCCGTAGAGGTGAAGGACCGGCGGACCGGGGCCACGGCCTCCAAGAAGACGCAGTTTGAGATCGTAAAGCGGTAACATCATTTTTCCGGTCAAAAACGCAGTATTGTCCGGTTAGAAAATGACACTGTTCACTTACCATTCCCAACTTATGCCCCCCGAAAACCTCGGCAGAAAGCTTTCGGGCCTGAAATATAGGCGTCAGCATTCGTGATCGGTTTAGGGATAACTTATTGCGGGACAGAGGTTCGAGAATCTGAGAATATCCCCCC
>SICM01000078.1 GCA_009694805.1 Candidatus Latescibacterota bacterium
GTCCCAGCCAGGAGGCAGGAAAAGAGGCCCGCGTCCTTCCTGGAGACGGCTGGGAGCAAGATTCAAATAGAGTTTCTGGGGGGGATATTCTCAGATTCTCGAACCTCTGTCCCGCAATAAGTTATCCCTAAACCGATCACGAATGCACGAATGTATTGTCATATCTTTGTTCAAAGTTTTCGAGGTTGAACCGCGTACTGTTTGAGGAGGGGGAAGGAGGTCAGCGGGAAGGCAGAATTGAGAAGATTTTTTATGTTCAGATTGGGATGTAGGGGATCATCGCGTCATTGGGTCATCACGGGAAGGAGGCGATCGTTTGAGCAAGAAAGGGTATCTTGTTGGGGTTCTGGCTGTTGCGCTGGCGTCCTGGGCTTCCGTGGCGCAGGCTGCGGAGACTTCGCACACCGGGTTCGGGGTGTTCGGAAACCTGGAAGTGCCGGTGTTGAGCCTGAGCAAGTGGTATTCCCAGGCCCCCAAGTTCGGAGCGACGATCCTGCACGCCCCGAACGAGAACTACACGATGGAGGTGGAGTACCACTACGCGCCCTTCCGCAACGGTAAGATTGAGAAGAAGGTGTTCCGGTGGTCTGTGGACTCGAAGGACTACCAAAGCCCGAACGCCAAATCGGAGATGGACGTGCAGAGCCTGCTGTTCAACTTCCTGTTCCGCCTGGGAGACAAGGGGAAACAGTTCTCCGGCAAGGGGGCTTCGCCGTATATCCTGGCCGGGGGGGGCTTCGTGGGTTACAGGCACCGGGTGAGCGGGCTTTTCTCTCCGTTTCAGACGCGGGCCCCTCTCAACACGAATCCGTGGCCTGCCAGCGAGACGCGCAACGGCCAGGCGGGTGGTCTGTTAGAGCCTGATACGGAGCGGCGAGTGACGATCGGGGCGAACTTCGGGGTGGGGGTTGAGAAATTCGTGTCTTCCGGGGTGTCTCTGGACCTTCGGGTGCGCTACAACTTTGCGATCGGCAACCTGAAACCGCGCGAGTCGTGGGGGATCAAGGAGGCGTGGCCGATGCAGGCGATGGACCTGGGGGTGGCGCTGAAGTTTTATAAATAAGCGATCAGCAGTCAGCGTTCAGCAAAGACATACTCGGTTTGGCGGATAGCTGATGGCTGATGGCTGATGGCTGTTTTGAGTGCCGGGAGGTTCGTTGTTTAACCTCAAGGAGGTCTGTATATGCGTGGTAGAAAATGGTTTTGGAGCTTTGCCGCGCTGGCTCTGATGGTCGGGTTCACCGGATCTGCTCTGGCGGGCACGGTGGGCAAGATCGCAGGCCAGGTGATGGACAGCAAGGGGCAGCCGCTTCCCGGAGTCAGCGTGACGATTGAAGGGACGAAGCGGGGCGCGGTCACGGGGGCGGATGGGAGCTACTTCATCCTCAACGTCGATCCGGGGACCTACAAGCTGGCTGCCTCCCTCATCGGCTACCAGAAGGAGACGAGGACCGATGTGCGGGTGCAGGCGGACTTCACCACAGACCTGAACTTCAGGCTGAGGGAGGAGGCGGTCCAGCTTGGCGAGATCGTGGTTCAGGCGGAGCGGCCGGCGGTGGAGGTGGACAAGACGGTCAGCAAGTTCGTGGTGGACGCCAAGCAGATCAGCAGTGTCTCCATCCTGAAGTCCACGGTGGACTTCGTGTCCCTTCAGCCCGGCGTGGACGTGCGGGGCAACAGCATGATCCGGGGGGCGGACCTCGGGTCGGTGGGGTCGGGCGCGGGCAGCGACGTGGCCTACTACGTGGACGGCGTGAAGCTGACGCACAACGACGGCCGGAAGACCTCTCTGTTCACCGGGATCAACAAGACTTCCGTTCAGGAGTTGACGGTGATCACGGGGGGGATGGACGCAGAGTATGGGAATGCGCAGGGCGGGATCATCAGTGTGGTGACGAAGGACGGGGCACAGCGCTACAGCGGGTGGGCGGAGTACCGGTTCACGCCGCCGGGCAAGAAGCACTGGGGGCGAGACGTGTACGAGGCGGCCCTCCACAAGGACAAGGTCCTGATCCTGGACCCGGCCACGGGCAGATGGACGGGCCAGACGAAGTTCAGCGACCCAACCTGGGCGAACGAGGTGGACCCTGTGACAGGGCGTCAAGTTCACGCCCGGGAGGACTACACGGACATCCAGGGGCACGACCTGGAACTGAGCCTTCAGGGGCCGCTGGGCAAGAACCTGTCGTTCATCGGCACGACGCGCTACACGCGGCAGGCGACGGCGTCCCCCGGCCCATTCCGGGCCACGCCGTTCAACACGCAGAACACGTTATCGCTGACCTACCGGCCCTCGCCCAACCTGAAGGTAAAGGTGGGAGGGCTCTACCAGCAGAACGACGAGTGGCCGAGGCCGCAGAACTGGTACAGCCGGACCACGCTGGACGGCGCCCTCAAGGGCCTGGACTACAACGGGCGGAACCTCTTTTTGCCGGAGGACTGGACGGCGCAGGGGAGGAACACGCTGAAAGAGACCATGCTCTATCTGAACGTCACGCATACCCTGTCCCCCAAGACGTTCTATGAGCTGCGCATCTCCCGGACGCAGTCGACCAAGGATACCACCGGGGTGCCGGGGATCACGACGGACCCGGTGCTGGACAAGGACAAGTGGTTCGTGGTGGATCGGAAGCTCCGGCAGTTCGAGAAATACGACCGGACGCGGTATCAGTTCAAGGGGGATGTCTCCTCGCAGGTGAGCAAGGGGCACTTTTTGAAGGCCGGGTTCGACATCACGCAATACGCCGTGGCGCTGTCCTGGTTCACGTTCAACAGCCCGCAAAACCGTGAGATCTTCTTCGTCAGCCGGACGCCGGGCCAGCCCGACTCGCCGACGAACAGGGCGCCGGTGCGGCCCCTCCAGGGGGCGATCTACGTGCAGGACAAGATGGAGTTCCAGGGCATGGTCGTGAACGCGGGGCTGCGGCTCGACTGGTTGAGCCCTAGAGAGAAGACCTCGCAGCAGCCGTCGATGCCGTTCTCGCCGATGTACAACACGCCGGTGCGGTACCGGAACGTCCCGCTCAAGAGCGCGAGGACGCACTCGCTGCTCAGCCCGCGCATCGGGATCTCTCACCCGATCACGGCCCGTTCCACAGTCCACTTCTTCAGCGGCCTGTTCCTGCAGTGGCCCGACATCTCCTACCTGTTCAGCGAGGAGTGGCGGGGCACCGTGCCGGACACGGACCGGAACGCAAACGGACGGATCGACCCGGAGGAGGAGTTCACGGGCCTCAGCTCCTCGGCCACGGTGAACGGCTTCCACGGGAACGTGGACCTGAAGCCGGAGCGGACGCTGAGCTTCGAGGTGGGCGGGGACTGGAACTTCGTGAGCGACTACACGGCGTCGATCACCACGTTCTACAAGAGCGCGAAGGATCAGTACCGCTACTCCTCCGACTGCCAGTGGTTCGACCCGCAGCGGAACGGGCTGATCACCTACTCCCGCGCGCTCTACAACAACGGGTTCGAGGACGTTCGGGGGTTTGACCTGAACCTGAAGAAGCCGATCAGCAAAAACTTCTCGTTCAACGTGTCCTACAGCCTGATGTGGGCGGACCGGGGCTGGGGTGGGTACGACGCCTGGGTGAAGATGGTGATCCCCGACTCCAACTACGTGGCCAGCGGCAACTACTGGTACACCTACAGGGTGGAGAACGGCAGGGAGGTCCCGGTCCCGCTGACGACGGCCGAGATCCAGACGATGGGCAACAGGGCCAACAACTATCTCCGGAACTTCGGCGGGGTGACGATCAACGGCGCGGGTAATCCCACCAACTCCGTGGGGGACCCGGCGGGCCGGGGATTCGTCCAGGTGGCCAAGCCCTTAAAGGACTACGGCTACACCGGGGCGCAGGACAACCTCTGGCTGTCCGTCCGGAGCTACTGGACGGGCCTGGAGGGGTTCGGCGGTCGGGACACGCGCAACCAGGGGGCGTTGCAGGTTCTCTACGCCACGCCGAAAGACTACGGTCCCCCCGTCAACTTTTTAGGCAACCGGCTGTTCGGCAACTGGCGGGCCAACATGATCTTCCGGGCCGTCACGGGCGGGGCGTTCAACTACTCGCCGCCGGGCAAGGCGCAGGAGCGGCGGCAGGGGCCCCTGCGGACCTGGATCGATGCCAGCCTGGAAAAGACGTTGTCGTTCAAGGGCGGGTCGGAGGCGGTGTTCTTCGTGGAGGCGTTCAACCTGTTCAATCAGAAGGACTCCAACACGACGGGGCCTGACTACGTGCAGGCGGGCCTGCAGATCCCGAGGCCGGACAACCCGGACTACGTCAAGTACGGGGACGAACTGGACCGGCCGGGTGGGCGCTATCTGGGATCGCCCCGGAGCTGGGGCGTTGGCCTGAGGATGAGTTTCTAAAATAAGCGATCAGCGGTCAGCAGTCAGCTAAAGAAGAAGTGAGACGGCAGACGGCAGATGTGAAACGTGAAACCCCAAAGATCATTTTTACGTCTGCCATTTGCCCGTTTGCCTTTTTCGCTGAAAGCTGATCGCTGACAGCTTTTCTAAGGAGACGTTCTGATGCACTTGAGATTGCTTCAGAGGGCAGGGGGGGGCCTGGCGATTCTTGTCCTTCTCGCCGGGCTCCAGACTGCGGACGTTTCGGCCCAGGCCAACAACCCCGGCCTGGCCGGGCTCTGGAACCTGGATCGGGCGCAGGTCTTCACGATGTACACCAACCTGGGCACGCAGGGGGGGAACGGGGGGGCCAACCTGCGCAGGCAGGGGGGGCAGAGCCTCAACTATCCCCATCAGGCCATCGGTGAGGTGGTGACAGGCAGGGGCTGGACCGGATTCCTCACCATCACGATCGTGGACTGCCAGAACGAGGCGATCGGGATGAACGCCTCGCAGGGGGAGGGGGTGGGCCTGGCGGTGAAGACGCCGGCGGCCTACACGGACCTGAAGACGCGGTACGGGGACGCCTATGTGGTGATCACGGGCCCCCGGTCGGACATGCTGGACGAGATCGTGCCGATGGTCCATGACGTGACTCAGGACCCGGATTTGAAGGACCTGGGCGTGTCCAAGACGGTGCCGAGGGTTTCCCTCCAGAGCCCCGGCACGGCCTGGCGGATCGACCGGTATTCCCCCACGGCGGATAAAGATCTGTCCGTGTTCCAGGCCAGCCGGACGGGGCTGGGCAAACGCCCGATCAAGATCGACAACTTCACCTTCGGGCGCTACATCCCGAACGACCGGTGGCCGGAGGACATCGTGGTGTCCAAGTGGGCGACGCGGGCGGGGGTGACCTTCACCCGGCGGGCGATGGCCTGGAGCTACCAGCCGTTCGATGACTTTTTCATCGTGGAGCTGGAGTTCGAGAACACGGGGGACGCCAACGGGGATGGGAAACGGGAGCTGCCGGAGGCCACGCTGGAGGGGGTCCACGTCTCGTTCATGAACGACTATGCGGTGTCGAACGCGGGGACCTCCTGGGTCTACCCCGACCAGTGGTTCACCTTTCACCCCTGGGGGCTGGACGACTGGATCAAATACTCCGAGGCCCCGTCCTACACCGGCACGGCCAAGGGGCTGAAGATGCTGCTCGGCTACGACGGGGATGGGCCGTCCGCCCCCTGGGATGACCGGGGCGACCCCACTCAGCGCAACCAGTTGAGGCCGGACTGTGAGAACGCGCGCGTGGAGGGGGAGTTCCAGTCCTACCAGTACGCGGGCATGCTCCCGCTGGCGTATCAGGACTCCGGGCCGTGGGCGTTCGTGGCACGGGACCGGGGCAAGTACGCGCAGCCCGTGGGCGACCAGCCCAGCGCGGTCCACTGGTGGCGCATCTACACCGTAGCCACCTCGGACGATCCGAGGCCATCGGCGCACACCCGACAGGTGATGTACGACATGCTCACCAAGCCGGGGATTGATCCCGACATCAGCGAGGTGGGTCAGTTCTTCAGCGTGGAGACGTACGGTCCCTATACGTTGAAACCGGGCGAGAAGGGGAAGATCGTGGTGGCTTGGGCCGTGGGCAGCGGGGCCGGGGAGAGTGACATCATCAACTTCTTCCGGACGACCCCGAACGACTATACGAAACTGGCCGACGGGGAGCGGTGGATGGCGGAGTTCGGGAAGCGGGCGCAGTTCGCCTACAAGAACGAGTACGACCTGCCGGACGCCCCGCCGGACGTGTATGCGAAGGTGGAGAACAGCTCGAGCGCCACGAACCTGCTGACCTGGGCGGCCGACGCGGACAGGGCGGATAACCCGGACTACGCCGGGACGGAGGCCAGGGACGTGGCGGGCTACCGGGTCTATCGGACGGACTACACCCCCGACGGGCCCTGGAAGCTCGTGGGCGAACTGAAGGGCCTGAGGACGAGCGGGGGGGGATTCACCTACAACGCCACGGACAGTACCTATTCCTTCACCGATGCAAACTCCATCGCGGGGTTCAACTATTTCTACTCCGTGCGGACCTTCGCCAACGGACACGCCACGTGGTCGAACGGAATCTCCTCGATCGGCGATCTGCCGGCCACGGCCAGGGACGCCCTGACGAAGGGGCTGGAGGGCGGCCTGGCGGGGGAGGAGCAGCGCATCTCCACGCCGGCCAGTCCCAAGCAGCCCGCCATCCCGGAGACCGACCGGTTTGAGAAGGATGTCTACGTGGTGCCCAACCCCTTCCGGGCCCACGCCATCGGTGCGGACGTGTTGCACGGGTATCCGGGCCGGGCGGAGATCCGGTTCGTGAACGTGCCGGTCAAGTGCGAGATATCGGTCTACTCCGTGTCGGGCGACCTGATGGCGTTCGTCACGCACGACGACACGAACCAGGTCGGGGCCGCCCGCCTGGGCGAGGCGCAGTGGCCGCAGCTCACGCTGACGCAGTCGGGGCAGATCCCTCGCGGGCTCTACTTCTTCACGGTCAAGTCCCTGACGCCGGGAAGCGAGGGCAAGATCCAGCGCGGGAAGTTCGTCGTCATTCGATAGAGGCCAAAGAGGAGATTTCTCGATATGAGCAAGCTATTGAAAGGGATCGTCCTGGCCCTCGTCGTGACGGCGATGCTCGCCCCGGTTGCCGGGGCCAAGGACACGCAACGGATCGACACCAAGTTCAGGAAACTGGGCCTGGCCGGGTTCGCCTTTTTGAAGGTGGCCCAGGGGGCGCGGGCGGTGGGCATGGGAGACGCCTTCGTATCCGTTGCCGATGACGTCAACGCCATTTACTGGAACCCGGCGGGCCTGAGCCATCTGGATCGGCCGCAGTTTGTTTTCAACTACGCCAACTGGTATATGGACACGAAGTTTCAGTCCGGGGCGGTGGCGTTCAAGACGCCCAAGGGGGTCGTGGGGATCGCGGTGATGACGTTCGACGGGGGGAAGATCCCGGAGCGCACGATCTCGCAGCCGGGCGGGACGGGCAAGAACGTGGCCGCCAATGCCTGGACGGTGGACGTGGCCTATGCCTTCAAGCCCACGGACAAGCTGGGGCTGGGCATGCGCGTGCGCTTCGTGCAGGAGACGCTCTACGACGAGAAACGGAGGAGCCCGATCTTTGACTTCGGGACCCACTTCTACACGGGGTTCCGCAGTTCACGGGTGGCCATGTCCCTGCGCAACTTCGGCAAGGACGTGACCACGGCCTCCCTGGGCCTTTACATGCCCCTGTATTTCACGATGGCCGGGGCGATGGAGGTGGTGGGCAAGAAGGGGGACCCGGCCTACCTGACGGGGTCGATCGAGGGCTCGTTCGCGGTGGACTTCGAGCAGCGCTGGCAGTTCGGGGGGGAACTCTGGCTGTTGAACACGCTGGCCCTCCGCACGGGCTACAAGGCGAACCACGACGCGGAGTCCTACGCCTTCGGGGCAGGTCTGAAGGGGAAGTTTGGCAAGCGGCAGGTGACGGCGGACGTGGCCTACAGCAAGACCGTCGATCTGCTCCAGTCGCCGCTGCGCCTGTCCGTGGGGGCATCGTTCTGATGGCCTGATAGGTATGGTTGGATTACAGCAGGATGGATACGTAGGGGCGGCCGGTCGGTCGCCCCTACTGTTTTGGGTAGCAGGCCAGAAAGTTGTTGTGAGATTTTTTTGTGTACGGTATCTTCTCGCGGAGGGATCGCAGAGGGGCCCGATCTCAGAGTATCCACGGGAGCCAGGGTATGTTAAGCGAACGCCAGGATCTGAAAGACAGCCTTGATGTCCGGGCGCCAGAGGCGCAGGCGGGGGGGCTGACGGGGCGGGCCGTGTTCCTTGGCCTGGGAATGGCTCTGCTGGTACACACGTGGGCGATCTATTCCACGCGCGTCGTGCGGTCTTCTAACGTGACCTCCGGATTCTTCTCTCCGGCGCTGTTCGCGGGGATGCTTTTCCTGCTCTGCGTCCTGAACCCGCTCCTGAAGGCGTTCGGAAGACGATTTGCGCTCACGCCGGCGGAGGTCCTGACGGTCTGCGCGATGGGGTTGATAGGGGGCGCGCCGATCGACAGCCTCTTCATGTTCATCACGATCCCCTACTACATGGCCACGCCGGAGAACCAGTGGGCGCGGTTCCTGCACCCCCACATGCCTTCCTGGATTGCACCTCAGGACGCTGGAGGGGCGATCTCGCTGCTGTTCGAGGGGTTGCCGCCGGGGGGGCAGATCCCGTGGGGGGCGTGGATTCTCCCGCTGTTCTGGTGGTTGCTCCTGTTCTTCATCGTCGCATTCTCGGCGGTCTGCGTGGGGGTGATCCTCAGGAAGCAGTGGGCAGAGAACGAGCGGCTCCGTTACCCGGCCCTGGAGCCGGTGATCGAGATGGCTCAGGACGCGGGGGGGGCGTCGGTCTGGCCGGCGTTTGCGCGGGGGAGGCTGTTCTGGGCCGGGGCGGCCCTGTCGTTCTGTTTCCTGTCGTGGACGGTGATGACCTGGTTCACGCCCGCCATCCCGCCGCTGCCGGTGACGGGGAAGATGTTCGCTTTTGGCAGGGACTTCCCGCCGCTGTTCACGTACATCGACCCGTTCACGTTCAGTTTCTCCTACTTCGCCAACCTGGAGACGCTGTTCAGCATCTGGTTTTTCTTTCTCGTGTTCGTCGTGGAGTTCGGCATCTTCAACCGGCTGGGCTACAGCGTCGGGGGCCGGGGGGACCGGTTCGGGTCCTACGACGCGGCGTCGAGCTGGCAGGGGCTGGGCGCGTTCTGCGTCTTCGTGGTCTGGGGGTTGTGGATGGCCCGGGGGCATCTCAAGGCGGTCTGGCGGAAGGCGAGGGATGCCCGGTACCCGGTGGACGACGGGAATGAGATGGTCTCTTACCGCACGGCCGTGTTCGGGGCGGTCTTCGGGGTCCTGTTCATGGTCGTCTTTCTGACGAACGCCGGGATGGATGCGAAGATGGCCGTCCCGCTGACGCTGATGACCTACATCCTCTACATCGGGGTGGCCAAGATCACGGCGGAGTCGGGGCTGCTCTACGTTGAAAGCCCGATGACCGCGCAGGACTTCTCCGTGTATCTCGTGGGCGCGAAGAACGTCTCGCCGTCGAGCCTGACGACGATGGCGTTCTCGTACCCGACGTGGTTCGGGCCGCTGACGGAAACCGCGCACGTGGCCAAGTTGTCGGACACCGTCCGGAGAGGGGGTCGAAGGCTGTTCTGGGCCACGGGGCTGGCGTTCGTGGCGGTGACGCTGCTGTCGGTGATCTCTCCCCTCGAACTGGGGTACCACCGGGGGGCGGAGAATTTCGGGCACTCCTTCGTCTGCCACGGGTCGCACATCCTGCCGGACACGATCAGCAAGATCAAGGAGCCGTTCGGCACGGACTGGAATCGGATCATGTTCTTCGGGATCGGGGCGGCGGCGATGGGCGTCATGATGTTTCTCCGGTATCAGTTCCCGTGGTGGCCGATCCACCCGGTGGGGTTCACGATCAATGGGACGGACCTGATCCGGAACTTCTCCCTGACGATCTTCCTGGCCTGGGCGTGCAAGGCGCTCATCCTGCGGGTCGGCGGGATGGCGTTCTACCGGCAGTGCCGGCCGTTCTTTCTGGGGCTTCTGACAGGGCACGTGTGCGCGATCACGGTGGCGTTCATCGTGGACTGGGTCTGGTTCCCCGGCGCGGGGCACAGCGTGCATCCGTGGATTGAGTAGGGGCAGGCCCCTGTGCCTGCCCTGGGATAAGGGGGCATGTCGCATTCCCACTTTTCTTGCTCGTGCAAGAAAAGTGGGCAAAAGAAGCACGCCCCCTCAAACGCCGGGGGAGGCTTGGGCGCGACGTACTCTGTTCAGGTTGTGTAATCTAGGTCCCGTGATAGTCCGGGCCCCATCCACCGCACCCCCGCGCCTTCGGCGCTCGTACCCCACCGTGCCTGAACAAACATCCTGCTTGAAAGCCGGGACGTCGCGCCTTCTTTGGCCTAGGTGTTGTACTTGTCTTACTTCTTCTTGGTGTCTTGGGGGTGAATGTTCTCAGGAGGTACTGACATGAACCATCGCACACTGGGCCGGACGGGCCTGAAGGTGTCGGAGATCGGGTTCGGGGGGATCAGCGTGGGGAGGGCCGGGTGGGGTGTACAGGGGTCGGGGGACCGGTCGGAGGTGGATGAGGCGGAGGCGATCCGGACGATGCACCGCGCCCTGGACCTGGGCATCAACTTCTTCGACACGGCCCCCAACTATGGGGACCGGGAGAGCGAGCGGGTGTTCGGAAAGGCGCTCAAGGGGCATCGGGACCGGTGCTTCATCGCCACGAAGTGCGGGCATTTCTTCTCGGCGGAGAAGAACTTCGTCAAGGACCACACGCCCGCGCTGAGCGCCCAGTCCATCGACGACAGCCTGAAGACGCTGGGGATTGAGACCATCGACCTGATCCAGATCCACAGTGCGCCGCTGGAGGTCATCCAGAGGGGGGACGTGCTGGAGGTGCTGAAGCGGGCGCAGGCGGCGGGGAAGGTGCGGTTCATCGGGGCGACGACGGACGACGCGAACGATGCGGAGGTCTGCCGGGCGGCGCTGGCCGACGGGGGCTACGACGCGCTTCAGGTGACCTACAACGTGCTCCACCGGGTGCTCGCCACAGAGGGCGTATTGGAGGAGGCCGCGCGCAAGGGCGTGGGGATCATCGTCAAGTCTCCGCTGGGCACGGGGGCGTTCACCTACAAATATGCGTCATTGCCGGAGGCGCGAAAGGCGGAGCAGGCGCGCATCGCCCGGCTGGAGGGGCTCACGGGCGGGGGGACGGTGGCGCAACTGGCCCTGCGCTACATCCTTTCGAATCCCCACGTGTCGACGATCATCGCCGGGACTCGGCGCGTGGCGCACGTGGAGGAGAACGCGAAGACGGGGGACGGGAAGGGGCTGCCGGGGGCGAAGGTGAAGCAGGTCGAGGAAGCGGTCCATTGAGAAACCTGGGGGATTTGCCATGCCAGACCAGTACACGCCGAAGAGGGAGGACCGGTTCACGTTCGGGCTGTGGACCGTGGGGAACGTGGGGCGCGATCCGTTCGGGGAGCCGGTGCGAAAGCCGATCCCGCCGGAGCGAATCGTGCAGCGACTGAGCGAACTGGGGGCCTACGGGGTCAACCTGCACGACAACGACCTGGTGCCGATCCAGGCCACGTCGGCGGAGCGGGACCGGATCGTGAAGGCGTTCAAGAAGGCCCTGGCGGACCACGGCATGCAGGTGCCGATGGCCACGACGAACACGTTCTCCCACCCGGTGTTCCGGGACGGGGGGTTCACGTCGAACGACCCGAAGGTGCGGGCCTACGGCCTGCAGAAGATCATGTCGGCCATCGACCTGGGGGCGGAGCTGGGGGCGAAGATCTACGTGTTCTGGGGGGGCCGGGAGGGGGCGGAGTCGAACATTACGAAGGACGCGGTGACGGCGGTGAAGCGCTACCGGGAGGGACTCAACTTCCTGTGCGAATATGTGATCGATCAGGGCTATGACATGAAGTTCGCGCTGGAGGCCAAGCCGAACGAGCCGCGCGCGGACATGTATTTTGCGACGACGGGGCACTATCTCGGGTTCATCGAGACGCTGGATCATCCGGAGATGGTGGGGGTGAACCCGGAGGTGGCGCACGAGAGCATGGCGGGGCTCTGTTTCCACCACGGGGTGGCGCAGGCGATGGACGCGGGCAAGCTGTTTCACATCGACCTGAACGACCAGCGGTTCGGGCGCTACGATCAGGATTTCCGGTTCGGGTCAGAGGACTACAAGGGGGCGTTCCTGCTGGTGCGGCTGCTGGAGACGCACGGGTACGCCGGATCGAAGCACTTCGACGCGCACGCCTACCGGACGGAGGATGAGGCGGGCGTCTGGGACTTCGCGCTGGGGTGCATGCGGACCTACAACATCCTCCGGGAGAAGGTGCGGCGGTTCGAGGGGGACGCGGAGGTCCAGGGGTTGCTGAAGGAGATCCACGGCCAGAACGCGGAATACGAACCGCACCTCGGCCAGTACTCGAAGGCGAAGGCGGCGCGGTTGAAGGGAGAGGTGTTTGACATCGAGGCGATGGGGGCGCGGGGGCTTGGGTATGAGAAGGTGGATCAGTTGATGGCGGAGATATTGTTAGGGGTGAGGTAGAATGAACAACCGGCCCTCACCCCCGGCCCCTCTCCCATAAATGGGAGAGGGGTGGCAGGCGTAGCCTGACGGGGTGAGGGCTGATTTTTAGGATCATTCGCGATGTTCCGTAGACTCGGCTCCATCCTGCTCGCCGTCGCGGCGGTCGCGCTGCTGGCGCTTCTAACGGTCTTTGACATGGAGCGGCTGTCGGAGGGGATCCGCAGGGCGCTCGGACTGGAGGCGGGGAGGCCAGAGGGGGGGCGGCAGGCGGACATGACCGAGGAGGACCGGCGCGTCCGCCAGGTCATCGACGGCATCCCGGAGGAGGGCATCCGGGCGACGATGGCGCGGCTCTCCTCCTTTCCCACCCGGATGGCCGGGACGCCGGGGTGTGCGGAGGCGGGCCGGTGGATCGAGGCGCAGTTCCGGGAGATCGGCCTGGAGCGGGTGACGGCGGAGTCTTTCCCGGTGACGGTTCCGGTGGACCGGGGCGCGGCGTTGACCGTGGAGGGGAGCGGGGAGACGATCCCGCTGTTCGGGATGTGGCCCAATCAGGTCCGGACGCCGTCGCTGCCGGAGGGAGGGGTGTCGGGTGCGCTGATCGACGGGGGGCAGGGGGAGTTCCCGGATTTCAACGGGAAGGCCGTGGCGGGGGGCGTGGCGCTGATGGGGTTCGGGGGCGGGCAGAACGCCCTGAACGCCCGGATGCTCGGCGCGGAGGCCGTCCTGTTTTACGACGATGGGAGGGTGACGCTGGGCGAGGCGTCGGAGAAGTTCCTGAACGTGCCGGCGCATATTCCCCGGTTCTGGGTCGAGCGGGAGGGGGCGGAGCGGCTGAAGGCCCTGGCGCAGCAGGGGGTGCGCGTGCGGGTGACCTCCCGGATGGACTGGCAGACGCTCCCGACGGCGAATGTCTACGGCTTTTTGCCGGGGCTGGACGAGGTGATGCCGCTGGGCGGGCGGGTGCAGTCCCGGCGGAAGTGGAAGGACCAGGTCATCGTCCTGGAGGCGTATTACGACGCGATCTCCGTGACGCCCGGCCTGGCCCCGGGCGCGGAGAATGCGGCGGGCATCGCGGCGCTGGTCGAGGTGGCGCGGGCGCTGAAGGCGCACGGGACGAAGTACTCCGTCCTGTTCCTGGCCACGTCGGGACATTTCCAGGGGCTGGCCGGGATCCACGATTTTCTGTGCCGCCACGCGCGGAAGAGCGATCATTTTCGGGGGCGGATGCCGGAGGCGGATCGGGTTGAGTTCAAGCTGATGATCGGGCTGGACCTGTCCACGCGGGGGGACCGGGTGGGGGGCTTCGGGATGGGGACGTTCATGAACCCGGCGAAGGCCACGAACGAGTACCTCAAGAACCTGCTGGCGCCCTACGCGAACGCCTTTGAGGGGTACGCCTCGGGGTTGTTCGCCGGAGAGGACCGCTACGTGGACGCCGTGGCCCCGGCCCAGCGGACGTGGAAGACGTTCATGCCGGTCCCGCTGGGGCTGGACCACGAGGCCGCCGCTTTCGTGGGGTTCGAGGGGATGTCCCTGGTGACGCTGGGCGACGGCCGGGAGCGGGTGGACACGCCGCTGGACCGGATGGCGGACGTGGACGTGGGCCGGCTGACGAAGCAGGTGCGGACCGTGGCGGGGCTGGTCCTGAAGATGGCCGGGGATGCGCAGTTCTTCCGGGAGGCGCACCTGTCCCTGCGGGACGAGGGGCACAGCCTGTCGGGCCGCATCCTGTATTTCGACCGGGCGGCGGACTTCGCGATCCCTCGCGTCCCCGTGCCGGGGGCGCTGGTCACGTACCAGCAACCGGGGCCGAATTCCGTGGCCGGGGTGCGGACGCTGGTGGTGACCCAGGCGGATTCGGCGGGGCGCTTCCGGTTCGACATCGTGCGGAACAAGTGGGCGAACGAGATTCTGGCCTACCGGATCGGAGAGGACGGGGAGGTCGTCTCCGCGCCCGACATGGGGCAGGACGGGGACGTGACGTATCCCATCCGGCAGCCCTACGGCTGGTGGGAGAACGAGATGATGGAGGTGCTGTTCCGGTGCCGGTCGATCAGCCTGTTCGAGATCGTGGACGCGAGCTATCTGTCCGCGCTGGACCACATGACGGTGCTGGGGACGAACGACGCCTCGCCCCGGTCGTTCGGGTACCGGTACGTGGCCAACCAGAGCGCCCAGGAGGGGCGGACGACCCAGGCCGCGGTGGTGTTCGCGCCTCCGGGCGAGCGGGTGAAGATCCTGATGAGCACCGGGCTGTTCGGGATCAAGTATATGCTGATCAACGCCCCGCAGGACCTGTTCGATCATCCGGTGCGGGCGGAGGACACCTCGCCGGCGGTCCTGGCGCGGGCGCAGGGGACGGGCTACCCGGCGGATGGGGGGATCATCGCCCTGCCGTCCTACCGGGCGGCGCGGGACATGTGGGTCGTGGACGACGCGCGGATGAAGCAACTCGCCCGGTACGCCGTTCAGAATCGTCGCCTGAGCGCCCTGCACGAGGAGGCGCGGGTGGCGCTGCTGGAGGCGCAGGGGCACCTGGACCGGCTGGATTACGAGCGGTTCATCGCGGCGGCGCGGCGGGGGTGGGGGCTGGAGGCGCGGGCCTATCCGGACGTGAAGGAGACGGCCAATGACACGGTGCAGGGGATCGTGTTCTATTTCGTGCTGGTGCTGCCGTTTGCGTTCTTCTGCGAGCGTCTGCTGTTCGGGTTCCCGGACGTGCGACGCCGGATCGCGGGGTTCGCCGGGCTGTTCCTGCTGATCTTCCTGATCCTCCGCGTCGTCCACCCGGCGTTCAAGCTGTCGTCCTCCCCCTACATCATCTTCCTGGCGTTCGTGATCCTGTTCATGGGGGGCGTGGCGATCTGGATCGTGATCTCCAAGTTCTCGGAGGAGATGCGGAAGCTGAAGCGGGCGGAGACGGGGGTCTACGAGACGGACGTGGGCCGGAGCAGCGCCACGGCGGCGGCGGTGTCCCTGGGCCTGTCCAACCTGAAGAAGCGCCCGCTGCGGACGGGGCTGACGGCGGCCACGCTGACGCTCCTGACGTTCACGGTGCTGTCGTTCACGTCGGTGCAGACGATGCTCCGGTTCTACAAGCTGCCGCGCAGCAACCGGCCTCCTTACGCGGGCGGGCTGGTGCGGGACCGGAACTGGCGGGGGCTTCAGCTTTCGACGCTGGACTACGTGGCCAGCCACTTCCGGGGGCGGGCGCGGGTGGCGCCCCGCGCCTTCTACATCGCCCAGACGCACGGGGAGCGGGCCTACGTGGACTTCTCGGTCCCGGCGACCGGAAAGTCGAGCTTCGTGAACGGGCTGCTGGGGATGACGCCGGAGGAGCCGGGGGTGATGGGGATCGACCGGGCGCTGCTGTCGGGCCGTTGGTTCCGGCCGGGGGAGCGGAATGCCTGCATCCTGCCGAGCGACCTGGCGGCGCTGGTGGGGCTCCGTCCGGAGGATGCGGGGCGGGCGTCCATCCGGATGCTGGGGGGGGACTTCGCGGTGGTGGGCGTGATCGACGCGGCGCCGCTCGACCGGATGAAGGACATGGACGACGAGCGCCTCACGCCGATCGACATGACGATGGAGACGACGGGGACGAGCGACTGGCGGGGGCTGAGCCAGGACCCCCGGGCGGCGGCGATGATGCCGATCGAGGCGTTCACCCACCTGGACGGGGTGAACACGCTGATCCTCCCCTACGATTTCGTGATGGAGATCGGGGGGACGCTCCGGTCGGTCGCGGTCACGGATTTTCGGGATGAGGCGGGGAGGCCGGTCTCCGACTACCGGGCGGAGATCGAAGCGTTCATGGCGCGGGTGGCGCTGACGATGTTCGTGGGCGAAGGGGAGCGGGTGACGGTCTACTCGTCCATCGGCGCGACGTCGATCTCGGGGCTGGGCAACCTGTTCATCCCGGTCGTGATCGCTGCGCTGATCGTGCTGAACACGATGATGGGGGCGGTCTACGAGCGGTTCCGGGAGATCGGCATCTACTCCTCCGTGGGGCTGGCGCCGAACCATATCGCGGCGCTGTTCCTGGCCGAGGCGGCGGTGTTCGCCACCCTCGGGGCCGTGCTGGGGTATCTGATCGGGCAGGTGCTGATCCTGTTTCTGAACGCCTACGGACTGCTGGGCGGGCTGTCGGTCAACTATTCGTCGCTGTCGGCCGTGTCCTCCACGCTGATCGTCATGGCCACGGTGATGCTGTCCACGCTGTATCCGGCGCGGAAGGCGGCAGACATGGCCGTGCCGGACGTGACGCGTAAGTGGGCGTTCCCGGAGCCGGAGGGGGACGACTGGCGGTTCGACTTTCCGTTCACGCTCGGGGCAACGGAGGCGCTGGGGGTCTACACCTATCTGGCGCGGGCGTTCGAGGCCTACGGGGAGAGTTCCATCGGGCGGTTCGTGACGGGGGACGTGCGGTTCACGGCGGAGGATGTGCGGGGAGAACCTGAATACCGGATCGAGATGACGGTCTGGCTGGCCCCCTACGACCTGGGCATCAGCCAGGCGGTCCGCCTGCTGGCGATTCCGACGGGGGAGCGCGGCATCTACAAGATCGAGGTGGACATCCACCGACTGAGCGGGGACGTGGCGTCGTGGCAGCGGGTCAACCGGGGGTTCCTGAACGATATCCGCAAGATGTTCCTGGTCTGGAAGACATCGCCGCCAGAGGCGAAGGGGGCGTTCACCCGGCAGGGGAGAGAGATGCTGGGCGCAGGCGTTGCAGGGGATTAGCGCGGCGATTCCTCGCCGGGAAGACAGAAAAAAATAGCCCCCCGCCTTTCCGGTCACCGTATAGGTTCCTACCGGGCGAGGGGCCAAGACCAATCAGTACCACTCAGAGTGACCTATGGAAAATGCAAGTGCTGTGCCAAAAGAGTAGCGATCAGCGATCAGCGACCAGCAAAATCAAGCCTGTTTGGGCTTTTTGCTGACGGCTGACGGCTGACCGCTTATGGTGGATAAGTTTTCCGATTGATAGGAAGGATTTGCCTTGTCCGATGCGCTTGAAATCCGTCCGCTGACCCGGCCCGTGGACGCCACGGTGACGATCCCCGGGTCCAAGAGCTATACCAACCGGGCGCTCGTGATGGCCGCCCTGGCCGAAGGCCGGTCCATCCTGCGGGGGGCGCTGTTCAGCGACGACACGCACCACATGTCGGATGCCCTCCGACGGCTCGGCCTCTCGGTGTCGGCGGACGAGGGCGAGGCGCGGTTCGAGGTGGCGGGCTGCGCGGGGCAGATCCCGGCGTCGGAGGCGGAGCTGTTCATCGGGAACTCCGGGACCTCCGCCCGGTTCCTGACGAGCGTCGCTGCGCTGGGGCGCGGGACCTACGTGATCGACGGGGTGGCCCGGATGCGGGAGCGGCCCATCCAGGACCTGCTGGACGGGCTGAGGGCGCTGGGCGTGCGGGCCAGGACGCGCTACGACAACGGCTGTCCGCCGGTGGTCGTGGAGGCGGACGGGATCGCGGGGGGGAAGACCCGTATGGCCGGGGAGAGGAGCAGCCAGTACTTCACGGCCATCCTCTTAGCTGCGCCGTACGCCCGGCGGGACGTGGAGATCGAGGTGGCTGGAGATCTGATCTCAAAGCCTTACATCGACATGACGCTCGCGGGGATGAAGGATTTCGGGGCCGAGGTCTGGCGGGACGGGTACGAGCGGTTCCGGGTGCGCGCCGGGCAGGGGTATCAGGGACGGGTCTATGACGTGGAGCCGGACGCCTCCAACGCCTCCTACTTCTTCGCGGCGGCGGCGCTGACCGGGGGCCGCGTGCGCGTGCAGCATCTGAACATGGCTTCGGCGCAGGGGGACGTCCATTTCGTGGACGTGCTGGAGCGGATGGGGTGCCGGGTGGAGGCCGGGCAGGACTTCATCGAGGTGCGGGGGCCGGCGCGGTTGAAGGGCGTTGATGTGGACATGAATGCCATGTCGGACCTGGCGCAGACGCTGGCGGCCCTAGCCCCGTTTGCGGACGGGCCGACGACGATCCGGAACGTGGGGTCCATGCGGATCAAGGAGACGGACCGGATTGCGGCGACCGTGACGGAGCTACGCAAGTTAGGCGTGCAGGCCGCGGAGCTGACGGACGGACTGGTGATCCCGCCAGCGGAGCGCATCCTGCCGGCGGCCATCGATACCTACGACGACCATCGGATGGCCATGAGCTTCGCGCTCGTCGGCCTGAAGGCGGAGGGGGTCACCCTCAACGATCCGGGGTGCGTGAGCAAGACGTTTCCGGGGTACTTCGAGAAGCTGGAGGAGCTGAGGTAGGAAGGATCGGGGATCGGGGATCGGGGATTGGGGGTCAGGGGCCAGTGACCACCTGTTCAAACGGAATGACCCTGTCGCCGGAGGCTTTGGCTGCGTCATAGGCGCGAATGGATTCCAGTTCTTCCAGATCTTCGAGCAGTTTGCGATAATCCGCCATGTCCAGGACAACACCGACGCGGTTACCGCTTTCGTCGACGATGTAGCGTTCTTTGATGTTGATCATTGTAAGGGACCTCTCAAAAAAAAATCAATGAGAGCGCAGGGCCACGATCTTCGGCAGGATTTTAAGGACCATATCGCGGAGTTTTTTGGCTTGACTTCTGCTTGTATTTCCACCGTGCGCAGCAGAGTCTCTGAGTTTTTTGATCTCTTTCAGGACGTGAAAATCATCCCGTAAGAACCGCCCCTTCTCTCCAAGCGAGTTGAAAAACTCGGTCCTCAAGCCGAGCGGTTCAAGTTTATGAAAGATGGCACCCAGAGTTGCTTTATCGTGTTCCCTACCAAAAATACTGGGATTTCCTCGCTGTTCTGCGAACGAGACGAAGAGTTCAACAAGATGCTGGCGTAACTCTGTCTCCAATGCCTTCGCATATTCAATGGCTTCTCCTGAGCATTCCATTCCGGCAGGACTTTTTCCGCGAATGTAATCTCCTGTAGCGAGATAGTGTCTTGGTTCTGGCGCAAGCCGTTCCCAGAATTCGTTATGATCCTCGCTCAGTCTCCGCTCACAATCGGCAATCTGTTCCTGGTAAGCCTGTAACCGCTCAACTCCCAGTCTGCCTATATTGGATGAGACACTTGCACCCCGGAGTTTACTGAGCAGGGCGGAGAGGAAAGATATAGATGAACGGGAAAGGTGAAGCACGTGAGCTGGGTTTGCCGTTGGGGGAATCGGAGTGTAGTGGAAGCGTCCCCAAC
>SICM01000079.1 GCA_009694805.1 Candidatus Latescibacterota bacterium
AGGGACATTCGAAAAGAGCGGGCGTTGGACTCCACTATGATGGGCCTGCTGGGGGGGCGGACCGTCACACTCTTCTTAGCCGTGCAACGATGGGGACCTTGGCAAAGACAAATCCTCATCACAGCAATTTTCTAACCGGACAATACTGCGTTTTATGTATTAAACGTCTTCAATAGGAGAATTATTGCAAACTGTATGCCGATTCTGTAATTTGGCGATCTTTTTTTTAAGATCGACAGAATGACGAATTTCTTCAGCCATATCGACACGCTTCTGTTCGACCTGGACGGCACCCTGATCGACTCCTCTGAGGGCGTGGTGGACTGTTTCTATTACGCGCTCGACCGGATCGGCGTCCCGCGTCCCCCTCCCGAGGCCATCAAGGCCACCATCGGCTACCCCCTTGATGAGGCGTTCGCCAGGTTCACGGATCACGACCCCCGGCAGTGCTACGACCTGTTTCAGGCGCGCGCCCGCGAGGTGCTGGTGGGGAGCGCCTTCCTGCTGGAGGGGGTTCTGGAGATTCTCGAATATCTCCACGCGCAGGGGTATATCCTGGGTGTGGCGACCACGAAACGGAGCGAGCATGTCGTCGGCATTCTGGGCCGGCTGGGCGCGCTCCGGCTGTTCAGCGCCTGGAGCGGGTCGGACGAGGTCCGGCGGGTCAAACCGGACCCGGAGGTCCTCCACCTGACGCTCCGGAAGCTGGGTCGGTCGGAAGACCGTTCGGTCTATGTCGGGGATACGTCTCTGGACATCCGGGCAGCCCGGTCGGCTGGGCTTTCAGCCATCGCTGTCCTGGGAGGCACGGGGTCCCGCGAAGAACTGGAAGGGGCGGACGTGATCATCGAGCGATTTGCGGACCTGAAGGGGCTGTTCAGAGGAATGAGGAATGAGGAATGAGGAATGAGGAATGGGGAAAACCTCTCCTCGCCCCTCAATCCTCACCCCTCACTCCTCATCCCTTTGCTGAACGCTAAGGCTTATTTCCAAGATAGGAGACCCGTGATGAAGATCTGCGACTTTTCCCGTTCGTTTGTGACCTTCCGCAGGGACTGGGCGGCGCGGCCGGGGATCACGCAGTCCCAGCCCTCGCCCTACGATTTGAACAGCGCCCGGATTCAACTGGAGTGCCGGTGCGAGGTCACGGACCTGCGGGGAGGGAGCCCTGTGGAGTATGTCCTGGGGGCGTCCTGCAAGAGCGAGCGGGTGGGGGTCCCCGAGGGCATCTGGATGGACCCCAACGCGGACTTCGCGCCGGTCTTCTCCAGGGAGGACTTCCTCCTGATGAAGAGCTGGGACCGGAATGACAAAGGGGTCATGCTCTATCCCCCCTCCCTGGGCGTGCAGCCGGAGCGGCACGTGGGCAGGGTGGCGGATGCGTACGAAGGGCTCCGGATCGATGTCCGGCTGGTCGAGGGGAGGGCGCTGGAGACCGCTGAGGAGATCGTCCGGGCGACGCCGGAGAACCGCCCGCTGGTCGCGCGGACCGAGTTCGGGGAGGAGGCGGGGTACCGCGTGGTCCTGGAATACCCGGTCAAGACCATGAACGGCAACGAGCGGGACTGGATCTATCAGACCGACACCGGGCCGGTGATCCTGCCGGATCTGTCGAGGCCCTACGATACCTTCATCGAGCGGTTCCGGATGGCGTTCGCGGCGTTCAACGCGCCGGACTGGGCGGAGTTCATCGTCCAGGTCCCCACGCTCCTCGCCGAAGGGATCTCTGTGAATCACTACTCCGAGACGAGGCGGCTGAAGACGAAGAATACGTTGATCGAGATAGTGTAAAGACAGGAGTCGGGGATTAGGGGTTGGGGAAGGCCCTCACCCTGCCTTCGCGTTGCTCAGGCATCCCTCTCCCACACGTGGGAGAGGGACGGCGAGCGCGAGCGAGCCTGGGAGAGGGCCTGATTCCTAAACTTTGAGGAGACGCATGAACAGACCCAAAGACGGTTCGGTCAACTACCGGCCTTCCAAGTATGAATCTCCGGACGTGACAAAGATGCAGGGCTATACCCTGCGCATAGCCGCAGCGCCGGGGGACGAGGTCCCCTTTCAGATGACCACGGGGGCTTCCCACTATGACGTGACGTATCGACGACTCGGGGAGACAGGCGGGGTCCTCGGCGAGCGGAAGGGGATGCCGGGGCGGGTCCAGGCGTGCCCGGAGCGGGCGTGGGAGACGGGCTGCGGCTGGGAGACGGACTTCTTCTGGGTCGTGCCGGAGAGTTTCCGGTCGGGGCTCTACGCGGCGGAGTGCACGGATGCGAACGGCGAGACGTTTCACGTGACGTTCGTGATCACACCCCGGAGTGACCGGAGGGGGGAGGTGGCGGTCCTGGCCTCCACGAACACCTGGAACGCCTACAACAGTTGGGGCGGGATGTCGGCCTACAGCAAACCCTGTCCGAAGGCGCTGAGCCTGGACCGGCCCATGCCGTCTGCCTCGCCCTCAGGGACCGGGCGGAGCCACCTCGTGCGGGCAGAGCTCTGGGTGCTGGACTGGCTGGAGCGGGCCGGGTACGAGGTGGACGTGTATTCGGACGAGGACCTGCACCGGGGGTGGGCGTGGCTCCAGAACTACCGGGCGCTGGTCATCAACACGCACGGGGAGTACTGGTCCGGGCCGATGCGGGACCACTTAGACGCCTACCTGAACGCCGGGGGGAGCCTGCTGTATCTTTCTGGAAACGGGGTCTACTGGAAGGTGACTTATGACCCGACCTGCCGGGTCATGGAGGTCCGGAAGGAGGGGGGGCCGCACCATCAGAATGGGGAGGCGGGCGGGCTCTGGCGGAGCGTGGGGCGTCCCGAACACGCGGTGCTGGGCGTGGGCTACGTCCGGCCCGGGTACATGTCGTTCGCGCCCTACATGGTGGAGGATGCCTCGCACTGGGTCTTCAAGGGGGCGGGGGTGAAGAACGGGGACCTGGTCGGTCGGGAGGGGATCAACGGGGGATCGGCCAGCGGATGGGAGACGGACCAGTCGGACGAGCGGTCGCCGAAGAACCTCCGGGTGCTGGCCCGGGGGCTGAACCCGGAGGACTACATGGGGCAGAGGATGTCGGCGCAGTACCCGGACCCGGCCTACCGGTGGGATGGCCGGGGCGGGGGGCACATGACCTATTACGACCACCCGGGCGGGGGAGGGGTGTTCGCCGTGGGGTCCATCGCCTTCGGCGGGAGCCTGGTCGTGGACCCGGCGCTCCAGCGGATCGTGCGCAATGTGCTGGAGCGGTTCCTGGGGCGGCCTACGTGACCGCGTCCTGGCATAGAGGAGGGGCGTTCAATTGAACGCCCCTCCAGAATGGGGGAGGGCTGGGGGCCGGTTACGCCTTTATCACGACACGATAAATGATTTTTTTTCCAGCCTGCAACACCGGGGTATCCGTATTGAGCAGGTCGTGAGACACGACTCTATTCGCATCGTCGATGCGCTGCCCGTTGAGGTAGGCCCCGCCCTGCTGGATGAGCCTGCGGGCTTCGCCCCTGGAGACTTCCTGGCGTCTGGAGATGCTCAGAACGTGCGTGAACAGGACCGTGGCCGTGAGGGTATCGTCGACCATGTCCCGGGGAATCTCGACGGCTGGCATGTTCGAATCGTCGGACCCTTTTCCAAATGCTGCCTGAGACTTCTTCCGCGCCTCCTGCGCCTCCGCCTCTCCGTGGGTGAGTTTCGTGGTCTCGTAGGCGAGGGCCTCCTTGGCCTGGCGGAGGTCCGCGCCCTGGAGCTGACTCAGACGGCGGACCTCGTCCGTGGGCAGGAGGGTGTAGAGGCCGAGGAACCGCTCCACATCCCGGTCGTCCGTGTTGATCCAGTACTGGTAGAATTCGTAGGGGGAGAGGCGGTCGGGGGCGAGCCAGACCGCGCCCGCGGCGGTCTTGCCCATCTTCTGTCCGGAGGCGTTCGTGATCAGGGGGAACGTGGCGGCCTGGGCGTCCGCTCCCTCCACGCGGCGGATGAGTTCCGTCCCGGCCAGGATGTTCCCCCACTGGTCGTCCCCGCCCATCTGGAGGAGACAGCCATATTTCCGGTGGAGGACCAGGAAGTCGTAGGCCTGGAGGATCTGATAGTTGAACTCCAGGAAAGAGAGGCCGGTCTCCATCCGGATCTTGTAGGCCTCGGCGGCGAGCATCCGGTTGACGCTGAAGTGACGGCCGATGTCCCGCAGGAAGTCGATGTAGTTCAGGTTCAGAAGCCAGTCGGCGTTGTCCACGGCGAGGGCCCTGTCGCCGAAGTCCAGGTAGCGGCCGAGCTGCGCGTGAATTTTGTCCGCGTTGCGCCGGAGGTCCTGCGGGGAGAGCATCTGGCGCAGTTCGGTCCTGCCGCTGGGGTCGCCGACCCTCGCAGTGCCTCCTCCCACGACGGCGATGGGCCGGTGCCCGGCGCGCTGGAGGTGGACCAGGGCCATGATCGGGATGAGGCTCCCCACGTGCAGGCTGTCGGCTGTGGGGTCAAACCCGATGTAGCAGGTGACCGGGCCGGCGTCGAACAGGGCGCGGACTGCGGCCTCGTCCGTGACCTGGCGGATGAACCCGCGCTCTTTCAGGATGTCGAAGGCGTTGGAGAGGCTCATACGGGGTATTTTTCGCGTTTCGTCTTGGGTGTCATCCAGAACCTCCGGTAGCGAGGGGCTTGACCTTTCTCTTAAGACGTGACGAAATTTAGCATGGTTCCCGCCTAAATGCAATTGGAGTTTCTGGATGAGGTCCAATCCTTATGCGTTCCTTTTTGCGTTCCTTTTTGAGCGATCCGAAGACAGCATTCTACATCAAGCGCGTCCTGCTCTACGCGGCGGTCTGGACGGTTCTGGGCGCAGCGGTCGCCGCGTGGCTCGTCCTGGGTTTCCGCGAAGGGCTCCCTTCGTTGATTCAGCTCGAGCGCGTGGAACCGAAGCGCACCACGATCCTCTACTCGGCGGACGGAAAGATCATCCGGAAGTTCGCCGTGCAGTACCGGGAGCCGATTCCGTTTGATCGGCTTCCCAGGCTCGCCATCGACGCCCTGATCGCGCGGGAGGACCGGTCCTTCTGGAACCACTTGGGGATCTCCCTGCCGGACGTCGCGCGGGCCGCGGCCGTCAACCTGTTCACCCGCCGGAGGCTGGGGGCCAGCACGGTCACGCAACAACTGGCCCGCAACCTTTTCCTGACCATGGACGTGGAGTGGACCCGGAAGATCCAGGAGGCCATCGTGTCCGTCCTGATCGAGCGGACCTACACCAAGGTTGAGATCATGGAGATGTATTTCAACCAGGTCTACTTCGGCCACGGGGTCTACGGCATCCAGTCCGCGGCGCTCCGGTATTTCGGCAAGGACGCCGGACAGCTCAACCTGGAGGAGTGCGCCATGCTGGTCGCGCTGCTCAAGAACCCCTTCCGATTTTCTCCCGTAGATTTCCCGAAGCGCGCGGTACACTGGCGGAACGTCGTGTTGAAGACCATGCTGGACGCGGACAAGATCACGGAGGGGGCGTATCGGGCGGCCGTTCAAAGGCCGCTGACGCTGAAGGACGCATCGGAGGATGGGGGGGAGGCCTCCTACTTCGCGGAGCACATCCGGCAGTACCTGGAGAGCGCCTATGGCGTAAACGCCCTGTATCAGGACGGGGTCTCCGTGTATACCACGCTCGACAGCCGGCTGCAGAGGATCGCCGAGGAGGAACTGCTGGCCAAACTGGACGAATTACAGCCCCGGGTGGAGGCGGGAAAGACGGGCGCGGCGCGGCGGATGTCGCCGGGGCTAACCCAGGCAGATTCGATGCGGATGCGGGTGATCCAGGGGGCGTTCCTGGCCATCAACCCCTCCAACGGCCACATCCTGGCGATGGTCGGGGGACGGGACTTCGACAAGAACCGGTTCAACCGGGCCACCCAGGCCCTGCGGCAGCCGGGGTCTGCCTTCAAACCTTTCATCTACACGGCGGCCATCGACAACGGCTACCGGCCCACGGACCCGCTTCTGGATACGGCGATCTCGGTACCCCAGCCCGACGGGACGGTCTGGGCGCCGGAGAACTACGAACACGACTATCTGGGGTCGGTGACGTTGCGGCAGGCCCTGACCCATTCGCGAAACCTGGCGACGATCCGCCTGCTCCAGAGCCTCAACCCGAAGACCGTGGTCCCCTATGCGCGCAAGATGGGGATCTCGACGCCGATGGTGCCGGTCCTGTCCATGGGGCTGGGGACGAGCGAGGTCAAGCTGATCGACCTCGTCTCGGCCTACGGCGTGTTCCCTCATCAGGGGGTCCGGACCGAGCCGATCTCCATCCTGAAGGTCGTGGACAAGGATGGCAACGTGCTGGAACAGCGGGATAAAGGGGCGGAGAGCGAGGCGCTGAAGGCATCCACGGCGGCCGTGATGACGAGTCTGCTCAGGTCTGTGGTGGACGATACGGCCATCGGGACGGGGCGAAACGCCCGGCTGTTATTCGGGTTTACCAGGCCGGCGGGGGGGAAGACGGGCACGACGAACGAGTACACCGACGCCTGGTTCGTGGGGTTCACGCCCCAGATCGTGGCGGGGGTCTGGGTCGGGTTCGACGAGAAGGTTTCCCTGGGGAACAGGCAGACCGGGGGGCAGGTCGCCCTGCCGGTCTGGTCACGCTTCATGCGGCGGGGGCACGAAGCCCTGCGGCTGCCTGTGGAGAATTTTCAGATGCCGGCGGACGTGGTGAAGATGGGGGTCTGTGCAGAACACCCCGGCCTGATCGCCTCGATCTACTGTCCGGTGGAGCAGCAGGAGATGTTCGTGAAGGGGACGGAGCCGACGGAGGTCTGTTCCTTCCACACGGTCCATACGGTGGGGCGAGGGGGAGAGCCGCGGAAGGGCGGGTTGCAGTTTTAAAGCAGGAATGAGGGGTGAGGAATGGGGAATGAGGAAAGGCTCTCCTCGCTCCTCGATCCCCACTCCTCACTCCTTTTATCTTTCCAGCAGCCTGATCATCTCACGAACGGCCTGTTCCATGCCGACCAGGACGGCCCGGGAGACGATGGAGTGGCCGATGCTGGCCTCGCGGACCTCCGGGATGGCGACGAGGTCGCGGACATTCTGGTAGGTGAGGCCGTGGCCCACGCGGGGGAGGAGGTGGAGCTGGTCGGCCAGCTGTGCCCCGCGCGTGACGCGCGCCAGCTGCGCCGCACGGGCCGCGCCCTTCGCGTTGGCATATTCCCCGGTGTGGAGTTCGACGGCGTGCGCGCCCACGTCCTTGGCGGCTTTGATCTGGTTCTCGTCGGGGTCTATGAAGAGGCTCACCGGGACGCCGTCGCGATGGAGCGTGCGGATGACCTCCGCGATCTGCTGGAAGTTCCCTTCCACGTCCAGACCGCCCTCGGTAGTGATCTCCTGCCGTTTCTCCGGGACCAGGGTGACCTGGTCAGGACGCTCCTGGAGGGCGATGCCGACCATCTCGACGGTGGAGGCCATCTCCAGGTTGAGCTCCAGTTTCACGGTCTGGCGGAGCAGACGGAGGTCCCGGTCGCTGATGTGACGCCGGTCCTCCCGGAGATGGATCGTGATGCCGTCCGCCCCGGCCAGTTCGACCAGGAAGGCGGCTGCCACGGGGTCGGGTTCATTCGTCTTGCGAGCCTCCCGTACGGTGGCCACGTGATCGACGTTGACGCTGAGTTTGACCCTGCCCATTTCAACCCCCCAAAAACGATCCGCAGATAACGCAGATAGGCGCAGATCGAAAATCATCTGCGAACATCTGCGTTATCTGCGGATCAATGCGTTTTTATCTCTGTCTTTCGACGGCGTGCCGGGTCGCCAGTTCCAGCGCCTGGCGCGCCTCGGAGACCGAGAGCACGGAGAGGCGTTGAGAGGCATCTTCGGCATAGCCCTGCGCCCTCTGCAAGGCGTACTCGATGCCATCGTAGCGATGGACAAAGGCCACAATCTCCTGCCAGTCCGACCCATCTTCGATCCCGGATTCGATCCTGGCCCGGATTCGATCCCCTTCCCCGTTCGAGCAGTTCTCCAGCGCCCTGATGAGGGGCAGGGTAATGGTCTTCTCCTTCACATCGTTGCCGACGGGTTTTCCCCGGACGATGGAGTCGCCGGTGAAATCCAGGATGTCGTCGGTGATCTGAAAGGCTATGCCGAGCAGTTCGCCGAAGGCCGCCATCTGGGTGATCTGCTCAGGGGAGCCCCCTGACAGGATCGCCCCCACCTCGCAGGACAGGGCGATGAGGGCGGAGGTCTTCTTACGGATCAGGTCCAGGTAGACGCTCTCGGTGATGGCGATGTCCCCGTTTTCGACCTCCAGGAGTTCCCCCTCCACCATCCGCTGCGTGGCGCGGGTGGCTGCCTCCATGACCTTCTGGGATTCCAGGCCGACCAGGAGCTGGAGGGCCTTGGCGAGCAGAAAATCCCCCATCAGGACGGACGCATGGTCTCCCCATATCGCGTTGAGAGAAGGCGCGCCGCGTCGCGTGTCGGCGGAGTCTACGATATCATCGTGGATCAGGGTGGCGGTTTGGAGCAGCTCAATCCCGACCGCAGCGTCGATGATCCTGTCCGAGTTTCCCCCGAGCGCCTGGGCCGTCAGGAGGGCCAGCGCGGGCCGGATCCGTTTTCCCCTGGCTGAGACGAGGTGGCGGGCCATGCGATGGACAATCTCCACCTCGGAGTCCAGCGCGGATTCCAGACGCCTCTCGAAATGATCCATTCCGGTCTGGATTGGCCGGACGATTTGATCTATCATTGCAAGAATTCCCCCACCCTGTTTCAGTCGTGACGAAACGATCGTTCCGATGTTCGAGAAATTACCCCAAAAGAGGGTGGTTGTCAAACGAAATCCTTATGGATCGAGGGGGAACAAGGATGTACAGGATAAAAGAATGAGGATTGAGGATTGAGGGACGAGGAGTTCCCATTTATATCCTGTGCATCCCTGTTCATTGAGGTTTTCACCTCCGGCGGGCAACCGCGACCCTCTCGATCCCTGTCAGGTCCTTGTAGCGGGTCACGGTTTCAAAGTCTTCCGACCCGCGCAGCATCTTCACGACTGCCCCGATCTGCCACCATCCGACCTCAAGGGCGAGCCAGCCTCCGGGTCGAAGATGACGCCCTGCACAGGCCACGAGACGGCGATGAACGGAGAAGCCGTCCTCCCCCCCGTCGAGGGCCAGGCGGGGTTCGTGGTCACGGACCTCCGGCTGAAGGGTCTCGATCCCTTCGCGACGGATATAAGGAGGATTGGATACGATGGCATCGAACTGAACGGATGGACCGAAGGGCTCGATCAGGTCGCCTGCGACCAGGCGGACGTGAACCTTGTTCCGGAGGACGTTGGCCCGGGCGACCCGGAGGGCAGCGGGGGAGAGGTCGGTTGCGACGACAAGGCCCTCCGGCCGTTCGTGGGCCAGGCTGACGGCAATACACCCGGAGCCTGTTCCGATGTCCACGATCCTGGGGTGCGGGATGTCGCGGAGCTGGGCGAGCACGGCCTCGACCAGGGACTCGGTCTCCGGCCTGGGGATGAGCACGGCGTCGTTCACAAAAAAAGGGAGGGACCAGAATTCCGTCTCGCCCGTCAGGTGTTGAAGGGGGATACGGCTGCAACGCTGGCGCAGGGCGTCCCTGAGACGCGCGCTCTCGGAGGGGGTGAGGGGACGGTCGGGGTTGAGGTAAAGGTCGAGCCGCGGGGCGCCCAGGACGTGCTGCACCAGGCGTTCCGCGTCGACCGATGGGTTTTCCACGCCCGCCTGAGAGAGCTGTTCAGACGCCCAATGGAGGACCCTGCTCACGGTTTCCATAGCTATTCCACCTCTTCCCCTTCGGCGAGTTTCCCGGCCTGATCGGCCCGGCGGAGGGCTTCGATCAATTCATCCAGGTCGCCGTTGAGGACGCCCTCCAGACGGTGAAGGGTCAGCTTGATCCGATGGTCGGTCACCCGCCCCTGCGGGAAGTTGTAGGTTCTGATTTTGGCGCTGCGGTCGCCCGATCCGACCTGGGCGCGACGGTCCTGCGAGAGCTTCTCGTGTTGCTGGCGCTGGACGATGTCGTACAGGCGGGCCCTCAGGACCTTGAGGGCCTTGGCCTTGTTCTTGTGCTGAGATTTTTCGTCCTGGCACTGGACCACGAGGCCGGATGGGATGTGGGTGACTCGAACGGCGGAATCGGTGGTGTTGACGCTCTGGCCCCCGGGGCCTCCGGAGCGGAAGACATCGATGCGCAGGTCCTCCGGGTCGATCTCCACCTCCACCTCCTCCGCCTCGGGGAGGACGGCCACCGAGGCTGCGGAGGTGTGGATGCGACCGCTCGATTCCGTGGCCGGGACCCTCTGGACGCGATGGACGCCGCTCTCATATTTGAGCGTGCCGTAGGCATTGGGGCCGGAGACGGAGAAGATGACCTCTTTGATGCCGCCGAGTCCGGTGGGGTTGGAACTAAGGAGTTCCGAGCGCCATCCCCGGGACTCCACGTAGCGGGCGTACATCCGATGCAGATCAGCTGCGAAAAGGGCGGCCTCCTCGCCCCCCGTTCCGGCCCGGATCTCGACGATGACGTCCTTGGCGTCGTTGGGATCTTTGGGGATCAGAAAATCTTTCAGTCGATCTTCGAGCCGGGCCTGGGTGGCCTCGGATTCCTCGATTTCGGCCCCGGCCATGTCGATCAGGTCCCGGTCCGAGGAGGTCTGGAGGATCTCGCGGGCCTCCTGAAGGTTCCGGAGGACCGCCCGGTATTCCCGGAATGCAGACACGCCTTCCTCCAGGCCGTTGCGCTCCTTGATCAGTTTCTGGTACCGGACGCGGTCGGAGATCACCGACGGATCGCTCAGCAGTCCCTCGATCTCGTCATAGCGCGCAGAGAGCTTTTCCAGTCTGTCGATCAACAGAGTGTCCCGAAAATAAAAAGGCGGTGAACGCGCAGCCCCGCAGGGCGGCCCGTCCACCACCATCGCAGATGGCTGGGCTATCCCCGGGGTTCTGCCGTCTGAGCGTCCTGGGCTTCCTGGGCTTCTACCAGGCCGTATTTCCTGCGGAACCGCTCCACGCGTCCTGCCGTGTCAACCAGCCTCAGTTTGCCGGTGTAGAACGGGTGGCACCGGGAGCAGATTTCGACGTGGAGATCCGCCAGGGTGGATCGGGTCTCGGTGATGTTGCCGCACGCACAGCGGATCGTGGTGGGCGTGTACTTGGGATGAATGTCGGCTTTCACGAGATTCTCCTGGAGATATTGAGCGTCAGTCTTGTCGGATAGAAATTTTCCATAGACCTAAAATATAATACATATAGGGTATAAATCAAGGACTTTTACCGCGTCGCTCATCGGTCCACCGGCTCGTTCATAGAGGTGAGAAAGTCTTCGTTGGTCTTGGTATGCGCAATGCGTTCGATCAGAAACTCCATCGCCTCTGTGGGGGGCATCTGGTTGAGGAGCTTCCGGAGGATCCAGATCCGGTTCAACTCGTTCTTGTTCGTCAGGAGCAGCTCCTCTTTCCGCGTGCTGGACTGCGAGACATCGAAGGCCGGGAAGATGCGCCGATTGCTCAGGCGGCGGTCGAGTTTCAACTGCATGTTGGCCGTGCCGTTGAACTCTTCGAAGATGACCTCGTCCATCCGGCTGCCGGTCTCGATCAGGGTGGTGGCGACGATCGTCAGGCTCCCCCCCTCTTCGATGTTGCGGGCCGCGCCGAGGAATTTCCGGGGGCCGAGCAGGGCCGTGGCGTCGACGCCGCCCGTCAGGATGCGGCCGCTGTGGGGGGTGACCGTGTTATGGGCGCGCGCCAGGCGGGTGAGGCTGTCCAGGAGGATGACGACGTCGTGCTGGTGCTCGACGAGGCGTTTGGCCTTTTCGATGACCATGTCGGCGACCTGAACGTGGCGGGTGGCCGGCTCGTCGAAGGTGGAGGAGATGACCTCCCCCTTGACCGAGCGCTGCATGTCGGTGACCTCTTCGGGGCGCTCGTCGATCAGGAGGACGATCAGGGTGATCTCAGGATGGTTTATGGTGATGCTGTTGGAGATTTTCTGGAGGAGCATCGTCTTCCCTGTGAAAGGAGGGGCGACGATTAGCCCTCTCTGGCCCCTGCCGATGGGGGTGATCAGGTCCATGATCCGGGTGGAGTAGTCTTTGGGGTCGGCCTCAAGCTTGATACGCGATTCCGGATGCAGGGGGGTGAGGTTGTCATACAGGATCTTATGCTTGGCGACCTCAGGGTCCTCAAAGTTGACGGCCTCCACCCGGATGAGGGCAAAGTATTTCTCGTCGTTCTTCGGCGGGCGGATCTGGCCGGAGACCGTATCCCCGGTCCTCAGGTTGAAGCGTTTCATCTGCGAGGGGGAGACGTAGATGTCGTCAGGCCCCGGCAGATAGTTGTAGGCGGGCGACCTGAGGAAGCCAAACCCGTCCTCCAGGATCTCCAGCACTCCCTGGCCGAAGATCAGGCCGCTTTTTTCAGTCTGAGCCTGCAGGACTGAGAAGATCATCTCCTGTTTTCGGAGGCTGCTGTAGCCCGGGATGTTCAGGTCGATGGCCAGCTTGGTCAACTCCGTCATGGTCATCTTCTGTAGTTCGGCGATGTTCAGGTCCATAAGGGTCGATCATCCTCCAGCGGGGGGAAGGGGAAGAGGGAAATTGTCACCCGGCAGACGTGCGGGGACAATTTCCCTAGAGAGATAAAGTCCTATAGATGTGGGTTGTCGTTCGGAAAGTCGGAATTGAGGGAATGTGGCTTGAAAGATGAGGTGGTCCGGAAATGGGAAGCAGGACTGTGAGAGATTCAGTGATTGGAGGATTGCAGAATAGTATAATATAGAAACAATAGGGTTTTGTCAAGGACTTTTTTGATCCCGCGCCGAAAATCGGTCGCGGAGTCCTTGACAGCGGACCCTTCAGGACCTGGGGAGCGCGGGCAGGTCGCGTCACGAAGGTCCAGGCAGATCACTTTTTCTTCTGCTTCGCCTTGAGGTATGCCGCGATCTCCTCCGGGGTAAATCTCCGGGGGGGGCTGGGGGCCGTATCCTTCTTGCTGAGCCCGGAGCGCAGTGTGATTTCCTTCGGCTTCTTATCATCGCTCTCCGCCTCGGGCGCCTCCGCCGCTTCCTTCTCGACGGGCTCCTCTTCGTTCTTCATTTCCTCTGTCATGGTCGTCATCCTTATCTTTCGAGGCTTCGGGTCAGTTTCCCACGGCCTGTATCAATCCTTTTTCGATGCGCTTGAGGGCATCGGCATCCCTGATTTTGTCCCCCGACCGGTGTGTTACGTAGAAGGCGTCCACGGCCTTATCTCCCTGTGTCCCGATGCGTGCCGTGTAGATGTCCAGGTCCAACTCGGACAGCGTGCGGGTGATCTTGTAGAGGAGCCCTACGGCGTCCTGGGCGAACACGTCGATGACCGTGTACTTTTCAGAGACGTCGTTTTCGAAGACGACCCGGGGCGGATGGAGGAAGGCCGGCTTACGGCTTCTGGACCAACGTTGCGCCCGGTTTTCGAACAGCAGGGCCACGTTCTCTCGGCCCTGAAAGACAGCGGTGAGCTGGTCGTGGATGAGGACCTGCTGAGCCCCGCCGATATCGGGCCGTCCATCCAGGTCCGTCACCTGAAAGATGTCGAGCACCACGCCGTCGGAGCGGGTGTAGGCCTGGGCGCTGAAGATGTTGATGCCGTTCACGGACAGCACCCCGCAGATCTCCGACAGGCGGTAGGGCTTGTCCATCGTGCAGACGGTGACCTCCGAGAAGATCTTTCCGATGCGGAAGGAGAGGGCCACGGGACGGCCCTCCAGTTCCCGGATGAGCGCCAGATGGACGCCCACCTCCTGAGGGTTCGTGGCGACGACGTAGCGTTCGGGAAGGCCGCGCAGGTGGCTCGTCACGGTCTCCTCCCCGAAAGACGGGGTCAACGCCTCCACGATATGACGGGCCACCCCGTCGTCCTGCCTCGTCTGTGTCAGCACCGCAAACGTCTTGTAGTAGAGATCGTAGAGGAGATGGCTCTTCCAGGCCGTCCAGGCGGTGCGCGTCACGGCCGACAGGTCGGCGTAGGTGAGCAGATAGAGCATCCGCAGCTTCTCCACGTCTCCCACCTGCCGGGCGAAGTCCTCAATGAGAGAGGGGTCGTCCAGGTCCCGCCGCTGGGCGATGTGGGACATGAGCAGGTGGTTCTCGATCAGGAACAGGACGATCCTCCGTTCGTCCTCGGGCATCCCGGCCCTGTCCAGAAAGGCCGTGGCCATGTCCGCGCCGATCCTGGAATGATCGTCGGCGCGGGCGGACTTGCCCACGTCGTGGAGCAGGACGGCCAGCGTCAGCAGGTCCCAGCGCAGGATCTCGCTCGCGACCCGACGCAGGGGGGCGTCCACCTCTTCACTCCCGTCCTGCAACCGCTCCAGGTTCTCGATGGCCAGAAGGGTGTGCTCATCGGCGGTGTAGACGTGATAGAGGTTATACTGCACCAGACCGGTCAGGGTCCCGAACTCCGGGAGATAGACGCCCAGGACCCCGAGGTCGTGCATCAGCCGGAGCGTCTGGGCGGTCCCCCGCCCGGCGGCCAGGATGCGGAAGAAGATGCGCCTGGCCTCCTCGGAGCGCCTGAGGTCATCGTCGATCAGGTGCAGATGGGCCTTGATCTCCGTCTGGATGCCGTCGCCGATGCGAGCGCCGAACCGCTGGCCGTTGGAGAAGAGGCTCAGCAGGCGCACAGGGTCTTCGACGAAAAAGTCCCGATGCCGCCTCGGGGGCAGATGGATCTCGTCCCCGACCAGAAAGGTCCCGTCGTCCAGCCTCTGGCGGCTCAGGAAGGAGACGGCGCGCTGGATCTTCGTGCGATGTCCGTCCAGCCGGGAGCAGATCTGGTCGGAGAGGTGTTTGATGTTCCGGGCGTGAAGGTAGTAGTCCCTCATGAAGCGTTCAACGCCCAGCTCCCCGTCCCTGTCCCGGTAGCCGAGGTGTTCGGCGATCTGGGGTTTGACGTCGTGCTCCAGCACATCGTAGCGTTTGCCCGCCGTGAAATGGAGGTCGTTCCGGATGCGCCAGAGAAAGTCGAGGGCATCGTCAAAACGCTGGTAGTCCTGTTTGGAGACCAGCCCCCCCTCCAGGAGCCCCTCCAGGGAGGAGCCCCCCCGGCGGGCCCGCAGGAGCCACCCCACGGTATGGATGTCGCGCAGCCCCCCGGGGCTCTCCTTGACGTTGGGCTCCAGCAGATGCACGGAGAGGCCAGTCTTCATGTGGCGCTGCCGGCGCTCCTCGATCTTCTCCTGGACGAAGGCGAGGGCCCGGCGGCCCAGCAGGGCTCGCTCGAACGCCTTCTCAAACCTGCTGAAGAGGCGGTAGTCTCCGGCCAGATAGCGGGCCTCCAGCATGGCCGTGCGAGAGTGGGCGTCTTTTCGGGCCTCCTCGATGCATTCTCCCACGGTCCGCGCACTGTGGCCCACCTCGAATCCGAGGTCCCACAGAAGGTGCAGGATGTACCGGGTGATCGGGTCCCCCTTCTTATCCCTGCTGTAGAGGAAGAGGAGATCCACGTCGGACTTCGGGTTCAAAAATCCACGGCCGTAGCCCCCCTGGGCCACGACCGCGTACTCCTCCATCCGTTCTTCGTGCGCGTCGAGCAGGGCCTGCCGGTAGGCGTCCCGGATGAGGGTATCGACCACGCCCGCCAGTTCGGAGACCACGAAGTGTCCCGAGGCCCCCTGTCGGTGCATCTCCGCGATGCGCTCCCGCTCTTTTTTAAGAAAGGTTCGGAACGCCTCCATCCGCAGGGCGTCGAAGGCGGCCAGGTTGGCCCCCCCTTCCGCTTCCCACCGACGTCGCAGGGCGTCGAGATGCTGTCTCAGGTGCATCGCCACGCTCCGACCCCTCTCGCTTCCACCCCCATCGCGGGCTGTTGCCTCATCCCTTCCGCTTTTTCCTGTTGTCGCTCACCTTTTTCCGTTCGTCTGCCTCTGCTTTTCGTTTTTTTCCGTCCGACAGCAGGGCCAGGTCGAGGACCTTCCCGACGTCTTCAACGGGCGTGAATCTCATCCGCTTCCTGACGTTCGCCGGAAGGTCTTCGGCGTCCGCCAGGTTGCGACGGGGGAGGATGATGGTGCGGATGCCCGCCCGCTGAGCGGCGAGGATTTTTTCCGGGATGCCCCCCACGGGGAGCACCTTCCCGCGCAGGGTGATCTCCCCGGTCATGGCCACGTCACTGCGCGCCGGACGACCCGACAGGAGGGAGGCGAGGGCGGTGGCGATGGTGATCCCGGCGGAGGGGCCGTCCTTGGGGACGGCCCCTGCGGGGAAGTGGATGTGAATATCCTTGTCGTCGAACGTTTCGTCCTCAATCCCCAGCGTCCGGGCGTGCGTCCGGACATAGCTGAGGGCGGCCTGGGCCGATTCCCGCGTGACCTCACTCAGGTGTCCGGTGAGGATCAGCCGGCCCTGGCCCTTCATCTGCGTGGCCTCGACGAACATGATCTCCCCGCCGGAGGAGGTGGCGGCCATCCCCGTGGCCACGCCGGGGGCACGCACGCGCTCCCGGACCTCCTGGACATAACGGGGGGGCCCCAGAAAGGCGGGGAGGTCGCCGGGCTTCAGGGCCACGAGGGAAGACTCCCCCTCCGCGACACGACGCGCGACTTTCCGGCAGACGGCCCCGATCTCCCGCTCCAGGTTGCGAAGCCCGGCCTCCCGCGTGTAGCTCCGGACGATCTCCGTGAGGGCCGGCCGGCTGAGGCGAAGCTGGCGTCCTGAAAGGCCGTGTTCGCCAAGCTGCCGACCCAGGAGATGCCGGCGGGCGATCTCCACCTTCTCCTCCTCAGTGTAGCCCCGGAGTTCCACGACCTCCATACGGTCGCACAGGGGGTCGGGGATGGGGCCCAGGAGGTTGGCCGTGGTGATGAACATCACGCGCGACAGGTCGAACGGGACATCGAGGTAGTGGTCCACGAATGCGCCGTTCAACTGGGGGTCCAGCACCTCCAGCAGGGCAGCGGCCGGGTCCCCCCTGAAGTCCTGCCCCAGCTTGTCGATCTCGTCCAGCATGAACACCGGGTTGCAGGAGCCCGCCCGACGGATGCCCTGGATGATCCGCCCCGGAAGCGCCCCGATGTAGGTCCGGCGATGGCCCCGGAGGTCCGCCTCGTCCCGGACGCCGCCGAGGGAGATGCGGATGAACTTCCGGCCCAGGGCGCGCGCGATGGACTGGCCGAGCGAGGACTTGCCCACGCCGGGGGGACCCAGAAAGCAGAGGATGGGTCCCCTGGCGTCGGGTTTGAGCTTGCGCACGGACAGGATCTCCAGCATCCGATCTTTGACCTTGTTCAGGCCACAGTGGTCCTCGTCCAGAATCTGGCGGGCCAGTCCGATGTCGATCCGGTCCTCGGTGGCGACGCTCCAGGGCATGCTCGCCAGCCATTCCAGGTAGGTCCGCGAGACGCCATAGTCGGCGGCGGCCGGGTACATCCGGCTCATCCGCTCCAGCTCCCGCAGGGCCTCCCGCAGCACCTCCTCCGGCATCTGCGCCGCCTCGATCCGGGCGCGGAGGTCCGCGGTCTCCGATTCCCGCTCGTCGCGCTCGCCCAGTTCCTTCTGCATGGCGCGGATCTGTTCCCGGAGGTAGTGCTCCCGCTGGGTCTTGCCGATCTCGATCTGGACCTGGTCCTGGATCTTCCTGCCGAGCTCCAGGATCTGGAGTTCCCGGCTCAACAGGACGGTCAGGCGCTCCAGTCGACGCTTGACGTCGAGGTCTTCAAGGAGGGCCTGTTTCTCCGTCAGGCGGAGGGTGAGGTGGAAGGCGATGAAGTCGGCCAGACGGGCCGGGTCGTCGATGTTGACGGCCAGGACGCGCAGTTCCTCCGGGAGGTAGGAGACGAGCGCCGCCATCTTCTGGAACTAGCTGGAGGCGTTGCTGGCCAGGGCATCGATCTCGACGCCTCTGTCGAGGTGGTCGCTCAGGGGCTGCACCGCCGCCACCAGATAGGGCCGGGTCTGACTCACCTCTCCGATGGCGATCCGGGCGAGCCCCTCCGCGAGCATGCGGATGCTGTCGTCCGGGAGCTTCCACATCTTGTGGACGACGGCGGCGGTCCCGACGCCGTAGAGATCATCCGGACCCACCACTTCCGCGTGGGGATTTCTGGCCGTCACCATGCCGACCGTGCGGTCGCCCGCGAGGGCGTCGCTGATCAACCGGATGTTGTGCTCCTGGACGCTCGACAACTGCGCGGGCAGGTAGGGATAGATCACCGTGTCCCGGAGCGGGAAGAGGGGGAGTTTCGCCGGGATCTCAATGCGTCCTGCGTTTGCGGGTGCGTTCATGAAAGTTCCAAGTGCCAAGTGTCAAGTGTCAAGTAACCCCCTATGTGTTTGACGTGGCACGTGATGCGTGGCACGTGGCACTTTATAGGAGGGGAAAGGGGTGGGTGAGGTCTAATCCACCGGCAGTCCCTTGGGTACGACGACGATGCCACCCTCCGTGACCGTGAAGCGACGCCGGTCGTGCTCCGGGTCATGACCGATCCTGCACCCCGGCGGAATGATGACATCCTTGTCGATGATCGCCCGCCGCACCTGCGCCCCCCGGCCCACGTCCACGCCCTCCATCAGGATGGCGTCCTCGACCTCCGCGCGGTCGTGGACGCGCACGCCGTAGGAGAGTACGGAGCGCTCCACACGGCCCCCGTGATGATGCACCCCCCGGCGACGAGGGAGTTGAGGAGGAACCCTCCGGCGACCTCTCCTTCGAAGACCGTCTTGGCGGGGGGATACTGTTCCTGGTAGGTCCGGATGGGCCAGGCGTTGTCGTAGAGGTTGAACAGGGGATCGGCGCCCACCAGGTCCATGTTCGCCTCCCAGTAGGTGTCGATGACGCCGATGTCGCGCCAGTACTGCACCTCTTTCCGGTTTTCATCGTGAAACTTGAAGGCGAAGACCCGCCCCCGGTTGACCAGGTCGGGAATGATGTTCTTCCCGAAGTCGTGCGCCGTGTTCCGTTTGGCGTCCTCGACGACAGAGCGGACCAGGGCCTCGGTGCGGAAGACGTAGACCCCCATTGAGACCAGGGACCGATCCGGGGCGCCGGGCACGGGTTTGGGATCTTCGGGTTTTTCTTCAAACCCCACGATGCGGGCGTCCGGGTCGATCTCCATCACGCCGAGCTGGCAGGCCCGCTCCCTGGGCATCTCCACGCAGGCGACGGTCAGGTCAGCATCCTTCTCCTCGTGGAAACGGAGCAGCCTGCTGTAATCCATCTTGTAGACGTGATCCCCGGACAGGATCAGGACGCGCCGGGGCCTCTCCTGTTCGAGGGTGTAGATATTCTGATCATCCTCGTAAAGTTAAGCGTAATTCGCTGTAGCAGAATACGTTAAATTAGGGTCAAAAAGAGGTGACTGCTCGATTTTTCAGCAATTAGGGGCGCAGAGGCCACTTTAGGCGGGCCAATGGGTGAGTTCTCCTAAGAAATGCTCG
>SICM01000080.1 GCA_009694805.1 Candidatus Latescibacterota bacterium
GTGGCTACATCAAACTCGAACTGCTGAAAGTCTCGACCAAACTCAACCACTTTGCGCTCAAGTCCAAACTCTACCTCAACGCGCTTCAGGTATCCTTCGATACTTTACGTCAACTCCAACCTGTCCGGTTGACTGCGTAAGGTGAGTAAGGAATATACGCAACTCTTCCTGGAGATCGATCACGACGCTGTGGGGGCGGCCATCCACGTCGGGGAGCTGGGCCCCTATCTGCCCCAGAATCGGCGAGAGGACGGGACAGAGTTCTACAACGACCTCCTGATGAGCCTGTTTCAGATCCTTGGATCAAAGGTATTTCACGTCCGGTTGAGCGACGCCTCCGGCCCGGACTGGACAGGAGGACAGACCATCGGATCGGGGTGTTTGGAGATCGAGCCGGTGCTCAGGTTTCTCGATGAGATCCACTACGAGGGGGGCCTGGAACTCTCGCTTACGGAACCGGACGCGGAACACGCCCTGCGCACGAGCCGGGCCCGCATTGAGATGATGCTGCAGAATTTGTGAGGAATTTTCATGGCGGACAACGAAAGTGTCACCCGCTTGGGCGGTGTCGAAGAAGGGCATGCTCAGCGCTATTTCTGCATCAACGAGCCTGAAAAATCGAAACTGCCTCGCCTGTCCAGAGATGCGAAGATCATCAAAAAGACCCCCAAGACGATCTGCGTGAAGGGGAAGGAGGTGCAGGGCTGGATCGTGGAGATCCTCACCCCCAGCACGGACGGCGTCGTGCGTCTCGATCCCCAGGAGGAGAGGGGCATCGTCCTCACGGAGGCCAGGCATTAAGAACCTATATCTAAACCGTAGGGGCGACCCTGGCCTGCCCTGAGCGAAGTCGAAGGGTGGTCGCCCTCATCCCTCCCAATAAAAATCCCGCCTGAATGTAACCTTCTGGCGGGACAGACGTTTATAAAAAATGGAGCGGGAAACGGGACTTGAACCCGCGACATCAACCTTGGCAAGGTTGCGCTCTACCAACTGAGCTATTCCCGCTCAACATGTGGTCAATGATAATAATCTTCCTTTTTCAAGTCAAGCATTTTTTTCGTATCCTTGCAGGAGAACCCCATGATGCTCCCTCGCTCCAGAGGAACTCAGTCCCCGAAGGTTCAGTCGAAATTCAGGGAATACGTCTCCTCCATTCTGATCGCCCTCGTCTGCTTTCTGTTCATCCGGACCTCGGTCGTGGAGGCGTATCGCATACCCTCCGGCTCCATGGAAGATACGCTTCTCATCGGGGACTTCCTGCTGGCGAACAAGTTCATCTACGGCGCTCGCATCCCGCTGATCAACCTGCGCCTCCCCGCCTTCCGGGATCCCAGACCGGGCGACATCGTGATCTTCCGCTCTCCTGTGGAGAGCGACAAGACGCTCATCAAGCGGTGCGTGGCCGTGGAAGGGCAGACCGTGGAGATCCGGAACAAGGCCGTCTATATAGATGGCAATATCTATCCTCTCCCCGCCACGGGGAAGTTCGTAGACCCTTCGGTCCGGCTCGGGGAAGACCTCCGGGACAACTTCGGACCTGTCAGGATCCCCCCGGGTCACCTGTTCATGATGGGCGACAATCGGGACAACAGCTTCGACAGCCGGTATTTTGGGCCGGTCTCCCGGGATTCAGTGCTGGGGGAAGCGATGGTCATCTATTTCTCATGGAACTCTGCCCCCCCCCTGTGGGACATCCCCCACAAGATTCGCTGGGGCCGGCTGGCTCAGCTCATACAGTGAGAATCAGGGGTGAGGAATGAGGAATGAGGAATGAGGGGTGAGTCCTGCCTCGATCCTCAATCCCCGATCCTCACCCCTGATCTTCTTTTATCCCGTCTATCCTGTCTATCCCTGTTTTATCCCTTCCCCAGCTTCTTCTTGAGGTTGGCCAGTTCGTCGCCCACCGAACCCTGGCCCAGCTTGGCAAACTCCTCCTCGAGACTGCTCTTCTTCTCCTCATCGGCCATCTCGGATGCAGCGGCGGCCTGGGCCTCCATCCGTTTCACTTTCTCCTCCATCCGACCCATGTCCCCGAGGCCGCTGGCCTTGTCGATGCCCGCCAGTCCCTTGGATACCTTCATCTCGGCCTTGGCCACCCGCGCCCGCGCCTTCAACTCAGTCCGTCTGTTCTCGGCTTCTTCGATCTTCTGTTCCAGTTCGTCCAGGCGGCCCTTGGCCTGCTCGACGTTCTTCTGGGACGTCTCAAGCGGATCGAGGAGTTTCTGGTGAAGCTGGGTATAGCGTTGCTTCTCGCCAAGAGCCCTGGAAGCCAGGTCGTCCCGGTCCTTGAGCACGGCCTCCGCCGCCCGCTTGCCCCAGTGTTCGGCCTGTTCACCATACTCCTGTACCTGCTGTTCGATCTCCTTCGAGGAAGCGATGGCCTCGTGGACCGCCCGCTTGGCCTCCGCGAGCTGTTCGCGGGCATCCTCCAGAAAGAGGTCGATCATCTTCTCGGGGTCTTCCGCGTTGTCGATCAGGCCGGCGAGGTTCGCCCGTACCACGTCCGCTGCTCGTTTGAAAAGACTCATGTAGCCTCCTATGTCAAGTGTCAAGTTCAAAGTCGGGTTTTACGTGATACGTGACACCGGAACACGTGGAACTTTTATTTTTACGCCGGAAAAGTCTCCACATCCCCCGATGTGATCCTGCTGCCTTCGAGCATCCGGGTCCACCCCGTGGCCTGGTCGATCTCCACGAAGAAGAAGACGTCCTCGGCCATTTCACCCCGGCTGACATCCCCTTTCCGATAGTAGTCCCAGTAGCGGCATTCGCCCTCTTTGGCCGGCTGGCCACGGCCCGACATGGCCTTCGTCCTGACAGACCAGCCCTCCTCCCCGCAGTCGCTCAGGGCAGAGTACGTGGTGCGGGTACCGTCGTCCTCATCCACGTAGAATTCGTTCGACTTGACCGCCTCGACCACGTCCTCATTGAATCCCATCTCGTCGAACACCTTCAGAACCAGAAGATCTGGAAGCGCTTCCGCCCCGGGAACGGCCCGGAGGATCATCCGCCTGTCCTCGTCCTGCAGTTCATAGTTGATCATGGGAAATGTTTCGTCACCCGCGAGTCGCTGATATTCCGAGACCTGCGTCACAGACCAGTTTCTTCCCGCCAGATCAAGGGTCTTGAACGAGACGAAGTCTCCGGTGTGAAGGCGGAGGGGATTATACAGCCCGTCCTCCTCCTGAGGCCGGACGATCTGAGGCCTCCTGCCCTCTTGAGACCGTTTGGTGAAGACGAACACAAGCGCGAAACCTGCCCCGCATACGGCCAGGAATCCCAGGAACCACATCCCCCAGTGGGACCCCTCCGGCTGTTCCAGCACGTCCCTCCGGTAAACCAGGTCCGGATCGACGCCGGGCTCGGCGTAGGTGGGATCAGGCTGCATCCCCTTCGCCTTCATCTCGGCCACCTGGCGCTCCAGGTCCCGCACCCTGGCCTCGTCAAACCGGCGATGGTCGACCTGACCCCAGTGGTGGAACAGCCACATCATGCTCATATACTGGAGCATGGAACTGTTGAACGGGTCGCGGTACATGACCACCGGGCCAGGCCTCGAAGGAAAGGCGCCGGTCGGCTGCCGGGAGGCCACGACAGACCGCTCCCGCGCGTCCCGCGTGCTCAACTGCTGGGGGGTGACCCGGGGTGCGCCCGCTGGCAGGCCCTGGTACGCGCCGAAACGCTGTCGGGAGGTCTCCTGGCCTACGACCCTTCTGGCGCGCTCGTCGTAACGAGGGGCGCTGGGCCGGCTGGAGGATCGGGACGATCCATAGGATCGGAATCCTCCGCCCCCTCGCGATCCGCCTCCTCCTCCGTACCTCCTCGCCATCGCCTCGGACGGCAGCGCCAACGCCACCACAAAGATCACGATCCAGCTCATTCTCCTTCGCACGGGCCTCTCCTTCTGCCTTCTGTCTCTGCCTTTCGCCCTTCGATACGCAGCCTCCGGCTGCTACTCAGGGCATACGGCTAAACTTTCCGTTTGTCCCGAGTAGCCCGAAGGGGCGTATCGAGGGACTGTCTTTCGCACGCTAAATTAACGGCCCTCTGCCGTCAAAGTCAAGGGGAAACGGGCAGGTCTGAACGGGGTGATCAGCGATCACAAAAAAACGGAACATGCCCTTGAACGCTGGCCTCCGGCTTCTGGTTCCGGATTGCTGACTTGACATCGGTTTATCGCCAGTATAGATTATGGCGACCTGAAGTCCATGAGGTCGCTTATAGACGTCGCCATCTACGGAAGACAGCCGAGCGAGGGCAGAGATGAACATGGGACGCACCCTGATGATCGTGGGCATCATCCTGGCGCTCTTCGCCGTGTTAAAATTGATAGGGCTGGTCGCGTCGGTGATGATTCGGACCATCATTCCGGTCACGATCCTGATCGTCGCCCTGGTCATCCTGTTCGCAGGATACAAAACGAAAGATCGCTGACAGAGGAGATGGGACGTGATGCCTTCATCTGATGAGGCCCTCGTTGACGCAGAGGACCTGCGGGCCTTCTCAAGCGAACTGTTTCAACGGTGCGGAGTTCCCGGGACGGACGCAGACCTCGCGGCGCGGATGCTGGTGGAGTCCGACCTGCGCGGTGTCCATTCCCACGGCACTCGCGCGCAGCCGGGCTACCTTCACCGGCTGAAGACCGGGGCGGCCAGGCCGGTCCCGGACATCCGGATCATCACCGAGGGGCCGGCCTACGCGATCATGGAGGGGGACGAGGGGCTCGGCCAGGTCGTGGCCCATCGCGCGATGTCCATCGCCATCGACAAGGCCCGGGGCGCGGGGATCGCAACGGTCTCTGCCCGCAACAGCAACCACTACGGGGCTGCGGCCTACTACGCGATGATGGCCGCGCGGGAAGGGATGATCGGGTTCGCGACGACCAACGGCCCCGGCGTCAACATGGCCCCGTTCGGGGGGGCGGCCCCGGTGGTGGGCAACAGCCCCCTCGCGTATGCCATCCCGGCGGGAGAGGAGCCGCCCATCGTGCTCGACATGGCCACGGGGTGGGTCGCGGCGGGCAGGATCGGCGTGGCCCGCATGCGGGGGGAGAAGATCCCGGTGGGGTGGGGGATGACAAAGGACGGAGAGGACACGGACGACCCGGCGGAAGCATCCATCGTGCTGCCGATGGGGCCGAAGGGCTACGGCCTCGCCATTATCATGGACATCCTCTCCGGCCCCCTCTCCGGGGGGCTAGCGAGCTGCCACAAGCCGGGACGCCCCAACCCCGACCAGGGACATCTCTTCTGGGCCCTGGACGTGGCCCGCTTCACCCCCCTGGACGCCTTCAGGGCCGAGATCGACCGGCAAATCCGGACCATCCGGGCTACGAAGCCGCGCAGGGGGTTCGACCGGGTCTACCTTCCGGGAGAGATCGAGTGGATCAAACACCAGGAACGCCTGAAGACAGGAATCCCGCTGCACAGGATTCACCTCGGAGAGCTGGAACAGGCGGCGGGGGAGCTGGGCGTCAAACCTTTCTGGAAAGAATGAGGCCAGTACCATGTCTCTAAAACCTGGCCGTGTGGCTCTTGTGACCGGCGCGTCGCGGGGCCTTGGGCGCGCGATCGCGCTGCGCCTGGCGCGGGAGGGGGCCAGCATCGCCGTGAACTACCTCGAAGACCCGGAAGGGGTCAATCGGCAAGAGGCCGAGGCCGTCGCCTCCGAGGTCACCGCCGGGGGCGGGAAGGCCATCCCCGTGGCCGCGAACGTCTCGGACGCGGCGCAGGTGGAGACGATGGCCCGGACCATTGCCGGGGCCCTCGGTCCCGTCTCGATCCTCGTGAACAACGCGGGCATCCTGCGGGATATGACCCTCAAACGGATGGGGGAGGAGGACTGGCAGGCCGTGCTCGACGTGAACCTGACCGGGGCGTTCCGATGCGTCAGGGCCGTGCTGGAGGGCATGCGCGAGGCCGGGTGGGGGCGAGTCGTCAACCTCTCCTCTGTCGTGGGCCTGACGGGGGGCCTCGGCCAGACCAACTACGCCGCGAGCAAGGCCGGCCTGATCGGGTTCACGAAATCCCTCGCCCGCGAGGTGGGCCGGCGGGGCATCACGGCCAACGCCGTGGCGCCGGGATTCATCCGGACGGGCATGCTCTACACGATCCCGGAGGAGGCGCGGACAAAAATCCTGGAGCAGATCCCGCTCAACGCGTGGGGTGAGCCGGAGGACGTGGCGCACGCCGTCGCGTTTCTCGCCTCCGAAGAGTCACGCTACATCACCGGTCAGGTCATCGGCGTGAACGGCGGGTACTACATGTAGGGGCACGGCGCGCCGTGCCCCTATTCACGGGAAACCATGAACCGCGATAAAGTTTTATCGACTGCCGACGCCATCGCCCTCATCCCCGATGACGCGACCCTCGCCACCGGCGGGTTCGTGGGCATCGGCCACCCGGAGGAGTTGACCGCCGGGATCGAAGAACGCTTCCTCGCCACCGGCCATCCCCGGAACCTCACGGTCGTCTACGCCGCCGGCCAGGGGGACGGAAAGACGCGGGGCATCAACCACCTCGCGCACGAGGGCCTGGTCAGGCGCGTGGTCGGAGGCCACTGGAACCTGGCCCCGCGCATGGGGAAGCTGGCCGGGGACGGGAAGATCGAGGCCTACAACTTCCCGCAGGGCGTCATCTCCCAGCTCTTCCGGGAGATCGCGGCGGGCCGGCCCGGCCTGGTCACCCACGTGGGCCTGGAGACCTTCGTGGACCCCCGCATCAGCGGCGGCAGGCTCAACTCGATCACGCCGGAGGCCCTGGTGGAGGTCATCCACCTGAGCGGGCGGGAGTGGCTGTTCTACCACGCCTTCCCGATCCACGTCGGCCTGCTGCGGGGCACGTCCTCGGACCGGCGGGGCAACGTCACGATGGAACGGGAGGCCCTGCGGGGGGAGGCCCTGGCCATCGCCCAGGCCGCCAAAAACTCCGGCGGCATCGTCATCGCCCAGGTGGAGCGGGTTGTGGACGAACGGTTCGACCCGAAGACCGTGGTCCTCCCCGGCATCCTGGTGGACGCCGTCGTCGTCTCCAGGCCAGAGAACCACGCCCAGACCTTCGCCGAGGCCTTCAACCCGGCCTACGTGGGAGACGGGGCGCTCCCTCAGATCCCGCCCATGCCTCTGGACGAGCGGAAGGTGATCGCACGCCGGGCCGCCCTGGAACTGACCGACGGCGCCATCATCAACCTCGGCATCGGCATGCCGGAGGGCGTGGCCTCCGTGGCGTTTGAGGAGGGCCTGCTGGACCGGCTGACGATGACCGTGGAGGCCGGGCCCATCGGCGGGGTCCCGGCCGGCGGCCTGAGTTTCGGGGCCTCGGCCATGCCGGAGGCCATCGTGGACCAGCCCTACCAGTTCGACTTCTACGACGGCGGCGGCCTCCACGCGGCCTTCCTGGGCATGGCCCAGGTGGATCAGGACGGGAACGTGAACGTCAGCCGGTTCGGCCCGCGCATCGCCGGGGCCGGGGGGTTCATCAACATCTCCCAGAACGCCCGGAAGGTCGTGTTCTGCGGCACGTTCACGGCCGGCGGACTGGAGGGGTCCATCGCCGATGGAAAATGGACGCTCATTAAAGAGGGAGAACACCGGAAGTTCGTGGAGGCGGTGGAGCAGATCACCTTCAGCGGGGCCTATGCCCGCAGGCGCGGGCAGCCCGTGCTCTACGTGACCGAGCGGGCCGTGTTCGAACTCCGGCCCGAAGGCGTGACGCTGATCGAGATCGCCCCCGGCGCGGACCTGGAACGGGACGTCCTGGGCCGGATGGCCTTTCGTCCCCGGATCTCCGAGACGCTACGCACGATGGATGAGAGGATATTCAGGGAAGGGTTGATGGGGCTGGCAGGATAACCTTCGTTCAGTTATCGGGGGGATCGTCATGCTCGAATTTAAATACGACCAGATGGACATCCATTAGGAGCAAAAAATGCCTACGACTAAGACCAAAAAGATGACCCCTGCTCAAATCATCGCCAGCATTGAGCGTCTGTCTGAAGCTGACAGAGAAACACTGGCCATCCTGGCAGACAAAAGGCTGTCTCAGGAAATCCTGAGGCGGCGCAGGATGGCCCTCGACGAATTTGAGAAGGGGACCCTGCTCACTGAGCGCCAACTGTTTGAAAGACAGCGCTGATGTACGAACTGAAAGCGATCAACGCAGTCAAAAAAGACCTGAACATCCTGAATCGGGCCACGGTGAAAGAAATTCGGGAGAACCACTTTCCCCGGATCAAAAAGGACCCCCACCAGGCTGACTCGTTGGGTTATGCTTTTAAGGGACTCTACTCCTATCATTTTCGACATGTCGGCACAGCCTATCGAATCATTTACGAGATTTATGAGGAAGAAAATCTGATTATCGTCCTTTTGATTGGATCGCGGGAAAATCTTTACGAACGGCTGCGCCGGAGATTGAAAAGGTGAGGCAGGAGGAGTAACACGAAATGAAAGAGAAAATTCGTTGCGCCATCCTCGGCGCCGGCCACGGTCACGCCGCCGGGAAGCTGCGCGTGTTGCAGCAGTCGGAGGACTGGGAATTTCTGGGCATCTGCGAGCCCGACCCGGCCTGGCGGGCGCGGCGCGAACGCGAGGCGGCCTTTGCGGGCGTGCGCTGGCTGACCGAGGCGGACGTCCTGGGCGATCCATCGCTGAAGATGGTCGCCGTTGAGAGCGAGGTCCGGCAGCTCGTGGGCCTGGGTCAGCAGGTCGTCGACGCGGGCAAGCACCTCCACCTGGACAAGCCCGCCGGGGTCTCCCTGCCGGCCTTCCGCGCCCTGCTTGAGGAGGCCCGTCGCCGGGATCTGATCGTCCAGATGGGCTACATGTTCCGCTACAACACCGGCTTCGATCTCGTCCGGCAGGCCGTGCGCGAGGGGTGGCTGGGGCACGTCCACTACCTGCACGGGACCATCAACTCCATCTACGACGCGGCCCACCGGAAGACCCTGGACTTTCACCCCGGTGGCATGATGTTCGAGCTGGCCGGCCACCTCATCGACATGCTCGTCCTGCTCGCGGGCCGCCCGCGCCGGGTCACCCCCTTCACGCGCCACGATGGGGCGTTCGAAGACAAACTGGCGGACAACACCCTCGCCCTGCTGGAGTACGACCGGGCCATGGCCGTGATCGAATCCTCGGCCCTGGAGGTGGGGTCGTCGACACGGCGGTGCTTCGAGGTCTGCGGAGACGCGGGCAGCGTCGTCCTCCAGCCCCTCGAACCTCCTGCGGTGCGCCTCTGCCTGCGCGAGCCGCGCGGCGGGTATCAGGCCGGCTGGCAGGACGTGGCCGTGCCGAACATCCCGCGCTACGTGCGGGACCTGGAGGAGCTGGCCCGCTGCATCCGGGGTGAACAGGCGTTCCCCTATTCAAAGGAACACGACCTGACGATGCACGAGACGCTGTTGCGGGCGTGCGGTGTGGAGACCTGACCTCAAACAAAAGGAGATGTCCCATGACCTTCGGTTCAGGCGCGTACACCTACAGGGTCCAGGAAGACTGGGCCCGGCTCCCGGACGGATGGAAGTTCGGCTGGATCCCGGCCGTGGGGGTCGATTCGCAGGACCGCATCCACGTCTATAGCCGCAGCGAACACCCCATGGTCGTGTTCGACCGGGAGGGAAACTTCCTCACCTCCTGGGGAGAAGATGTCCTTAAAGATGCCCACGGCATCTTCATCGACGCGCAGGATCACGTCTACTGCATAGAGCGGCAGACCCACTGCATGCGGAAGTTCACGCCCGACGGCAGGCTCCTGATGACCCTCGGCACGCCGAACCAGGAGGGCGCGGACGGCCAGCCGTTCCGCCTCCCCACGGACCTCGCCCTGGACTCGAAGGGGAATATGTACATCTCCGACGGCTACGGAAACGCCCGCGTCCACAAATACACCGGCGACGGCCAGTGGATCAAGTCCTGGGGCACGCCGGGCGCAGGGCCTGGGGAGTTCGACCTCCCCCACTGCGTCCGCGTGGACCGGCACGACCGCGTCCTGGTGGCTGACCGGGCGAACAACCGCATCCAGTTCTTCGACACCGACGGGAACTACCTGATGGAGTGGACCGGCTTCGGTCATCCCGACACCATCTTCATCGATGAAGACGACATCGTCTACGTGGCGGAGCTGGACCAGCGGGTCAGCATCCTCACCCTCGAAGGCCAGCGGCTGACGGACTGGGGCCGGGGCGTCAAGAGCGAGACGCCGGGAGAGTTCCGGGCCTGCCCGCACGGCATCTGGACCGACTCGCACGGGGACCTCTACGTGGGCGAGGTTCAGACGGACGGACGGATTCAGAAATTCATCCGGCAGAGGTGAAAGGAATTTTCGGAATATGACAGGAGGTCACACGGACCATGAGCAAATCGAAGCCTGACCTCCACGCGGCCTGGAAGAAGTACCGCCATCAGGTCATCCACCCCGCCTCCGTCTTCAAACCCGCCGACCTGGACCGGGCGCGGGCCAACCTGGAGCGCCACGCCTGGGCGCGCGGGGTTCTGGAGGGCATGAAGGCCCAGGTCGCCCACACGCTGGCGCAGGGCCCGGACCACGTGGAGCGGATGATCCCCGCCACCACACCGGGCAGCAGCCTCTTCACAAACTGTGCAGCCTGCGGGGCCAACCCGGTTCACGGCGAGTACCGCTGGGACCCCAAAGACCCGGAGCAGCTCGTCTGTACGACGTGTGGGACAGGATTTCCCAACGAGAAATATCCGGAGGACGTGGTATTCCGGGCCGACCGGCACGGGAACGGACAGGTTGTCACCTTTCACGGTGGGTACAATTTCTACGGTTACGGGTTCTACATCTTTTCGAGCTGGACAGCGAACATCCGCGCCCGCAAGGTGGCCCACATGGCCTCGCAGGCTCAGGCCCTCGCCACGGTCTACGCCCTGACCGGGGAGCGCCGCTGCGCGGAGAAGGCCCGCGACATCCTCCTCCGCTTCGCCGAGGTCTACCCCGGCTACCTGGTCCACTCCGGCTACGGGGAGTGGCTCGACCTGCCCCCGCATCAGGTCGCCGAGCAGATCAACGGCCTGCCGGAGGATGAGTGGACGATCCCGCCCAACAAGCCGGACCGGAAGATTCACTCCGGCTACTGGAACTCGGGCCGGGCCAACGGATTCGGGATGGAGGGCATCTTCATCCGGGAGATGGCCACCACCCACGACCTGATTCACGATGCCCTGACGGGCGACGAACGGGAGAAGATCGAACGGGACCTGCTGATCGAGGGGACGGTCCTGCTCCTGGCCGATCCCGACCTGAACAACAAGAGCGTGACGAACCTGAGCGCCGCCGGACTGGTGGGCATGACGGTGGGCGATCCGGACCTGGTGCGGACCGGGGCGAAGGGGTTCTGGCACTTCGCCAGGAACTGGTTCCTGTCCGACGGGACCACGTCCGAGTCGCCGGGCTACGGGCTGATGACCCTCGGCGGGATGTGGGCGTTCGGAGATGCGCTGCACGGCTACAGCGACCCGAAGGGTCATCGGACCAGAGATCGGATGGCCGACTTTGACCTGTACGGGGACGGCAGCTACCGCTCCGTGTACCGGGCGTTCTACGACACGCTGTTCCCGAACCTGAAGTATCCCGTGTCTGCCGATTCCAACGTCACGACGAACCTGGGGTCGCACTACGCGGAACTGATGGCCGCACGCTATAACCTGCCGGAGTACCGGGCGCTGCTGAACGAGTATCTCGGAGGAGCGGCGGAAGAGACAGGCGGAGAAAGGGACCGGGACCTGAAACTGGAGGGCGGCAGGGCTCGCGACCTCACGGGGGCGTTGGGCGGGGAGTATGCCCTGTTTCACCGGGACCCGGACTTTGCGGTTCGACCGGAGGACCGGGTCATCTTCGAGGACACCTTCTTTCCGGCGCTGAGGATGGGATATTTCCGGACAGGGAAGGACGGGCGGGAGGGGACGGTCATCCTGGACGCCTCCCACTGGGGGGGCCACCACCACCGGGACAGCCTGAACCTGACGCTCTTCCAGCACGGCCACGAGGTCCTGACGGACCTGGGATACCTCTGGGACCGGCCCGACCAGCAGATGAACGTCCGCACGCCGGCGCACAACCTGGTGGTGGTGGACGAGGCCGAGCAGAGGACCCGGGAGCGGGGGGGCAGCCTCCATCTCTACGACACGACACCTCACGTGAAGGTCGTGGACTGCTCGTCCTCGGCCTATGCGCAGTGCCCGTTCTACAGGAGGATGTGCGTCCTTGTGGATCACGGGTCGGAGGGGTCCTATCTGATCGACCTGTTCGGCGTGGCCGGGGGAGGGTCCCACGACTACCTGTTCCACGGCCCCATCCCCGGCTTCGAGGCCGGGGGGATCGCGCTGTCCCCGACGGATGGGCCAGCGCCCTACGGGATCAAAAATGTGCAGAAGGGAGACGCTTCCGGGCCCTGGCGGCTGACCTGGCGGATGGATGAGGCCGTGGGATTCACGGCCTGGGCCCTGCCGGGAGAGGGGGAGCAGGTCATCGTGGGTGACGGCTGGGGGGAACGGGGCTGGGGGCACTTCAACACGCCGGACAAGAAGGTGGACATCCCCTACGTCATCCGCCGCCGCGTGGGACAGGAGGGGAGCGTGTTCCTGAGCGTCTTCGAGGTGTCCAGAGGGGCGCCCCTGGTGACGGGGATGCGGCGGCTGGCGGTCACGGAGGAGGTCGTTGCGCTGGAGGTTCAGACGCGGGTCGGAACGGATGTCCTGGTCGCAGCCCTGTCGTCGAAGCGACGCCGGGTGGAGACCTCCCATGGCCTCCTGGAGACGGACGGGACGCTGACCTTGGCCTCCCCCCGGTTCCTGTACCTGGCCGGTGGGACGAAGGCCCGGTTCGGAGACCGGAAGGTAGAACGGTCTGCCGGGCGTCTGGAGGGCAAGGTCCGGGAGATCGTCAACGGGAATGACGATTCGTATTTCGTGGCGGAGGGGTTGTCTCCTCACGGGTTGGCGGACCTGATCGGCCGGACGATCCTGGTGGACGACGGGTCGTCCGTCACGGGCTACCCGGTGCGCGGGGTGGGGCTGGTCGGCGACGAGGTCCGGCTCTACACGAAACGCAATGGATCGGGCTACAACTTGGGGGGGGGAACAACGTGGGAGATGATCGTATCGGGAGACGACTCCTCTCCGCGTAAAATGTAAGTGACTGCAGAACAGACCCGTTTTCTCAGGAGGTTGTGCGACGCATGGGCAAGAAACCGTCGGATCGCTTCGCAGCCTGGAAAAAGTACCGGAATCAGGTGATCCATCCTGTTATTTTGAAACCGACAGACCTGGACCGGGCGCGGGCGAACCTGGAACGCCACGCATGGGCGCGGAAAGTGCTCGACGAGATGAAGGCCCGGGTCGCTCACACGCTGGCGCAGGGGCCGGATCACGTCGAGCGGATGGTCCCGGCGACGACGCCGGGGAGCAGCCTGTTCACGAACTGTCCGGTCTGCGAGGGCAGCCCATCCCACGGCCACTATCGCTGGGACCCGCAGGACCCGGACCATCTGATCTGCACGACCTGCGAGGCGGTCTATCCGAATGAGAAGTACCCGGAGGACGTGGCATTCCGGGCGGACCGGCACGGGAATGGGCAGGTGATTACCTTCCACGGAGGCAAGGCATTTTACGGGTTCGGGTTTCATCTCCACTCGAGCTGGACCGCCAATATCCGCGCCCGCAAGGTCGCCCACATGGCCTCGCAGGTGGAGACATTGGCCGAGGTCTACGCGCTGACGGGGGAGCGGCGATATGCGGACAAGGTACGGGACATCCTCCTCCGTTTTGCGGAGGTCTACCCCAACTACCTCGTCCACTCCGGCTACGGGGAATGGATCGACCTGCCGCCGCACGTCGCGGCGGAGCGGATCAACGACCTGCCGGAGGATGAGTGGACGATCCCGCCCAACAAACCGGACCGGAAGCTCCACTCCGGCTACTGGAACTCGGGCCGGGCGAACGGGTTCGGGATGGAGGGGATCCTCATCCGGGAGGTGGCCGCCGCCTACGACCTGATTCACGATGTGCTGACGGATGACGAGCGGGAGAAGATCGAACGGGACCTGCTGATCGAGAGCACCGTCTGGCTCCTGGCCGACCCGGCGCTGAACAACAAGAGCGTGACGAACCTGAACGCCGCCGGGCTGGTGGGCATGGCCGTGGGGGACCCGGGCCTGGTGCGGGCCGGGGCGAAGGGGTTCTGGTATTTCGCGCAGAACTGGTTCCTGTCCGACGGGACGACGTCGGAGTCCCCGGTCTACGGACTGATGACGCTGCAGGGCATGTTGTTGTTCGGGGAGGCGCTGCACGGCTACAGCGATCCGAAAGGCTACCGGGGAAAGGATCGGATGACGGACTTCGACCTGTACGGGGACGGGAGCTACAGGTCGGTGTTCCGGGCATTCTACGACACGCTGTATCCGAACCTGAAGCACCCGGCGTCGGCGGACTCCTACGTGCCCACGAGCCTGGAGGCGTATCACGTGGAACGGATGGCCGCGCGCTACGGCCTGCCGGAGTACCGGGCGCTGTTGAGAGAAACGCTGGAAGGCCCCGTCGGGGAGACAGGCGAAGGGTATGCCCTGTTCCATCGCGATCCTGACTTCAAGGTTCAGGCAGAGGATCGGGTGGTCTTCAACGATCTGTTTTTTCCCGCGCTCAGGATGGGGTATCTCAGGATGGGCGAAGATGGGCGCGAGGGAACGGTCATCCTGGACGCCTCGCACTGGGGAGGGCATCACCACCAGGACAGCCTGAACCTGACGCTGTTCCAGCACGACCACGAGGTCCTGACCGATCTGGGATACCTCTGGGACCGGCCCGACAAGCACATGACCGTCCGGACGGAGGCGCACAACCTGGTGGTGGTGGATGAGCAGGAGCAGCGGACGCGGGAGCGGAAGGGGAGCCTGCATCTGTTCGACACCACACCCCACGTGAAGGCGGTGGACTGCTCGTCCGAGGCATATGCGCAATGTCCGTTCTACCGGCGGCTGTGCGTCTGGGTGGACCACGGCGCGGCGGGGTCGTACCTGGTGGATGTGTTCGGCGTGGCCGGCGGCAAGACCCACGACTACCTGTTCCACGGTCCGATCCCCGGGTTCGCGGCGGAAGGGATCGACCTGTACCCTTCGGACGGGGAAGGTCCCTACGAGATTAAGCATGTGCGGCGGGGGGCGTCCCCGGAACCGTGGTGTCTGTCGTGGCAGATGGACGACTCCGTTCGATTTTCGGCCTGGGCCCTGCCGGGGGAGGGCGAGGAGGTCATCGTCGGCGACGGCTGGGGGGAACGTGGATGGGGGAACACCAACACGCCGGACAGGAAGGTGGACATCCCCTACGTGATCCGGCGTCGGACCGGACAGGCCGGGAGCGTGTTCAGGAGCGTGTTTGAGACGCACCGGGGGGAACCGCTGGTGACGGGGATGAAGCGGTTGGAGGTGTCCGGCAATTCGGTGGCGCTGGAAATCAGGACGCGCCTCGGGGTGGACGTGATCGTCGCCACGATGGACCCGAAACTTCGGAGCGTGAAGGCGTCGACGGGGGTGCTGGAGACGGACGGAACCCTGACTGTGGCCTCGCCCCGATTCCTCTACCTGGCCGGGGGGACGAGGGCGAAGTTCGGGGACCGGAAGGTGGAACGGTCTGCCGGGCATCTGGAAGGCAAGGTCCGGGAGATCGTCAACGGGAATGACGATTCGTATTTCGTGGCGGAGGGGTTGTCTCCTCGCGGGTTTGCGGACCTGATGGGCCGGACGATCCTGGTGGATGACGGATCATCCACGACGGGGTATCTCGTAAGAGGTGTTGGGATGTCCGGGGACGAAATACGGCTCTACACAAAGCGGAATGGACGGGGCTACAACGTGAGCGGGGGGGAGAAGTGGGAGATGATCGTGTCAGGATATTCGGCTTAAATCTCTTCAGGAGGGAAGAACGTGGGCAAGTACTATAACGAGTCCATCATCCCGTCGGAGCTGCGGCGCAACTTCGACGTGTACGACCGGATCAAGAAGCTGGGGATCGACCTGGGCACGTGGGAGGACAACGTCAAATCGCTCGCTGGCGCGGGCATCGCGGGCGTGGTCTTCTCGGAGTCGGGCATCACCTACCTGTCCGGCGTGGGCAAGGGGACACTGCCGATGATCCAGGACGATGCCGTGATCAAGCACGGGCAGGAGGGCGGGAAGGAGGCGGCGGACCACCACATCCGTGCGCTGCACTGGGCGCTCGTGTGCGGCGGCGAGGGCGGCGACCTGAACGACGTGCTCTACACGGTGAAGGCGCTCGGCATGGTCGTGTCGCCCGGTGGCGGATGCTTCGGGGGGGCGCCGTCTGTGGTGAACGGCTACTCCTTCCGGTGGCAGTCCGTGTTCGGGGGCGGCCGGTCGGACTTCGCGAAGGACGGGATCGACCCGGGCGGGTTCTCCGGCGTGCATACCCGCAGCGCGATGGGCGGTTTCGACGGCCACTTCTCGCAGGAGCCGGAGATCATCGTGGCCATTCCGTCCGCGCTGTCCCAGGCGATCATCAAGCATCGCGGGTGGATCTTCCCCCTCCCGCCGGCAACGTTCGAGAAGGTGAAGGCGCTGAAGAAATGAGGACCTGCCCCTTCCCTCCCCCACCTGTGGGGGTGGAAGGGGGGCGTTACCCACTCACCCCTGTTTTCCCATCTTCACCCTGGGTAGTCCAGGAGAAAAATAACAGGATTTGTGTGTGTAGCAGGATATAACTTGATATAACTTTCTGGCTTTGGGCGTCCCATGCCTTTCGGACATCGCACCTTAAGCATCGCCCACCGGGGGGCGTCGGGGATGGCCCCTGAGAACACCCTGATCGCCGTGGAGCGGGCGCTGGACCTGGGCGTGGATGTGGTGGAGATCGATGTCCACGTCACACGGGACGGGCACGTGGTCGTCCTGCACGATGCCACGGTGGACCGGACGACCGACGGACGGGGGGCGGTCCGGGACATGACCCTGGCGGAGGTGCGGCGGCTGAACGCGGGCCTCTGGTTCGACCCTCCTTGCAGCGGCGAGCGCATCCCCACGCTGGCGGAGACGCTGGACCTGACCCGCAGGCGCGCCCTGCTGCTGGTGGAGATCAAGGCCAGCGGCATCTCCGAACAGGTGATCGAGACCATCCGGGACCTCCGGGCGACTGAAGACGTGATCGTGCAGTCGTTCCACCCCGCCACGGTCAAACAGGTCCGGGATCTCGAACGCCGCATCCCGGCGGCCCTCCTGGTGGGCCGCGTGCCGGTGGGCCACACGCGGTGGCGGGGCCGCAGCCTGGTCAAGAAGGCCCTCAAGGTGGGGGCCAACGCCCTGGCCCTGTCCTATCTCGCGGCCACGCCCTCTCTCGTGGATGAGGTCCACCGCCGGGCGATGTCCCTCTGGGTCTGGACTGTGGATGAGGAATTCACCATGCAGAAGATGATCCAGACCGGCGCGGACGGCATCATCACGAACCACCCTGAACGGCTCCACCGGCTCCTCACCGGCGAGATCATCGTCCCCCCCCGACGCCTGTTCCTGCGGCGCGGGATGCGCAGGCGACGCCTGTGGAAGGGGATGGGGGAAAAAGAGTGAAGCATGATCCGCAGATGAACAGGGCGGGGAGACGATCCTGTGAATCGTCCGGGGTGGTGGATGAACGCAGATAAAGGCAGAAGGCATCCTTCGACTTCGCGGCCCTTCGACTCCCCCTTCGCTTACGCTCAGGGTCCGCTCAGGACCGCTCCGCTCAGGACAAGGAAGGCAGAAGGCAAATTGAGTGACTATGGATCAGGATCTGATTGAGAAGATCGTGCAGGAGGTCATCCGCAGGTTGAAGGCGGAGATGGCGGCGGAGGCCGCGTTGAGGCCGGCCCGGAGGGTGATCGTGGAGGCGGACGTGCTGGAGGCCGTCAGACGCGGGGAGAAGGCCATCCGCGCCCTGCCCCGGGTGATCATCACCCCCCTGGCGCGGGACACGATGCGGGCGAAGGGGGTTTGCGTGGAAACCGTGGAAGGGTAGGAGGAGGAGACATGGCGAAGAGAAAGACGATGAGTACGGTGCGCGTGGGGGTGATCGGATGCGGGGGGATCGCGCGCGGGGCGCACATGCCCGCGTACGCAGCGCTCAAGGACGCGGGCGTGGAGGTGGTGGCCTGCGCGGACGTGGATGAGGGGGCGGCCAGGCGGCTGGCCGAGCAGTTCAGCATCCCTCACGCCTTCGCCGACTATCACCAGATGCTCAAGATTCAGGAGATCGACGCGGTGAGCGTCTGCACCCCCAACTTTCTGCACCGGGACCCGACCGTGGCAGCGCTGCGGGCGGGCAAGCACGTGCTCTGCGAGAAGCCCATCGCCCGAAACGCCAGGGAGGGGGGGCAAATGGTGGCGGCGGCGAAGGCGGCGAAGCGCAAGCTGATGATCGACTTCAACAACCGCTACACCTCCGGCGCTCAGGCCCTCAAGCGCCTGGCCGACTCGGGGACCTTCGGCCATATCTACTACGCCCGCGCCCAGGCCCTCCGTCGTCGCGGTGTGCCCACCTGGGGGGTGTTCACGGACAAGGAGAAGCAGGGGGGCGGGCCGCTGATCGACATTGGCGTCCACATCCTGGACCTCACTCTCCATCTGATGGGGTTCCCGAAGCCCGTCACGGTCTCCGGCAGGGCCTGCACGGAGATCGCCCGGCAGCCGGGCGTCTCCGGGATATGGGGGGCGTGGGACACGAGCAAATACACGGTGGAGGACTTCGCCGTGGGCCTGATCCGGTTCGAGAACGGGGCCACGGTCGTGCTTGAATCGAGCTTCTGCCTGAATGCCCAGGAGGTCTTCTCCACCTCGATCATGGGGACGAAGGGCGGGGCGGACCTGACGCCGCTCAAGGTCTATAGCGAAGCCGGGGGGGTGCAATTCGACGCCACGCCGCAGCGTCTCCCGGAGGTGAAGTCCCACCAGAAGCTGATCGAGGCGTTCGTTCGGTCCATCCAGGACGATGCGCCGGCCCCCGTGCCGGGCGAGCAGGCCCTGGTGGTCACGCAGATCCTCGATGCCATCTACAAATCTTCAGAGGCCGGGAAAGAGGTCAGGATTGGCTGAGAGGGAGGCGCGCAGAACGATCATCTGATAAAAAGACAGATCGGAAGGCAGTGGGGCCGGAAATAAAAATCTTATTTCTGGTCCAAAGTTATTTCTCCCTTCTGCCGATATATAGCAGTAACGTCCGGTTAGGTTTTTGCTCAACAGAAATCAGGAGTTGATAAGAGGGAGAAGATGCGGTATCTCTTAGGGGAGAAGTCCAATACTCCCTATAAAACAAGGAGAAACCGCCATAGAATCCTCCGTCCTCTCCACCTCGTCT
>SICM01000081.1 GCA_009694805.1 Candidatus Latescibacterota bacterium
GACGAGGTGGAGAGGACGGAGGATTCTATGGCGGTTTCTCCTTGTTTTATAGGGAGTATTGGACTTCTCCCCTAAGAGATACCGCATCTTCTCCCTCTTATCAACTCCTGATTTCTGTTGAGCAAAAACCTAACCGGACGTTACTGGGTTTGGGGTCCAAAAAAGATTTAAAGGCTTCGAGAACCTGTGCCGATATTATAAATACTATTTAATACTAAATAGTTTAAAAATTGGAGGTCGAATGATTAAAGTTTGGACTCAGAGTGTCGATATAATTAAAACTAAATGATATTAAATAGTATTTAAATTCGCGTCGAATCGGCAAGGATGCCGCCCAGCGCGGGAGTGCGAACAAGGAGGATTCAGAAATGCCAATGCGCATCAACAACAATATCGTCGCTCTCAACGGACGCAGGCACCTGGGCATCAGTGGCCAGGACCTGAGCAAGCGAATGGAGCGCCTCTCCTCAGGGATGAGGATCAACAAGGGGATGGACGATCCGTCCGGCCTGAGCATCTCGGAGGGTATGCGGGCGCAGTTGCGCGGCATCTCCGTGGGCACGCGGAATGCCGAGCAGGGGACCAACCTGATCCAGACGGCAGAAGGGGCCCTCAACGAAGTGAGTTCCATGCTCCTCCGCATGCGGGAACTGGCCGTGCAGGCGGCCTCTTCCACGATCAGCGACACCAACCGGCTGTCGATCAACTCCGAGGTCACGCAGCTCATGTCGGAGGTCGACCGAATCGCCAACGCCACGACCTATAACGGGACTTCGCTGTTGAGCGGGTTCGGGAACACGGTCAGCCAGAATACGGCCGTGTCCACATCGCTCGTGTCGGCCACGACCGGGATGACACAGGCGATCCTGTCCGGGGCGCAGGCGGGGACCTATACCTTTGTAGACGGCGGCGCAGACGGCGAAGTCACGATCGGCAACGGAACGGTCACGCAGACCGTGCGCATCGGGACCATCCTGGACGGTAGCCAGGTGTCCACGGGTACCACGGCCCTGGTCAACTTCGACCGGCTGGGGATCGCGGTCGCCCTGAATGACTCTTACACGGATGGAGACCTGGACAGCACGACGCTGCTCATCTCCGCCGGGACGGGGGGAGACCTTCAGGTGGGGCCCAACTCCTCCTCCGTGGACCGGATCAGCATCACGCTGGAGGACATGCGGGCGACGGGGGCGAAGCTCAACCTGGGGTCGATTTCGATGGCCACCCAGTCCAGCGCCCAGGCTGCCCTGTCTCCTCTGGACCAGGCCATCAGCACGGTGAGCCTGGTGAGAGGGGAGCTCGGCATTCAGCAGAACCGGCTCGGCTACACCATCGCCCGGAATAACGTCACGTTTGAGAACCTCCAGGCGTCGGAATCGACCATCCGGGATGCCGACGTGGCGGAGGAGGTGTCTGAATTCACGCGGTCACAGATTCTGACCCAGGCGGGCACATCGCTCCTGGCGCAGGCCAACGCCCTGCCGCAGAACGCGCTGACCCTTCTGCAGTAAATGAAGATGGCAGGAGCGGTTCTGGGAGCCTTCCTGCCATAGATTTCCGTCCGTCGATCACCTCTACCCCTACGGACGATGAACGGCCTCCGGCTCGCTGGGGGCCGTCTCATTTTATCCCTTGACGGATAAAGGTCAGGGGGGTATCTTACCACTATCTGCACCATCCGGTTTTCTCTGAGTTCTGTGCGCTACGGCTTCACCTGTCGAAGGGATTCTCCTATGGAACTGATCGGTAAAAAGGCCCTCGTCACGGGGGGGCGGCGGAAGATCGGGCGGGGCATCGCCCGGGCGCTGGCCGCTGCGGGTTGTGATGTGGGGATCAACGACATCGAAAGGGATGCGGACGCCGAGGAGACGCTGAGGCTGATCCGGCAGGAAGGACGGGAGGCGGAGTTCTATCCGGGGGACATCTCGGACAGCCAGCATGTGAAGGCCATGTTCGGGGCCTTTCTGGAACGTTTCGGGCGGATCGACATCCTGGTCAACAACCCTTACTGGTCGCAGAACGCCCCCTTTCTGGAGATCACGGAGGAGGTGTGGGACCGGACGCTCGACGTCTGCCTGAAGGGCTACTTTCTGTGCAGTCAGGAGGCGGCCCGGGCGATGGTGCGGCAGGGCGGGGGGGGCAGCATCGTATGCATCTCCTCGGTCCACGCCCGCCGGGTCTGGCCGAATGACACCTGCTACGGGGTGGCCAAGGCAGGCATCATCCGGCTCGTGCAGAGCGTTGCGGTGGACCTCTCCGAGCACGGCATTCGTTGCAATGCCATCCTGCCGGGTTACATGGACACAGGGCACGTCTTCGGCTCGCCGCTGCCGGACCGGGAGAGCATGGACGATCACCATCGGCAGTTCATCCCCACCCGGCGCAGGGGGACCCCGGAGGATATCGGCAGGGCCGTGGTCTTTCTCAGTTCTCCGGCCGGCAGTCAGATCAACGGCGTCGGGTTGCCCGTGGACGGCGGGTTGCTGGCCACGGGAGTACCCTGAAAGCCGTGCTGAATCCCGCGTGCTGAGTCCGGAGTAAAGTCAAAAGCTCTGTTCTCTGTTTTTGTCAGCCCTCTCTTTTCTGCATTCAGCACTTATCTTTTGACTTCCCTCGCAGGGATTGCTATATTTATTGTATCTTTTGGATGTTTTCGCCATTCACCCCACGGAGGTTCGTAATGTTAGGCAGGCCGGTTTTGAAGGGATGGGTCGTGGCAGTCGCCATAGCGGGACTATCTCTGACGATGATGGGAGAGGCGCGGGCAGTGGGGTTCGGGGTGAAGGGGGGGGTCGGGCTGCTCCAGAAGGAGGACCCGTATTTCGGAACCACCGCCGGGCCGACGCTCTGGATGGTGGGGGGGTACGTGGACATCGGGGGGGTCGCTTCTTCCCGCGTGCGGATCACGCCCAGCCTTGAATACAGTTCCCGTTCCGGGACGAAGATCACCTCGGTGAGCCTTGAGGGCCGCTTCCAGTTCTACCGGAGTCCAAAGGCAGTCGTGTACGCCGGGATAGGCCCCGGCGTCAACGTCAAGCAGGAGGTGGCGCAGGTCCCGGGGCCCTCCGGGGTTCTCGTATCCCAGACCCGGAGGAGGACCCAGGGATCGCTGAACGTCCCGGTCGGGGTCGAGTGGAAGCTGGGTAAAGGGGGATGGCGCTGGACGTTCGAGATGAAGATGGCTATCGCCGATAACCAGAAGGACAGTGCCTATCGTATCGGGACAGGATTTGCGTTTTCGATCAAGTAAGGGGGTCCGTGCCCTTACTCCATGTTTCCTGAAAGGAGGTCTGTTTGTCAGGACGAAGCACAGAGCGACGCCGGGAGCTGCGTCGAACGCGAAAGCGCCGGGAAGAGGCGATCAAGGCCCGGGCTCGGGCGCGGCGTGTGGCGGCGAAACAGGCAGCGTCCCAGAAGAACAGATAGAATCCGTATCTCCACAGGGGAAGGAGAGGCCAGAGCACCATTATGCTTAGAGTCTGTACGGAAATTCGCTCTGAGGCCCGAAAGCGAGCGAGAAGGCTTTGGGCAAGGCTTGCGAAGGAGGCGCATCTTCCGGTAGATGCGGCGACTGAGCGTAACGCAACCCACAGCCTTCGCAGCCGCTTGAAGCCCGGATGGGATTTCCGTACGGACTCTTAGTGGCCTCATGCATGTGCGATAGCTTCAGATCGTCTTCAGAGCAGGCGCAGGGTGTTCCGCCCTGCGCCTTTTTTCAAGGCCGTGGTCGGGGGAAGGGCCTTTTTTGTGTTCTGTTCGCTTTTTGCTTCTTTTCGGGCCCTGCGTCTGCGGCTCCAGATCCCGATGTCCAGACCCTCGTGCAGCGCCTGTCCCCGGACAGCCTTCGGGCGACCGTACAGCGCCTCTCAGGTTTCAACACGCGCTTTGTGGGGACGGACTCCAGCCGTGCAGCAGGGGCGTGGCTGCGCGAACGACTCATCCAGGCGGGCTACGCGGAGGCCCGGTTTGACACGTTCACCGTCACTCTGGACAGGACGATCCTGGGGCGGCGCTATGTGCTGGATCGGGTCCCGGCCCGTAACATCTCCGTCATTAAGCGGGGCGTGCGGTATCCCGACCGGTATCTGGTGCTGGGGTCGCACTACGATTCCGTCAACCTGACCGGCTCGAATACGGTGAGCGCGCCGGATACGACCTTCGCGCCGGGGGCCAATGACAATGCCACCGGCGTGGCCGTGGTGCTGGAGATGGCCCGCCTCCTCCGGGCGATGGACACGGATGTCTCGGTCGTCTTCATCCTTTTCGACGCCGAGGAACTGGGGTTATGGGGGAGCCGGGCGTACGCGGAACGGGCGCGGGCGCGGGGGGAGGATGTCCGGGGGATGTTCAGCATCGACGCCCTGGGGACGCGCGCGACGGACTTTCCGAAGGCGTTCAGCATCGACGTGACGAGCCGTTCGCTCGACCTGGGGGGGGAGGTGGCTCAAGCGGCCCTGAATTATACCTCGCTCGTCCCGCGCAACACGTCGGGGATGGGCTATCTGGAGACGATCTCCAACCGGGGGCGGGAGGGGTGTGACTGTTCGGACCACCAGTCGTTCACAGATCAGGGCTATCCGGGCGTGGGGGTGTTCCAGTATTTCGGGGCCGACGCATCTTTTCACACGGCGCGCGATACCGTCGGGGCCGTCGATTTTGCGCTGGTCAACGAGATCGGGCGGGCGGCGTTTGCGGCGGCGACCCGGATCGCAGGTTTTCCGGGGCGCTCCCCGGACTTCGACGGGAACGGCGTTGTGGAACTCTCTGACTTCTTTCTGTTTGCGACCTACTTTGGAACTTTCCGGGGGGAGGCACGCTTCGAGGCGCGGTTCGATATGGACCGGGATGGGGCCGTGGGGATAGAGGACTTCTTTCAGTTCGCAGAGCTGTTTGGAAGACATTATTAGAGGCGCGACGGGCGTATCATTCTACATTCCTTGAGGTTCCTTATGCGTGTGTTGGTCGTCGATGACAGTGCGGAAGTGGCAGATTTTCTGGTTGAGTCGGCCAAACTTTTTGAAGCCGAACAGGTGGATCGAGCTTCCAGCGGAGAGGAGGCGCTTGCCTTTGCCACCCGTACGACCTATGATCTGATCACGCTCGACATCAGGATGCCCGGGGTCACAGGTCTGGACATCCTTTCGGTGATCAGAAGCCTTTGTCCTCACGCCGTGATCGCCATCGTCTCGGGCTACCTCGCGGATGCTGTCGGAAGTCGGAGCGTGGAGAGTTACGCTGACTTGCTCATCTCCAAACCGATCTCCCTTGACAAGTTCAAGCGATTGATGGGATTGACGACACAGCTCGTTGAGGTGCGAAAGCAGATCCGGGAACTGGGCGAGGGAACGAAGTAGGGGGTCTACGGCGCGATGCAGAGAGACCGGCCGAAGGATAATGAAGCCACGCCCTGGGAGGAAGTAGAGCGACAGCTCCTGGAGGTGGCGGAAATCACCATGCAGGGCGGGACGCTGGAACTCGCCGAGCGGGACCTGAAGGTCACAGGTAACGTCTATCGGGGCGGCGTCGTGCGCGGGGCGGGAGGGGTGTCCGTGCAGGGGCACGTGGCGGGGAACCTGACGCAGCGATGCGTGATCGAGGTAGGGGGGGACGTGGTGGTGAAGGGCGATGTGCAGGGGGCGCGCATCCGCTGCCGTTCTTTGAAGGTCGGGGGGAATCTGGAGCAGGCGGAGGTGCTGTCGGATCGGGCTGTAGAGGTGGGGGGAAGGTTGGTGGACACAGAGGTGCAGGTGGGGATATGGGGCCAGGAATTCGCGCAGATCAGGGCGCTGATGCGGGAGATGGCCCATCTGGAGGCGGAATTGAACGCCATGGATGGGCGGATGCGCATGGCCAGCCGGCGATTCCTGCGGGACTATGGCACCATCGACGTGCAGTTCGGCAACGTCATCACGAAGAGCCGGCGGGGGATTGAGGTCGATCTCAAGGATATCTATCGCATTTTGCGGGACCGCTCCGAGGAAGAGGTGGATCGGGGTCTCCAGGAATTTTTTTTCAAGGTGATCGTGGGTGCGTTGACCCGGACGAATCGGACTTACGTCAGTCAGAATCCGAGCCGGCAGAACATCTTCCTCAAACTGGTGTCCGAGTTGAGGGAACATATCGTGGAGGTCCGGACAAGGGACAAACTGCAGGCCAACCTCAAGGCGGTGAAGGATCAGCAAAAGGAATTGATCGATCTTCTGAAAGCGCCGACGCGGTGGGGGGTGAAGGTCCAGGGGCAGGTTGGACCCGCAACGACGATCCGGCTTCTGCAATTCCGGCATTCTGCTCAGGAGGCAGAGGCAGGCGGAGAGCCGGAGCGGCGCGCGCCGGCCGTCTCCCCGCCTGCCCGGGCTCACGAGGGCGAGGGGGGCGTGGATCTCGAACGGCGCGCTGCGTATCTGCAGATCGTCGCGCAAGAGGGGAGTGAACTGGTCCTGAATCTGTCGTCCGCGGACGGGAGCGGGAATGAGAAGAAAAATGTCCCTCAGGCGGAATTCTCCTCCATCCATATCCTGCTGAAGGAGGGGCTTCCTGCGTGGCAGGGCGTTCAGACGGGATAGAACCAGGGGTACGGTCGAGAAATCGCACGCCATAGAATGTGGATAGCCCATCTTAAGGCACAATATATTGATTAACAAACAGTTGTCAAATGCTTTTGCTTGATTTTCTCCCCCAATATGTTTATTTTATGCTATCCATCTCCCCACGGGCCCGACGGTGTGCCTTGATCGGACGCCCCCCCTCCTTGACGGATCTCCCTACCTGCTGAGGAGGATGGCCCGATGGTCTGCCGTAAGGTGGGTCGGGCCCGTGTCTATATCTCCGCGATGTACGGCGAAGCCGACCCATGAATGGTCGGCCTTTTTTGTATGGGGCTTCGAATGAGACGCGACGGATATGATGCCCTGACCACCGGGGCCCTCCTGCTCCTCCTCGGGGCCGTGGTCTATTCCGTACGGGGAACTCTCTCCCCGGCCGTGGCCTGGTTCTGCCTCTTCATCGTGTTTTTCTGCGCGTGGCGGGGCATCCAGACGGCCCTGGCTACGGTCCTGGTCTCCTTTGTGCTGGTCGTCGCCTGGGGTTTCGATGGCATTCTGTCCGTGCTGTGGCCGTTCGGGGTCGGGGCTGTGGCGGCCTTTGTGTGCGCGCCTCTGGTCCGGTTTCTGGAAGGTCCCCTCCGGTCCCGGCTGGCGGCGATCCTGGCGGTGATGGTCGCGATCTTCGTCGCGGTCGTGGGGATCGCCGTGGTGTTCGTGCCCCGGCTGATCTCGGAGATTGGAAGGCTGATCGGGCAGTTTCCGGTGTACAGCGCACGGATGAAGGCGTGGTATGGCGACCTGCTATCGTGGGCTACGAAGGTCGGCTTCGGAGAGCGGGGGGAGGCCCTCCAGCAGAAGGCCCTGGAGGACCTGCCGGGGATCGGTCAGGCTGCCCTCGCCTATCTCGGCGTGAAGCTGGTGGGTTTTATGACGGAGGCGGCCGTGCTCCTGAACCTGGTGATCGTGCCCTTCGTGGCGTTCTACCTCCTCAAGGACGGGGCGCAAATCGGGGACTTCGCCACCAACCTCCTTCCATCCCGGCATCGAGACCCCGTGCTGAAGCTGTTGCGTGAGATCGACAGCCTCCTGGAGGAGTACGTGCGAGGGCAGATGATGGTCTGCGGGATCGTGGCGGCGCTGACGTTTGTTGGGCTGGTCCTCTGCGGCATCCCCTACGCCCTCCTGCTGGGGGCCCTGGCGGGTCTGCTCAATGTGGTCCCTTACGTCGGTCTCCTGTTCTCCCTTGCGGTCTCAGCGGTCGTGGCGCTGTTCGAGCCCGAGCCCATGGGGGCGCTGTTGAAGGTGGTTGGGGTGTTCATCGTGGTTCAGGCGCTGGAGGCGAACATCATCACCCCCAAGATCGTCGGAGAACGCGTGGGGCTCCATCCCATCTGGGTGATTCTGGCCGTGACGACCTTCTCGCAGATGTGGGGGGTGCTCGGCATGGTGGCGGCTGTACCCGTGGCCGCGGTGATCAACGTGCTCGTGCGGGTGGTCGCGGACGCCTACTATGGGTCGGCATATTATCAGAGAGAAGTGTCTTAACTGCGGTGAACGCTTTGGGAGGGTTCATGCGTCAGGCATCGCTGGATTTTTTGAAGCGTCTGCTGGAGGCCCCCAGCCCGTCGGGCTACGAGGGCCCCATCCGGGAGGTCTACCGGGCCGAGGTGTCGGGGTACGCGGACCGCGTGACGGTGGACGTCCACGGGAACGTCATCGCCGCTCTGAACGAGCAGGGCAGGCCCAGGATCATGCTGGCGGGCCACTGCGACGAGCTCGGGTTCCAGGTCGTCCACGTGGACGACAAGGGTTTCCTCTACTTCCAGACCATCGGGGGGTTCGACCCCGGCCCGATCCCGGGACGCAAGGTCCGGATCCACACGCCGAAGGGCCCCGTCCTGGGGGTGATCGGAAAAAAACTGATCCATCTGATGACTTCCGAGGAGCGGGATAAGGTGCCGAAGGTCCACGAGATGTGGATCGACATCGGGGCCGGGTCCCGCAAGGAGGCCCTGTCCGTGGTGTCCATCGGGGACCCGATCACCTACGACCCGAATTTCGAGGTCCTGCGGAAGGACCTGGTCGTGTCCAAAGGGTTCGACAACAAGATGGGGGTTTTCGTGGTGGCCGAGGCGATGCGGCTCGCATCGGAGGAGCGAAAGCGGCTGAAGGCGTCCCTGTTCTCCGTGGCCACGGTCCAGGAGGAGGTGGGGCTTCGCGGGGCACGGACGAGCGCCTACGGCATCGACCCGGTGGTGGGAATCGCCGTGGACGTGACGTGGGCCACGGACCATCCCGACATCGACCCCCGGCAGGTGGGCCGGATGGAGATCGGAAAGGGACCTGTTCTGGTGCGCGGGGCAAACGCGAACCCGGTGGTCTACGATCTGCTCGTGGCCACGGCGAAGCGGGAGAAGATCCCCTACCAGGTGGAGGCCGCCTCGGGGGGGACCGGGACGGACGCCAACGTGATGCAGATGACCCGGGCGGGGGTGGCCACGGCGATTGTGAGCGTGCCCCTGCGCTACATGCACACGCCGGTGGAAGTGCTGTCCCTCAAGGACCTGGGGCAGGCCGCGAGGCTGATCGCGGCGTTTGTGTTGCGGGTGGACGAGCGGACGAGTTTCATACCGTGAATTTAATAGGGGCACGGCGCGCCGTGCCCCTACATTCATCCATGCGGAGATACCCATGAAGATCACCCGGATCGACGCCATCCCCGTGCGCGTCCCGATGCGGCAGGGGGTCGTCAACAGCCCCGCCTTCGACAGGGACGTTCCGCTGGCAAGCTTTGCCGACCTGGTCAAGCATATTCTGCGCGTTCGGACCGATGGGGGTCTGGAGGGCATCGGGGAGACCTATCGGGGCGTCCCGGAGGCGGACATCCGGCGCAACATCGACCTGCTGGTCGGGAAGGATCCGATGGCCCTGAACCTGGGGGCCCTGCCGATCCCGAAGGACCGGGCCTACGACGGGTTCGAGGTGGCTCTGTTCGACCTGGTGGGAAAGGCGCTGAGCGTCCCGGTCTGGAAGCTGCTGGGCGGCCGGTACCGGGACCGCGTGCTGGTGGATTACTGGTGCGGCCGGCAGACCCCGGAGGACATCGGCCGTACGGCACGGACGGCGGTCGAGAGGGGATTCACGGGCCTGAAGATGAAGTGCGCCCTGGAGGACCCGATGGTGGAGCGGGTGAGGGCCATCGCCGAGGCATCCGGTCCGGCGTTCCGCATCATCATCGACCCGAACGAACGGTTCCACCACCCCGCGCACGCCATCCGCCTGGCCCGGCAACTCGAAGGCTATCACGTGGAGCTGTTCGAGGACCCGGTGCCGCGCTGGAACCTCGACTGGTATGCGCTCATCCGGCAGAAGACGACGATCCCCGTGGCGCTCCACATCCACCTGCCCTACGGGCATAGCCCGAGAGACCTGATCGCGGCCATCAAGAAGGAGGCCATAGACTATCTGAACATCGGCGGGAACATGGCCGACTTCGTCCGGCTTTCGGCCACCGCGGACCTGGCCGGGATCCCGGTCTGGCACGGGACGGAGGTGGATCTGGGCATCCTGGATGCCTCCTATGTACATGCCTGCGCCGCGGCGAAGAACTGCACGCTCGGCAGCGACATCATCGGCAATTTTTTGCGGGAAGACGATCTGATCGTCGATCCGATCTCGTTTCAGGATGGCCATGCGCTGGTGCCCGACGGGCCAGGGCTCGGTGTGGAACTGGACGAAAAGGCCCTGGAGCGATACCGCGTTTAGGGAAAGAATTTGCTGTTCCCATAAGGGTTCGTTATATTTGTAAGCGCTCAATCGACTGTTTTTCAGGCCCTCGTCCACCCCTGTGTCTGCGGGTTGGGTGAGGGCTACTGTCTCCTAAAGGCTTTTTTTACAGGATAATAGAGGGCGTACGATGGATGGGGGGAGAAAAGAGATCCCGAAGGAGGTCCTGGGTAAAGAGGACCTTCATGCGCTCCGGCATGCCCTGAGCGTCGAAGGGGGGGCGGCCCGATTTTACGCGCAGGCGGCGAAACTGACGGCCAGCCCCAGCGGACGGGACGCCTTCCTGTATCTGGCGGAGCAGGAGCAGAAGCACCTGGACGTCCTGGAGGCGGAGATCCGGCATTTCAGCCCGGTCCCCATCGAGCCGGTGGAACCCGTTGTGGACAGGCCGTTCGATCCGCCGGAGGACGCGCTCGGGGCGGTGATGATGGCCATCCACGAAGAGCAGGACAGCCAGTCCATTTTCCTGGACCTGAAGGCGCACTGCACCTCCCCCCGCATCCAGCGCCTGTTCGGCCAGCTGGCCATTGATGAAGACCGGCACCTGGCGATTCTGAACGAGATCCACGAGGTCATCGCCTCCGACCGGCTCAACCACTTCGACTTCGACCCGTCGGCCTACGGGGAGAACCCGCTGGACGAGTTTCAGAGCGAGCGACCGCAGGCCCGGTTCGCAAGCTATCTCGAATCCCTGGGGCTCCGGATGACGGTGGAACGGGAGAAGATCCTGTCCGAGGTGATCCGCAGGGTCGGGCATTTCGACGTGGAGACGCTTTTCGCGCAGATGCGCGAGAAGGGGCTTTCGGTGTCCCGGGCGACGATCTACCGCACCCTGGATATCATGATGAAGTGCAGCCTGGTCCGGAAGATGTGGGTGGGGGAGGACCGGTTCCTGTATGAGAGCGCCTACGCCCGGCAGGAACTGCCCCGGGGCGTGGGGAGGCGGCACGGGCACCTGGTCTGTGAGAAGTGCGAGAAGGTGGAGGAGTTTTTCGACGATACCGTGGACGCCCGCCTGGAGGCGATCTGCTGGCGTTCCAATTTCATGGCTCGTGGGCGCTCCCTCCAGGTGTTCGGGCTCTGCGAGACGTGCCGGCGAGAGGCGGCGGACGAGCTTCCGGATGTCCGATGAGGAAACCCGTCACGGGTCCAGGGTCGCGTGTCTTAAGTCCTTTGACCCGTGACGCATCGTGGGGTTGACATGGCCGAAGATAAGATCAAGCGGATCTCTTTTCACGTCAAAGAGATGATGAAGGTCCTGGGGCTGGACCTGCAGGACCCGAACATGAAGGACACGCCCCGCCGCGTGGCCAAGATGTATATAGAGATCTTCGGCGGTCTGGAGAACGGGAATGAGCCGAAGATCACGACCTTTCCGAACGACGAACACTATAGCAACATGGTGATGGTGAAGGACATCTCATTTTTCTCGGTCTGCTCCCATCACCTGATCCCGTTCTTTGGCCGGGCGCACGTGGCTTACATCCCGGAAGAGCGGATCATCGGGCTGTCCAAGCTGGCCCGGATCGTGGAGTTCTACGCCAAGAGGCCGCAGCTCCAGGAGCGGTTGACGGAACAGATCATCCATTTCGTCGAGGAGAAGATGCACCCTCAAGGCTCCATGGTGGTGGTGGAGGGCCGCCACCTCTGTATGGAGATGCGGGGGGTGAAGAAGCCGGGGGCGCTCACGGTCACCTCGGCCGTGCGCGGGCTCTTCAAGGAGGATGACAAGGTCCGGGAGGAGTTTCTGAAACTGCTCCAACTCAGGAGAGAGCAGGTATGAAACATTCAGGCGGATGGGATCAGGACTGGAGGGATTTGCTCCGGGACGGGATCAATTCGGCCGAGGACCTGGCGGCGCGCTTTGAGGGGATTGACGCCGGGGAGATCCGGCAGGTCACGGAGCGCTATCCGGTCCGGATCAACGGTTACTGGCTGAGCAAGATTCAGGAGGTGGGGGACGCATTCTACCGCCAGGCCGTGCCGGATGCGGAGGAGTTGCGGGTGGGGTGCGGGCTGGTCGACCCGCTTCACGAGGATGACCCGGAGGACAGCCCGGTCCCGAACCTGACCCATCGCTACCCGGACCGGGTGCTTCTCCTGGTGAACTACCAGTGTCCGATCTACTGCCGTTTCTGCATGCGGAAGCGCAAGGTAGGACATCCGGAGACGTTCTCGACGAAATACGTGGACCAGGGAATGGCCTATATCAGGGCCCACCCGGAGGTCCGGGATGTGCTCCTCTCCGGCGGGGACCCCCTGCTGCTGTCGGACATCCGTATCGCGTACCTGCTGAGGGAGTTGCGGACCATCCCGCACGTGGAGATCGTCCGGATCGGGACGAAGGTGCCCTGCGCCCTGCCGCAGCGCATCACGCCGGAACTCTGTGCCGTGCTCCGGAAGTATGCGCCGGTCTACGTCAATACGCACTTCAACCATCCCGCCGAGGTGACGCCGGAGGCGAAGCAGGCGTGCGAGATGTTGGTGGATGCGGGGGTGCCGGTGAGCAACCAGTGCGTGCTCCTGAAGGGCATCAACGACGATGCGGAGACGATCCGGCAGTTGATGCACAAGCTGCTGCTGATCCGGGTGAAGCCCTACTATCTTTTTCAGGGGGATCTGGTCAAGGGCACGGACCACTTCCGAACCCCTGTTGAGAAGGGGCTGGAGATCATCTCCGCGCTGTGGGGACACACGTCCGGGATGGCCGTGCCCCATCTGGCCGTGGACGCCCCGGGCGGGGGCGGAAAGATCCCGCTGTTTCCTGAGACGCGGGCCGGATTCAAAGATGGAAAAATGTTGCTAAGAAATTATGAGGGAAAGATTTACGAATATCCTGACCCAAAGTCTGAAGAAGCGCCGCTGCCCTTTCACGTCTGAGCAGGGGGCATGAGCAGAAGATCAGCGGGTTTTGAGCCTCTGAAACCGAAAGGGCGTTCAGGCGTCTAAAGAGTATAAAATCCTAGCCGCAAAAAGGTCGCGCCCTGCCCTAATCTGTTGAAAGGGGTGAGTTCACCTGAAGACTTTAACCGAAAGACAGCTCGAAATTATACGAAAGATTAAAGAAGACAAGGCCCTCAATCCAGACCGCCGTACGCCGCAGGATTGGCTTCTGGATCGTCGGACGAAGATGCGTCTGGCGGACCTGGCCAAAATTTTAAACACGTCGACCGAGACCCTTTATGCCCTTTTCAATTTCTTTCGCATCGAGAGCCCCAAAAAAGGGGGGCGCTTCGTCAAGACCGGCTATGTGAACAAGGACCTGGAGGAGACCAAGCGGCTCCTGCTGGTGGTGAGGGGGGGAGGAAAACGGGCTGATCAGGCCCGGGAGCGGCTGCTCCGAAAGGGCATCCGCTACTACTCGGCTTCGGAGGCCGAAGAGTCGCTGGGGATTCGATAGAGTCAGACGGCAAGAGCAGGGGTGGGGGAGTGGGAGAGCGGGGAAAGGATTTTTCTTCCACTCTTCCATTCTCCCACTCTGCATTTCAGGGGTCACGGGGCGGGTGAGGACTTCCTCTTCCTGTCGTAGACATCCGCGATCTTGAGGTCAAAGGGGCCGTTTTCCGGATTGGGACGGAAGGCCCGGAATTCTGACCGGCAGGCGTAGCAGATGGTGACTTTAGGAAGGAGGAGGTAGAGCAGGGCATCCAGGACGACCGCGGCCAGGAGGGAGAGGTAGAACCCCAGAGGGCGGTCCAGGGCCACGAAGATCAGGCCTATGATCCCTGCGCAGACGACAATGCCGAGGCCGAGTTTCTGATTGAAATCTTTCTGGACGTACAGATGAGGTGCATTACAGATAGGACAACGGTCGACGACCTCCCGATGCTGGATGGCTTCTGAGAGGTCGAGGTCGATTTTTTTTGTACAGGCCGCGCAGGTCGTCCCCTCGCCCGTCAACGCAGAGACCTCCACCTCATTGAGGGCCGAACAGGCCGGGCAGCGAAAGCGAATTTCCATTTCGTATCTCGTATTTCGTATCTCGTATCTCGTATCTCGTCCACCCCACGCTTCACGAGATACGTTTCGCGTTTTTCAAACCGGCACCGAAGTCGCGTAGAGGAGAAACTTCGAGAGCAGTTCGCCGATCAGGACGAGGATGGTGGCCACGTAGAGCAGGCCCGTGGCCGACTGCGTGGACCGGATCTTGACCGTGGACCAGATCATCAGGGAGAGGATCGCGGGCCCTACGAGGCCGAACAGGGCGCGCGCCCATAGGAAAAACCCTCCAGCGCCCAGAAATGTGCGCACCGTCTGCTGCCGGGCGGGGTCGGCGGCCGTGGCGTAGAGATAGAGTGCAACGCCGAACAGGATCCCCTTGACCGTCAGAGAGACGAGGATCAGGCGGGTAGCCCGGCGCAAAGGGCGGATCGACAACGCCGGGGAGATGAGGTACCAGTGCCCCAGGATCATCGCAAAACAGACACTGCCCAGGAAGAGCGCGGAGGTCAGGAAGAAGACGGGGAGCAGGACGGTCTCCCACCAGAGGGGGGCCTGCGCGGAGCGGTGCAGGAGGCCGTCTCCGACGAGGGCGGCGCTTCCGGCCAGGGCGGCGGTCAGGAGGAACCGGCGGTCCCACGGGATGCGGTCTGACAGGACGGCCCAGACGTGGGCGAGCAGGGCGGCGGCACAGAGGCCGAACAGGGCGATGATCCACAGTTGAGGGCTCAGGGCCGACAGTCCGGCCGGGCCGAAGACCCTGTACGGGCCTGCCCAGAGGGCAAGGGCCAGACACGCAGCGGCCAGAAGCCCGTTGAACCGGAAGAAGCTGTGACCGGCCTCCCGAAGGGGCACCAGCAGCATCGTCCACGCGCCGCCTACGGCCAACTGCGTGAAGAAGAGGAACACCAGGGTTCGGGTCATTTCAACCTTATGAGTCACGCGTCACAGGTCACGGGTCAAGAATTATAAATATACAGATTCCGAAGGCCTCTCACAACCGGGAATTCGAGAAGCGATTTTGTCTTGCGCCCCCTGCCGCCGGAATGCAAATTATGATACGAGTAACGCAGTTTTCAGGTTTTGGCGACTGAAGGCCCCTGGCGTCCATTGCGTAGGTCGTACTTGAAGTCCAAAGTGGAGATGCGCCGTGCGATTCCTCATCGTGGACGACAACCCGGAAGATCGGAGGCTGGTCGCGCGGGAATTGCGGCATGCGTTCCCCGATTCCGAGCTTGAAGAGGTCTTCCGGAGGGAGGATTTTGTCGAGGCGGTGGTGCGGGGGGGCTTTGGCCTGGCGCTCACGGACTATCACCTGGGCTGGTCGGACGGGCTGTGGGTCCTCGGCACGATCAAGGCCCGATCTCCCGACATGCCCGTGGTGATGGTGACGGGGACCGGGAGCGAAGAGATCGCCGTGGCGGGGATGAAGGCCGGATTGAGTGACTATGTGCTCAAGAAGCATCTGCGCCGCCTGCCGGTGGCGGTGCGGGAGGGCCTGGAGAAGGCCCGGCTGAGCGTCGAGCGCAAGCGGACGGAGGAGGCCGCTGAAGCAGACGGTGGAGCGCCTCCAGGCCCTCTCCCGCCGGCTGGTGGAGGTCCAGGAGGCCGAGCGTCGCCACGTCGCCCGAGAACTCCACGATGAGATCGGTCAGGGCCTGACCGGGATCCATCTCCTCCTGAGGATGAGCACGTGCGAACCGGCGCATCAAGCGCAGGAGGTGGTCGGCGAACTGATCGGCAGGGTGCGCAACCTGTCGCTCGACCTGCGGCCATCGATGCTGGATGACCTGGGTCTGCTGCCGGCGCTGCTGTGGCATCTCGACCGGTATACTGCCCAGACCGACATCTCTGTGACCTTCCGGCACACCGGCTTGGAGGGGCGCCGGTTCCCCCCGGGGGTGGAGACGGGGGCCTATCGCATTGTGCAGGAGGCCCTGACCAACGTGGCCCGCTATGCCGGCGTTCGGGAGGCAACGGTGCGGCTCCGGGCGGACCGGGAGACGCTGCACGTGCAGGTGGAGGACCAGGGCGCGGGGTTCGATCCTGAGACCGCGCTGGCCGCCCGCGCCACCAGCGGTCTGTCCGGGATGCGCGAACGCGCGGCCCTGCTGGGGGGGACGTTGAAGGTCGAGTCGGCCCCCGGGGCCGGCGTCCGACTCCAGGCGGAACTGCCCGTGGGGGTTGAGAGCACAGGGAGGGAGGGACATGACAACCGTCGTGCTGGCGGATGACCATGCCGTGGTTCGGGTGGGCATGGTGGCTCTCCTGAGGGCCGAACCGGACCTCCGCTTGGTGGGGGAGGCGATAGACGGCCTGGAGGCGGTGGACCTGGTCCAACGGCTGAAGCCGGACGTGCTGGTCCTGGACCTGATGATGCCCGGACTTAACGGCCTGGAGGTCATGCGCCGGATCGGTCCTCAGGCGTTGGAGACCCGCGTCATCATGCTCTCCTCGTACGATCGGGAGGACTACGTGCTGGAGGCGCTCCGGAGCGGGGCGAGCGGCTACGTGCTCAAGGACTCGTGCGTGAAGGACCTGGTGCGGGCCGTGCGCGAGGTGGCCGCCGGACGGCGCTATCTCAGCCGTTCGCTCTCCCAGCGGGCCATCGACGCCTACGTTCAGAAGGCGGCTACTGCTGCACCCGATGCGTACGAGACCCTCACAGACCGCGAACGGGAGGTGCTGCACCTGACCCGCCGAGGGTCATTCCAATGCCGTCGTCGCGGGGCGGTTGTGCCTCAGTTCGCGCACGGTGGAGGCCCACCGGGCCAGTCTGATGCGCAAGCTCGGACTGCAGACTCAGACGGACCTGATCCGTTACGCCCTCCGGCGGGGGATCCTTCCGATGGATTAAAAGGAAAAGGAGCATCATGACCATCGTGCTGGCGGACGATCACCCCGTGGTCCGTCGGGGCCTGAGGGCCCTGCTCGACGCCGAACAGGATTTCCGCCTCGTCGGCGAGACGGGCGACGGGCTGGAGGCGGTTGCGCTGGTCGAACGGCTGAAGCCGGACGTGGCGGTCTTAGACCTGATGATGCCCGGCCTGAACGGGATGGAGGTCGCACGGCAGGTCCGCCAGCGCTCGCCGGGGACCCGTGTCATCATCCTCTCCATGCACGCCAACGAGGCCTACGTGCTGGAGGCGCTCAGGAACGGGGCGAGCGGCTATGTGCTCAAAGATTCCAGCGCAGGCGACCTGGTGCGGGCCGTGCGGGAGGTGGTCGCGGGACGGGGCTACCTGAGCGCTCCGCTCTCCGAGCGGGCCATCGACACCTACGTCCGGAAGGTCGAAGAGACTGCCCTGGATGTGTACGAGACGCTTACGACCCGGGAGCGGGAGGTGCTGCACCTGGCGGCCGAGGGCCGCACCAACGCCGAAATCGCTGACAGGCTGTTCATCAGCCCACGCACCGTGGAGGTCCATCGCGGAAACCTGATGCGCAAGCTCGGCCTGCAGACTCAGACGGACCTCATCCGCTACGCCCTTCAGAAGGGCATCCTGCCGATAGAATGATTTCCCTTTCGGGGGTTTGGGGGTGGGTGAGGATCTGCTCCCGCATCTCCTCTCAGATCGTAGGATTCCGCCGTGGCTTGAGGCTTGAAAAACCGGTCTCAAGCCCCCTTTTTTTCGTTTGCCAGGAATGCTGCGGCTCGTACCCGATCAGCCTCTTCGCCTTCTGGATGCTGATGACGCTGGCCCTGTCCTTCAGCGGCCCCCGAATCTCGACGCCGGGGGCCAGGTCGCGCAGCAGGTCCCGCGTGGGACAATCGAACCGGATGTCCTCCGCGGCGATGAACAGGGCCTCGTGGCCGGTCGTGTCCGCTTCGAGGGCCAGAATACAGGCGCGGGCCGCGTCCCGGGCGTCCACGTAGGCCCAGTAGACGAAAGGGGTTTCCCGGGGGGTTTGGGGGGCGGGTCTGGGGAGCGCGCCGATGTTTTCGGGCCAGATGATGTTCATGAAGCGCAGGCTGACGATGGGGAGGCCGGTGCGCCGGCTGACGGCCCCGCAGACGTCCTCACCGATCTGCTTGGACAGGCCGTAGGCCTCAAACGGGGTGAGGGGGTGGTCCTCGTCCACCGGGACGTAGCGGGGGAGGTATTTTTCCGGCTCGGCGACCCAGCCGACGGCGAACACACTGGAGGCGAAAACGAGCCGCTTGAGGCCGAGGGCCGACGCCGCTTCCACGACGTGGTAGGTGCTCAGGACGTTGTTGTGGAAGAGGGTGGACTGGGGGGCCCCGCCGGGGCCGGGGATCGCTCCGAGGTGAAGGACGGCGTCGGCCCCGCGCAGCACGTCGTAGACGGGGGCGGCGTCGGTCATCTCAACGGGGAGGAAGCGGCACGGGAGGGCCGTCTGAGGACGGACCTTATCGACCGCGAGCACCTCGTAGCCGCGCTCCAGAAGGTTCCCAATCGCAAGACGCCCCAGGCGCCCCGCCCCGCCGGTGACGACGATTTTTTTCACGGTTCAGGCTCCTTTTGTGGACGATGTCCTCGTCGCGAATCGCACCCTAACCATCGGGAAGGCAGTATACGCACGGAACAGACGGGGCGTCAAGGAAAAAGATCGCCGGGGCCGGATGCGCATTATCCCAGCAGCCCCCTGTAACTCAGCCCCAGGATGGACACTGTTCACTCGCCATTCCCGAATTATAGCCCCTCGAAAACCCCGGCAGAAAGCCTTCGGGTCTGAAATATAGGAATCCGCTTCACCGGCGAATACGGCTCTCTAAGAGGCGGTCCCCGTGATAATCCGAAACCGTCCTTTATA